>CAZPEY010000022.1:0-30319 GCA_964585665.1 uncultured Polyangiaceae bacterium | reverse complement strand
GTAGAGTCGCGGTGGCATGAAGGCTCGGCTCCAGTCGATCGATCTCGCGCGTGGCCTGGTCATGATGTTGATGGCGCTCGATCACGTCCGCGATTACTTCTCGGCCGCGCACTTCGATCCGACCGATCTGCAGCGCACCAGCTCGGCGCTGTTCGTCACCCGGTGGGTCACGCACTTCTGCGCCCCGACCTTCGTCTTCCTCGCGGGCGTCTCGGCCGGCATCACGCGCGACCGCGGCAAGACGCGGCTCGACCTGGCCCGCTTCCTGTTGAGCCGCGGCCTCTGGCTGGTGCTCCTCGAGGTGACGCTCGTGCACCTCGCGTGGACCTTCGACCCTGGCTACCACTTCGTCGGGTTGCAGGTGATCTGGGTGCTCGGCCTCTCGATGGTCTTGCTCGCCGCCCTGCAGTTCCTGCCGCGGCCCGTGCTCGCCGCCGTCGCGATCGTCTTCATCGCCGGGCACAACCTGCTCGACGCCGTCGAGAGTCGCAGCCCGCTGTGGACGTTCCTGCACCGCATGGGGCCGCTCGCCAAGGTCGACGATCACACGGTCTTCCTCGTCTATCCGCTGGTGCCGTGGTTCGCGGTGATGGCCCTCGGCTTCTGCGTCGCGCCGGTCTTCGCGTGGGACGGTCAGCGACGGCGACGCGCGCTCCTGCTCGCCGGTGCGGGCGCCCTCCTGCTGTTTGCGGCGCTGCGCGGCAGCAACCTTTATGGCGACCCGCGCCCCTTTGCCCTGCAGAACGATCCGGCCTTCTCGCTCTGGTCGTTCCTCAACACGCAGAAGTATCCTCCGTCGCTGCTCTACCTCTGCATGACCCTCGGCCCGCTCGCGCTGCTGCTCGCCGCGCTCGATCGGGTCCAGGTCTCCGACGGCAACCCCTTCCTCGTCTTCGGGCGGGTGCCGCTCTTCTTCTATCTGCTGCACATCCCCCTGATTCACGGCGCGACGGTGGCGACGGCGCGGGTGCAGGACATCCCGCTGCCGACCCACTTCCTCGAGGAGTCGCGCTTCGGCTTCGACCTGACGGTCGTCTACGGTGTCTGGATCGCCGCGCTCCTCTTGCTCTACCTGCCGTGTCGCTGGTATGCGCGGACCAAGGCGCGCAGCCAGAACCCCTGGCTGTCGTACCTGTAGCCCTCTTGCCAACGAGGCCCCCGTGCTTGCCGCGCTCTACGAGCTGACCAAACCTCTCCTCTTCCGCGTCGATCCCGAGACGGCGCACGAGCGCGCCGTCGAGCTGCTGCGCACCGCGCCGCAGATCCCCGGCATGCTGTCGCTGCTGCGGCGCCTCGCCAGCCCCCCCGATCGCCCGACGACGCTGGCGGGGTTGAAGCTGCGCAACCCGCTCGGCCTCGCGGCCGGCTTCGACAAGAACGCCGAGCTGATCCCGTCGCTGGCGGCGCTCGGCTTCGGCTTCATCGAGGTCGGCACCCTGACCTGGCACGCCCAGCCCGGCAATCCGCGGCCGCGGCTGTTTCGCTATCCAGAGCGGCGCGCCCTGGTCAACCGCCTCGGCTTCAACAACATCGGCGTCGCCAACGCGGCCCGTCACCTCGAGCGCCTGCGCGATCGCCCGGTACCGATCGGCATCAACGTCGGCAAGTCGGCCAAGACCCCGCTCGAGGAGGCGCCCGCCGAGTACGCGCTCTGCCTCGAGCGGCTCTGCGAGCTCGGCGACTACTTCACCCTCAACATCAGCTCGCCCAACACGGCCGATCTGCGCAAGCTGCACGAGCCCGCGCGGCTGGCCCAGCTCTTCGACGCGATCTCGACGGTGCGGGACAAGCGCAAGCTCACCGCGCCGATCTTCCTCAAGGTGTCACCGGACGCCGAGGACGAGGACCTCGTCACCGTCGCCACCGCGGCCAAGGCGCGGGGCTTCGGCCTCATCGCCACCAACACCACGGTGCGACGCGAGGGCGAGCTGGCCGGGCTCGAGGCGGGCGGGCTGTCGGGCGCGCCGCTCGCGGTGCGCGCGCTCGCGGTGACCAAGCTCCTCCGCCAGACCGTCGGGCGCGACGTGCCGCTCATCGCCGCCGGGGGCATCGACAGCAAGGCAGCCCTCGACGAGCGGCTCGCCGCCGGGGCCGACGCGGCGCAGATCTACACCGCCTTCATCTTCGGCGGACCGACGATCGTGCGGCAGCTCCTCGGCTAGCCTGCGCCGCGACCCGATCCCAGCGAGCCGCGGGCAGGCTGGATTCAGGGCTACGCCGGGTCGGCGCCGAGGAGCTGCAAGAGCGCGTCGCCGAACTCGGCGAGCTTCTTGCGGCCGATGCCGGGGATCGCGCCGAGCTCGTCGAAGCTGCGCGGCTGGCGCTGCGCCAGGTGGCGCAAGGTCGCGTCCGAGAAGATCACGTAGGCCGGCACGGAGCGCGCGTCGGCGATCCGTCGACGGAAGGCGCGCAACAGCTGGAAGGTCTGCTCCTCTTGCGAGTCGTAGACCACGGGCGCGCTCGACGCGCCCCCTCCTTCGAGCATCGGCGCCGCCTTGCCGCGCTGTGGCCGCGCCTGGCGCTCGCCGATCCGCGCCACCGCCTCGTCGAGGAGCGGCCGCGGCCGGCAGCGATCGCAGGACTCGCTGCAGCGCCCGACGCGCTCGCCGAAGTAGCCGCACAGCGCCTGGTGGCGACAGCCCGCGCCCTCGGCGAAGTCGAGCATCTGTCGACAGCGCTCGCGCTTCTGCACCGCGACCTCGGGCGGCGCGTCCGCGAGCAGGCGATCGAGCGCGAGCAGATCGGCGTACGAGTAGAACAGCACGCAGTCGGACGGCAGCCCGTCGCGACCGGCGCGACCGATCTCCTGATAGTAGCCCTCGATCGAGCGCGGCATGTCGCGATGGATGACGAAGCGGATGTTCGACTTGTCGATGCCCATCCCGAACGCCACCGTCGCCACGACGACGTCGATGTCGTCGCGCGCGAACTGCTCTTGCACCTCGTTGCGGACGCCCGGCTCGAGCCCGGCGTGGTAGGCGCGCGCCTTGATGCCGCACTCCTGCAGATACTCGGCCGTGCTCTCGACGGACTTGCGCGACAGACAGTAGACGATGCCCGACTGCCCGCGCCGCGCCAGCACCAGCTCGGCGACGTGCCGACGGGTGGGGCGCTGCGTCTCGTCCTTCTTGCGAAACGCGTGCAGGTGCAGATTCGGTCGGAAGAACGAGCCGCGCACCAGCTCGGGCGAGTCCATCGCCAGCTGCTCGATGATGTCGTGGAACACCTCGCGCGTCGCCGTCGCGGTCAGCGCCAGCACCGGCACGCGCCCGAAGCGGTGCTTGAGCCCCGCCAGGTTGCGATAGGCGGGGCGGAAGTCGTGCCCCCACTGGCTGATGCAGTGCGCCTCGTCGACGGCGATGAGGCGCAGGCTGACCCCGTCGAGCGCCCAGCCCACCGAGGCCTCGAGCCCCTCGGGCGCGGCGTAGACGATCTCGTACTCGCCGCGCTGCAGGCCGCGGATGCGCGCCCGCCGCTCCTCGGGATCGAGGGTCGAGTTGAGATAGGTCGCGCGAAAGCCGAGCTCGCAGAGCGCGTCGACCTGGTCCTTCATCAGCGCGATGAGCGGCGAGATGCACAGCGTCGTCCCGCCAAGCACCCGGGCCGGGAGCTGGTAGGTCAGTGACTTGCCCGCCCCGGTCGGCATGATGCCGACGCAGTCGCGGCCGGCCAGCACCGCGTCGATGATCGCGCGCTGGCCGGGGCGGAACTCGCTGTAGCCCCAGGTCGACTGCAGGACCTCGTCGGGCGCCGGGCGCCCCTGCGTCGAGAGCCGCTGGCTGACCTCGCGCAGCCGCGTGATGTCGTCCGGCGAGAAGAACCCGGGCGCGATGCGGTAGCGCTGCCGCAGCTCTCCGAGCGTGGTCTCGACGAGGCGCCGCCGCTCGAGGTCACCGGACGGCAGCGCGCTGGCGAGCTCGACCAGCTCGCCGACCAGCTCCGTTGTAGATCTCTGCTGCGCCATCTGCCGCACCCCCACCCCTATCACAGCCCATCCGCCACGGCACGAAAGGAGCGCTCCGCCGCGTGCTTTCCATCGCCACCCCGTTTGTCGTATGCTCCGGGGCTCCCAAAGGGGGTTCTTCCATGGCCAAGACAGCCTGTCCAGTCACGCGCGCGCAGTTCACCGAGAAGGCCGAGCCGGTGCGCATCACGATCAACGGCAACGAGATGCTCGCCGAGGTCAAGCAGTTCTCGACGGGCTCGTTCGGCTGGTACCTGAACGGCAAGACGATCATCATGGTCGACGGCAAGCCCTGCAACGTGCAGGTCGGCCTCAACCTGACGCTCGTCGGTAGCAAAGAGGCGGCCGCCGAGTAGCCCTCTGACCGGGGTGTCGTGGGCTCGCATCGCGCAGGATCTCTTGCGCAGTGCGAGGCGCGACGACCGCGGAAGCCTTCATGGCTTTGAGGAAGGAGCAACGAAGCAATGTGCGAGAAAGACCAGCGAGGCGAGCGCACGATCCCCCGGTCAGAGGACTCGTGATGCAGAGCTTCTCGGTCGCCACCTTCAACACGCTCGATTTCTTCGACGACAAGCCCCCGCATGTCATCGCCGGGCTCGATCGCGACGGCTGGTCGCCGGAGCGCCAGGCCGACGCGACGCGCTTCTATCGTCGCAAGCTCAACGTCATCGCGCGCATCCTGACGCGCCTCGACGCGGACATCGTGGTGTTGCAGGAGGTCAAGGGCAACACCGTCCTCGAGCAGCTCCGCCAGCGCCTCGCGCCCCGCTACCTCGCCACCGGCGATGAGCAGTACGGTGGCTACCACCGTCCGATCTCGGCACGCCCCGGTCGTCGCGGCATCGCCGTCGGCGTCCTGACGCGCTGGCCGATCTTGGAAGCGACGGAGCACTCGCCAGACGAGCTGCCGTTCCCGATCTTTCTCGAGGGCGATCCGCACCCGTTCGCGGGTCGCCTGCGCCTGCATCGACCGATGCTCGAGCTCATCCTGGAGCGGCCCGACGGCGGCAAGCTCGCGCTGATCGGCATCCACTTGAAGTCCCACCTGCCGCTGCCGCTCGTCGACGCGTCGGGCGACTCGAAGCGGATCACCTCGCTCGACGAGCGCGCTCAGGCCTACGCGCGCAGCTTCGTGTCGCGGCTCGCCGAGGCGCTGTTCGTGCGCCGCCGCGTCTCAGACCTGCTCAAGCAAGGCTTGCCGGTGATCGTCGCAGGCGACTTCAACGATCAGCCGGACGCCGCATCGCTGCGCATCATCGCAGGCGACATCGGCGCACCGACCGACCTGGCCGATCCCGAGCGGCTGCTCAACTGCATGCGCGCGGTCCCGTCGCACAAGCGCTACTCCACGACCCACAACGGCGAGCGGCGTCTGATCGATCACGTCATGGTCTCGAGCTCGCTGTGGCAGTCGCTGCGGCGGGTCGACATCTTCCATGACGAGATCGACATGACGCCCGCCTCGGAGTTCAACCCCGCCTCGGATCATGCGCCGCTGCGTGTCGAGTTCAGCGGCTGGTAGGGCCAGGCTCGCCCTGCTGGCGGTCGCGCTCCTTTGCGGCTGCCGGGTCAGAGAGGCGATCGTCTGCAGCGAGGATCGCGACTGCCCGACGGGGGCGGCGTGCGCGCGCGGGAGCGGACAGACGCGCGGGCTGTGCGCCACCCGCTCGATCTCCGACGCCGCCATCGAGGATCTCGGCCCGCCCGACATGGCGAACCCCGAGTGCACGCCCGGCGCGTCCCCGATGGCCCAGGGCATCTGCCCACCCGAACGCCCCATCTGCGATCCATCCGCCAAGTGCCGCGCTTGTGCCGCCCACGCCGAGTGCGCCTCGGACGCGTGTCGTCTCGACGGGACCTGCGCGGCCACGTCGCAGCTCGCCCTCGTCGACGCGGCGGCGAGCTGCAGCGGCGCTGACGGCTCGACGATCGCCCCGTACTGCGACCTGCAGACCGCGCTGGCGAGCCTGGGTGGCAAGACCGTCGTGCGCGTCCGCGGCGCCAGCAAGCCCTACGGCGCAGCGACGATCACGAGCAGCGTCGAGATCCTCGGTCCCGACGTCGGGTCCCCGCTCGAGGCGGTCGTGCAGGGCGGCGACACGCCGGCGCTCGCGCTGACCGACGTCGCCGGCACCGTCACCATCGCCGGGCTGCGCCTCGCCGGCACCAAGGGCGCGCTGCCCAACCTGCGCTGCACGGGCGCCACCCAGCTCGTCCTGGCGCGCCTCGTCGCCGCCGACGCCGGCGGGTTCGGCATCGAGAGCGCTGGTTGCAGCCTCAGCGCCACGGCGCTGCGCCTGCTCGGCAACCGTCAGGGCGGCCTCCAGCACAGCGGTGGCACGCTCGCGCTCGACAGCTCGATCGTCGGCGACAACCTCGGGCCGGGCCTCGAGATCGACACGCCGCTCGACGTCACGCTGCGCTCGCTCACCATCGTCAACAATCAGGCGCCTCCGGCCGCGGGCCGCGCTGGCGCCGTGCACAACAAGCACGTCGGCACGACGCTCGCCATCGACGCCTCGATTCTCTGGAACAACTCCCTGCTCGCGCAGAGCCCGCTCTACGGCACCAGCGGGACCCGCCTCCGCGCCAACGTGACGCTCGTCGGCGCAGAGAACAAGCCGCCTGACTTCGCCGGCGCGCACGACTACCACCTCGGCGGACGCACCGCGAACAATCTGGCCTGCTGCATCGACCAGCTCGCCGACGGTCCGGCCCGCGACGTCGATGGGCAGGCGCGGCCGCTCGGCCCGAGCTTCGACATCGGCGCGGACGAGGTGCCTTGATCCTCGGGCGCGGCTAGCGTAGAGCAGCGCGGTGCGAATCGCTCGCTCCTTCGCGCTCGCCTTCGCCGTCACGGCGGCGATCTCCAGCGCGGTCTACGTCGGCGGCTTCCGGCGCTGGCTCGGGGAGCGCCAGCTCGAGCAGCGCTTCGCGGAGCTCGAGCGCGAGTGCCAGCTGCTCGCGGACCTGGCGACGCCGCGCGCCCTGCCCGCTCGCGTCGTCTACGTCGCCGAGCCGGGAGCGGCGCCGTTCGACACCGAAGGGCGTGCGCTCTTTGCCGTCGCTGGCGAGCCGGAGCTGCAAGCGGTCCTCGGGGGAGCGCCGAGCGCCCGCAGCGTGCGCCTCTCGGCGGCGGCGGGCGTGACGACGGCCTACGTCGCCTGCCGCGGCAAGCACGAGCGCCTGGTGCGGGTCGGCGCGCGCACCAGCGACGTCGAGCGCGAGAACGAGACGGTCAAGCTGGTCGATCGTCTGTTCCTTGGCCAGACGATCCTGCTCCTGCTCGTCGGTGCGGTGCTCAGCCGGGCCACCGCGGACCGCCTGACGCGGCGCCTGCAGCAGGCCAAGCAAGACACCGAGGGGTTGCTCGACTCGCAGCCCAGTCGCGCCGAGCCAGCGCTCCCCGACGAGGTCGGCGATCTGTCCCTGACCGTCGACTCGGTCCGCCGACGGATCGTCGAAGAGCGCCTCACCTACGCCGGCAACGAGGCGCGCGTCCGCTCCATGCTCGATCAGATGCAGGAGGGTCTGGCGCTCGTCCAGGGGGGGCGGATCGCGGTCGCCAACCGCGCCTATGTCGAGCTGCTGGGGATCCGGCCGCCGGTCGAGGGGCTGACGCCGCTCGAGGCGGTGCGCCTGCCGGCCCTCGCCGAGCTCCTCCAGCTCGCGTCGCAGACGCGCGAGCGCCAACGTCGCGTCCTGCAGGTGGACACCCGCGCGCTGTCGGTCGAGATCCACCCCTTCGGGAAGGGCGAGGAGCCCGCGCTGGTCCTCGTCGTCGCGGACGTCAGCGAGGCCGAGCGGCTCGATCGAGTGCGGCGAGACTTCGTCGCCAACGCCTCCCACGAGCTGCGCACCCCGGTGGCCGCGATCCTCGGCGCGACCGAGACGCTGCTCGCCGGCGCGGCGGAGAACCCGACGGCCCGCGCCTCGTTCCTCGCGATCCTCGAGCGTCACGCCCAGCGACTCGAGCGCTTGACCCGCGAGCTGCTCGACTTGTCCCGCCTCGAGCACGGCTACCGTCCGCAGATCGAGGCGGTGACGCTGCGTCCGGTGCTCCAGCAGGTGATCGCCATGCTCGAGCGCGACGCCGAAGACCGGGGGGTCGGCCTCGAGCTGCAGACCCGCGGTGAGCTGCCCCCCGTCGCCGCCGAGCGTCAGGGCGTCGAGCAGATCGTCTACAACCTCGTGCACAACGCCATCAAGTACACGCCGCAGGGCGGCCGCGTGCGCCTGACCGCGGAGCCGCGCCCGGGCGCCGTCGCCATCGTCGTCGAGGATACGGGCCCGGGCATCGCGCGCGACCAGACGCAGCGGCTCTTCGAGCGCTTCTACCGCGTCGATGACTCTCGCAGCCGCGCCGTTGGCGGCACGGGTATCGGGCTGTCGATCGTCAAGCACCTCTGCGCGGCCTACGGCGGCTCCATCGTGGTCGATAGCGAGGTCGGCACAGGGAGCAAATTCACGGTTATGCTGCCGACGCCATGAGCGCCGATCGCAAGCGCCCTCCTCGATCCGAGGTCGGGATATTTCACACGAACGTAACCGACGCTGCCGCGCCTCCACGTCAGGATGAAGGCATGAGCTTGGTGCTGATCGTCGATGACGAGCCCGACCTTCGCGAGCTCGTCGACTTCAACCTGAAGCAGGGCGGCTACGCGACGGCCCAGGCCCCCAACGGCAAGGAGGCGCTCGAGCTCGCGGCGTGCCTGCAGCCGCGCATCATCCTGCTCGACCTCAACCTGCCCGACGTCTCGGGCACCGAGGTGTGCCGTAGGCTCAAGGCCGATCCGAAGACGCAGGCGATCCCGATCCTCATGCTGACGGCGCGGGGCACCGAGACCGATCGGATCGTCGGGCTCGAGCTGGGCGCCGAGGACTACGTCGTCAAGCCCTTCTCGGTGCGCGAGCTGGTGCTGCGCGTCGACGCGCTCTGTCGACGCCTGGATCGCCAGAGCGGCAAGCAGGCGGCACACGGCAGCGGGCAGACCAGCGCCCCTCCCGGAGAGCGGCGTGTGCTGCGCGCCGGCGAGCTGGAGCTCGACGTGGACGCCTTCCTGGCGCGCGTCGCCGGCGTCGAGATTCCGCTCACCTTCCTCGAGTTCCGCCTGCTGGTCTTCTTGATCGAAGGGCGCGGTCGCGTGCGGACGCGCGACGAGCTGCTCACCAACGTCTGGAACACGTCGCCCGAGGTGGAGACGCGCACCATCGACACGCACATCAAGCGTGTGCGGGACAAGCTCGGCGCAGCGGGCGAGATCATCGAGACGGTGCGCGGCATGGGCTACCGCATTCGTCAGCCGGGGGACTGACCGGCGTGGCCTCCGCGGCGCGATTGGCAGGCCGGTCACCAGGGGCGACAGCGCGAGCCCGACGCGCCTGCCTGATCGCCGTGGCGCTCTGGGTGCTGCCGAGCTGTCTCGGGGAGCGCCACCAGGAGCACCTCGTCGTCGGCGGATCGAGCGCGCTCTTACCGCTGATGCGCCACGCCGCGAGTCGATTCGGCGAGCTTCACCCCACCGTCACGATCGACGTGATGGCTGGGGGCTCGCTGCAGGGACTCTGGCAAGTGCAGCAGGGCGTCATCGATCTCGGGAGCCTCGACCTCGAGCCCCCCGAGGAGCTGCCGTCGCTCGAGCGCCACGCGGTCGCGACGACCGCGTTCGCGATCACGGCCTCCGATGGGCCCAATCTTCCTGCCGACCTGAGCCTGCGCCGCGATCAGATCGCCGCGATCTTCTCGGGGCGGCTGCGCGACTGGGGCGAGCTCGGAGGCCAGCCGGGCGCGATCTTCGTCGTCAACCGGCCGCGCAGCTCGGGCAGCCGCCGCCTGTTCGAGCGCCTCTTCTTCGCCGGGGCCGATCGCTTCGAGCCCCACGCTCCCGTCGGAGACAACGCTGGCAGCGTGGCCCGAACCCTGGCCGTCCTGCCGGGCGCGATCTCGTACCTGCCCCTGCCCTACGTGCGACCGCCGCTGCGCGCCCTCGCGATCGACGGGGTCCTGCCGTCGCCAGAGACGCTCGAGGCCCGCACCTATCCCTTCGCGGCGCGCGGCTACCTGGTCACGGCGCGCGCGCCGCGCCCGGTCGTCGCCGCCTTCGTCGAGCTGGTCACCTCGCCGGAGTTTCAGCGCGACGAGCTGCCGCGCCTCGGCTATCTCCCCGTCGGATCGATCCCATGACGACCGCGACCTTCGACGGGGCCCTCCGCGCCGCAGCCGGCAGATCGGCGCAATGGCAGCTCATCCTGCTGCGGCTCGCCGCGCTGCTCGTGTTTGCGACGCTCTTCGCCGTGGTGCTGTTCGTCTCGCTGCCGGCACTGCGCGCCATCGTCTCGACGCACGGGTCGATCTTCGGCGCCACCTGGGATCCGGCGCAGGGGCGCTTCGGGCTGCTGCCCTTCGTGCTCGGCTCGCTGGTCGCCAGTGGCCTCGCCCTCGTGGTCTCGGTGCCCCTCGGCGCGGCGTGCGCGACGACGCTCTCGGAGCTGGCCACGCCCCCGGTGCGCCGGCTCGGCCGCCAGCTCCTGTCGATCTACGCAGCGATTCCGTCGGTGGTCTTCGGCTACGTCGGGCTCGTCTTGCTGGTACCCCAGATCGCGGTGCGCACCCGCTCGCCGGGACTCGGGCTCGGGGCGGCAGCGGCCGTCCTCGTGCTGGTCGCGCTGCCGACGATCACGCTCCTGATGCTCGACGTGCTCGAGTCGCTGCCTCGCTCCCTCCGCGAGGAGGCGCTGGCGCTCGGCGCGACCCGGCTCTCGACGTTCCGTCACGTCGTCTGGCCGACCGCGCGTCCGGGCTTGCTGACCGCGGCACTCCTCGGGCTGGCCCGCGTCCTCGGCGAGGCCCTCGCCGTGCAGATGGTCGTCGGCGGCGCGCCCCTGCCGCCCTCGAGCCTGCACACGCCAGCCGCGACGCTCGGCTCGGCGCTGGTGACGGAGCTCGGGACGCTGCGCACCGGCAACCCGCACTCGGACGCGCTGTTCGCGATGGCCGCATCGCTGCTGCTCGCCTCGCTGCTCGTGCTGGCGATCACTCGCCGACTGCAGCGCCGGGTGCCGGCGTGAGCCGCACCTTCCCGTCGCCACGGCCCACCCAGCCGAGCGGGCTATTCGAGCGCCTCGCCACGACGCTCCTGTGGAGCGTGACGATCGGCGTGTCTGCGCTGCTGCTCGCCGGGCTGGGCGCGATCGTCTGGCTGGGGCTGCCGCAGCTCACGCCCTCGTTCCTCTTCGGGGCTCCGACGGAGATCGGCGCCGGGGGCGGCATCGGGCCGCAGCTCTACAACACCGCGCTGCTAGCGGTAATCGCCACGCTGATCACCGCACCGCTCGGTATCGCGACCGGCATCTGGCTCGAGCGCCTCGCTCCACCGACGCGAGGCGTGGCGGCGCTGCGCTTCCTCGTCGACACGATGGCGGCGCTCCCCTCGATCGTGGTCGGCATGTTCGGCTTCGTCGTCTTCGTGGTCGCGCTCGGCTGGGGCTTCTCGCGCCTCGGCGCCGCGCTGACCCTCGCCGTCGTCAACCTGCCCTTCGTCGTCCGCGCCACGCAGGCGGCGCTCGAGCGCGTGCCGCCGGCGCTCGAGGAGGCGGCCTTCTCGCTCGGGGCGACCCGCTGGCAGACCCTGCGCGACGTGACGCTGCCGACGGCCGCACCGAGCCTCGCCTCGACCCTGGTGCTCGCGGTCGGGCGCGTGTTCGCCGAATCGGCGCCGCTGATCTTCACCGCCGGCGTTGGCTCTTCGAGCTCGACCCTCGCCGTGCACGTCTGGTACGTGCAGTCGGAGAGCCTCGTCCCCGATGCCGCAGCGGTAGCGGCCGGAGCGTCGCTGGTGCTCGTCCTGGCCGTGTCGGTGCTGCAGCTCCTGGCCGATCGCTTGTCGCGTCCCGAGGGGCGACCATGAGCGCCAAGCTCATCGTCGAGCGCCTCTCCGTGTCGTACGCGAGCCAGCGCATGTTGCGCGACGTCTCGCTGGCGATTCCGCCCAACGAGGTCGTCGCGCTGATCGGCTCGTCCGGCTCGGGCAAGACCACGTTCCTCCGCGCCCTCAACCGAATGCACGATCTCGATCCCACCTGCGTCGTCAGCGGGCGCGTCCTCCTCGATGGCGAGGACCTGTACCGCACCGACATCGACGTCGCCGCCCTGCGCCGCCGCGTCGGCATGGTGCGCGAGCGCCCTCAGCCGTTCGCGATGAGCATCTTCGACAACGTCGCCTTCGGGCTCCGGCTGATCGGACAGCGCGATCGCCGGGTCCTCGCCGAGCGCGTCGAGGCCAGCCTGCGCATGGTGGCGCTGTGGGACGAGGTCAAGGATCGACTCGCGACGAGCGCGCTCAGCCTCTCGGGCGGACAGATTCAGCGGCTCTGCCTGGCGCGCGCCCTCGCGGTCGAGCCGGAGGTGCTGCTGATGGACGAGCCCGCCTCGGCGCTCGATCCGATCGCGACCGCACGCTTCGAGGAGCTCATCGTCGAGCTCAAGCAGCGCTACACGATGGTGATCGTCACCCACGACATGCAGCAGGCGGGGCGGGTCAGCGACTACACGGCGTTCTTTCATCAGGGCGAGCTCGTCGAGTTCGGACCGACCGGCGAGCTGTTGACCTTCCCGCGCCAGCAGCGCACCGAGGACTACGTGACCGGGAAGTTCGGATGAGCGATACGGGCCACACCAGCCTGGCGTTCGAGCGCGAGCTGCGCGCGCTGCGCGATCAGCTCCTGCTGATGGCGGGGCGCGCCGAGGAGCAGCTCGAGCGCGCGCTGCAGGCCCTGCTGCGACAGGATGAGGCGCTCGTCGGTCGGGTGCTCGCGGACGATCAGTCTATCGACGCGGACCAGCTGGCCATCGACGAGATGGCGCTGGTGATCCTCGCCCGTCGGCAGCCGGTCGCGTCCGACCTGCGCTTCGTCGCGCTGGCGCTCAAGATGGTCACCGACATCGAGCGCATCGGGGATCTGGCCGTCAACATCGCCAAGCGCGCGCGGGAGCTGCACCGCTTCGGTCCCCTCGTCGCGGCGCCGCTGCTCGAGGAGCTCGGCCGATCGGTGCGCGCCGCGCTGCGTTCGGCCTTCGACGCGCTGGCGCGCAACGACGCGGCGCTCGCTGAGCGCGTGATCGCCGACGACACGAACATCGACCGTCTCAACACCCAGCTCATCGCCGAGATCCTCGACGCTGCAGCGAGCCAGCACACCGAGCTCAGCCGCAGCCTCGCGCTCTCGTCGGTGTCGCGCTACCTCGAGCGCGTCGGTGACCACGCGACCAACATCGCCGAGCTGGTGATCTACTTCGTGCGAGGACGCGATGTCCGCCGCGGCCGCCCGAGCCGCTAGCCCCACCGATCGCCTCGATCAAGAGCGCTGCGACCGCGCGCCTCATGTGGGCGGTCCTCCGACAAGGTACGCCAGATGAGCACCCTGCCTTTCGCCCCTGAAGGCGTGATAAGGTGAATCCGCCCGTGTTGCTGCCTGAGCCTACGCCTGGGGGAGAGTTCCGCGGTACGCCCCGCTTCGACCTGATCTCGCGCCTCGGCGCGGGAGGGATGGGCGAGGTGTATCGCGCGTACGACCGCGAGCGTGACACCATCGTCGCGCTCAAGGTGCTCCGTCAGCTCAACGCCGATACGCTGCTCCGCTTCAAGAACGAGTTTCGACGCCTGCAGGACGTCCAGCACCCGAACCTGGTGACGCTGGGCGAGCTGTTCAGCGAGGCGGGCCACTGGTTCTTCTCGATGGAGCTGGTCGACGGCTTCGACTTCCTCACCTGGTGCTGCCCGTCTCAGAGCCCGCTGCGCGACGAGCGCGGACTCCTCGACGAAGCGCGCCTCCGGCAGGCGCTCGCGCAGCTCGCCATGGGCCTGCTGGCCCTCCACGATCGCAAGGTCGTCCACCGCGACATCAAGCCGTCCAACGTCCTGTGTGACGTGCACGGGTTGGTCAAGATCGTTGACTTTGGCCTCTCGCACGACATGCGCACCGCGCCGTCGACGAGCGATCTCCAGGTCGTCGGCTCGGTGGCGTACATGGCGCCCGAGCAGGCTGCTTCGCGCCCGGTCGGTCCGGCGGCCGACTGGTACTCGGTCGGCTGCATCCTCTACGAGGCGCTGACCGGCCTGCCGCCGTTTCGCGGCGCGCCGCTCGAGGTGCTGATCAAGAAGCAGTCCGAGGAGCCGCCCCACCCGCGCGTCCTCAACCCGAGCGCCCCCGCCGAGCTCTGCGACCTCGCGCTTCAGCTCCTGCGGCGCGATCCGGAAGCGCGCATCGGCGGGCAGACGCTCCTCGAGCGGCTTGGGCCGCAGCCGCTGCCGAGCGGACCCACGGCCGAGAGCCGCCTGCCGGACAGTCACCCCTTCCTCGGTCGACGAGAGCAGATCACCGAGCTCGAGCGCGCGCTCGCCGATGTCGGGCAAGGCCGCTCGGTCACCGTGCTCGTCGAGGGAACCGCGGGCATCGGCAAGTCGGCGCTCATCCGCCACTTCACGGATGGGCTCGGCCGCGACGTCGTGGTGCTGACGGGACGCTGCTTCGAGCGCGAGAGCGTCCCGTACAAGGCCTTCGATGGCGTCGTCGATTCGCTGAGCCGCTACCTCCAGGCGCTGCAGCGCACCGAGTGCGAGCTCCTCCTGCCGGAGGACGCGGCGCTGCTCGCGCAGGTCTTCCCCGTGCTCCGTCGCGTCGAGGCGATCGCGCGCTTGCCCCAGCCGAGCTCGCGCGTCGTCGATCGGCAGGAGCAGCGCCTGCGCACGTTCGCGGCGCTGCGCACGCTGCTGGCGCGGCTGGCCGACTCGCGCCTCGTCGTGCTCGTCGTCGAGGATCTGCAGTGGGCCGATCTCGACAGCCTGGCGCTGCTGACCGAGGTCATGCGGCACCCCGATCCGCCCTCGTTGCTGCTCCTGCTGTCGAGCCGCTCGTCGGACGTGACGCTCGCGCCGACGGCGCTCGATGGGCTCGCGGCGGACGTGCGGCGCCTGCGCCTCGGACCGCTCGAGGCGCACGAGACGCTGACCCTGGTCAACAGCCTGCTGCCCGATGACGCGCCCATCGATGCACAGACGCTGTGCAGCGAGTCGGCTGGCCATCCGCTCTTCGTCGTCGAGATGATCCGCCACGTCGTCGACGACGGCGCCTCGGGCAACATCAAGCTCGATGAGGCGCTCGCGGCGCGCCTCGACCGGCTCGACAAGCCAACCCGCCACCTGCTCGAGGTCATCGTCATCGCGGGCGCGCCGCTCGAGCAAGACGTCGCGGCCCGCGCCGCCGATCTCGAGTACGGCGAGTATCTGCAGCGGGTCAACAGCCTGCGCATCGCACGTCTGGTGCGCACCGGCGGCAAAGGCCGCGAGGACACCGTCGAGCCGTACCACACGCGCATCTCCGACGTGCTGCTCCAGCACCTCACCCCGGAGGCGGTGCGGCACCTGCACGAGCGGCTGGCGCTCGGCCTCGAAGGCTCAGGGCGCGCCGACGCCGAGTCTCTGGCGACGCACTGGCGCGGCGCCGGACAGAGCGAGCGCGCCGCCACCTACGCCGCGCTTGCTGCGTCGCAGGCAAGCACCGCCTTCGCCTTCGATCGCGCGGCGCGGCTGTATCGCCTCGCGCTCGAGCTCGGCCCGCGCTCGACGGCCGGGTGGGCGGAGTTGCAAGCCGACCTCGGCGACGTGCTCGCCAACGCAGGCAAGGCGCGCGAAGCGGCGCAAGCGTACCTGACCGCGGCCGTCGGGCAGAGCGTCGGCGACAGCATCGAGCTGCAGCGCCGGGCCGCCGAGCAGCTCCTCCGCTCGGGGCTCATCGAGGATGGTCTCGCGATCCTCGCCAGCGTCCTGTCGGCGATGAACCTCGGCGATCTGACGCAGCCCATCGGCACCCTCGGCCTCTACTGGAAGGTGTTGCGCAGCCGCTGGCGCGGCATCGCGTTCGAGCGCCGCGACGAGAGTCAGCTGACGCGCCAGCAGGTCGCAGCGATCGATGTCTGCTGGTCGGTGGCCGTCTGCCTCGGCATGGTCGAGCCGACGCGCGGCCTGCGCTTCCAGCTCCGCCACCTGCAGCTGGCGCTCGAGACCGGCGAGCCGGTGCGCGTCGCTCGCGCGCTCGCCACCGAGGCCTGCTACCTCGGTGCGATGGCGACCCCGGCCAACGTCAAGCGAGCCACCCAGTGCATCGAAGAGGCGCGCCGGATCGCGACCGAGGCCGCCGATCCGCGCACCCGCGCCTGGGCCATGATGGCCGATGGCATCGTCGCCTACTTGAGCGGCGACTTCCGTCGCGCCCGCGCCGAGTGCGATCGCGCGCAGAAGCTCTGGCGCAGCGGCACGAGCGGCGCCTTCTGGGAGATCGCCAATTCCCAGATCTTCAGCCTGTGGGCGGCGGCCCAGTCCGGCGAGATCGCCGAGCTCGTCCGGCGGGTGCCGCAGTACATGCGCGAGGCGCACGATCGCGGCGATCTCTACAGCGCCACGAACCTGCGCGTCGGCGC
The DNA here is from genome assembly GCA_964585665.1 of uncultured Polyangiaceae bacterium. Taxonomy (GTDB): domain Bacteria; phylum Myxococcota_A; class Polyangia; order Palsa-1104; family Palsa-1104; genus CAZPEY01. The sequence goes on along the minus strand of CAZPEY010000022.1, from coordinate 13,880 downwards.
CTGCAACCTGTACTGGCTCGCGCTCGATGATCCGGACGGTGGTCGTCGGGAGGTGCTGCACGCGATGCGCCGCTGGCAGCAGAAGACCTTCCATATGCAGCACTACTACGCGCTCGTCGCCGAGGCGCAGCTCGACCTCTACCTCGGCGAAGGGCTGCGCGCCTACGAGCGGCTGCTCGAGCGTTGGAGCGAGCTCGAGCGCTCGCCGCTGATGCGCATCACGCTCGTGCGCGTCGACGCGGAGCATATGCGCGCGCGCGTCATCCTGGCGACGGCACGCCGCACCGCCAACCGCAAAGCGCTGCTCAAGAAGGCGCTCGCCTCGGCGCGGACGATCGAGAAGATCGCGCCCTGGGCGCGCGGCCACACGCGCATGGTCGAGGCCGCGTGCGCCTGGCTCGAGCGCAAGAACCAGGACGTGCTGCCCCTGCTCACCAAGGCGGCCGACGCGTACGAGGCCGCGGGGATGATGCTCTACGCGACCGCGGTGCGCTACCGCATCGGCCAGCACCTCGGTGGCAACGAGGGAAAGATGCTCATCCAGACCGCCAGCGTCTGGGCGCAGCAGCAGTCGATCAAGAACTTCCCGAAGATGGTGTCGATGCTCGCGCCCGGTCTCTTCGACTGAGCACGATCAGCAGCAGGCCAACGACGAGCACGACCAGCGCCTCGCCCTGCGCCACCGTCAGCCGTGGCCAGAGGGGCACCTGGTCCCCACGAAACGGCTCGGTCACGAGGCGAATCGTCGCGAGCCCGACCAGATAGGCGCCGAGCGTGCGATAGGGGCGCGCGAGCCAGCCGAGGTTGCTGCGCAGCAACGAGAAGAGCGCCAGGCTGAGCACCGCCTCGACGAGCTGGATCGGAAAGCGCGCCGGCTCAGGGCCAGCGACGGACTCGGCGGCGAAGTGAAGGCCGAAGCGCTCGCTCGGCAGCCCGTAGCAGCAGCCGGCCAGAAAGCAGCCGACGCGGCCGATCGCCTGCCCGAGCGCAGCGGCGTGGCAGAGCGGATCGACCAGCTGGTGGAGCGGCATGCGCCAGACGCGCCCAAGCACGATGGCGCCCAGCGCGACGGCCGGGACGCTGCCGACGAAGGTCAGGCCCCCTCGCCACAGCGCCACGATCGAGGCCGCGACGCGCGGCTGCTCGAGGAGGAACGCGACCCGCGCGCCCAGTACGGCCGCGATGAGCAGCAGCGTCGACGCGGCGAGCACGCGCGCGCGCGGCAGCCCGAGCTCGCGTCCGGCGCGCACCGCGGCTTCACTGCCGACGAAGTAGGCGAGCAGCAGAAAGAGCCCGTAGCTCGGGAATACACCGAAGACGAGCGGCAGCACGACTAGCGCGACGCGATCGCGGCCAGGATCTCGTCGCGCACCGTCGCCGCATCGTCGATCCAGCGCGAGCGCACGAGCGTCTGATCGGGCCCCCGCATGCCGAGGAGGCGCGACGATGGGATGGTCCACTCGCCGTCTGCCTGAGTGAGCCAGACCCAGATCACCGAGCCGAGCGACGGTACCTCGACCGGCGTCGCGTCGAGCGGCGACCGCGGCGGGCTCACGGGCTCGCCAGGCGGGGGACCATACGTCGGTTCGACGGGCGCGCTCTCCTCGGGCGGCGGAGGGGACGGTAGGCTCGGCGTCCCGGAGGTCGCTTGCTCCCAGCGGCTCCGCGCCTCGTAGAAGTACGCCTGCCCCGCCTCACGGGGCGGTCCGAAGCCGACGAGCAGCTCCGCCCGCAGCGGCAGCGCACCCGGCGACGGCAGCGCCTCCAGCACGGCGAGCCGCACGAGCGCCGGCCTCGCCCACGTCGGCGCCGGGGGCTGACAGTCAAGCACCTTGACTTTCGCCCACTGCACGCTGCGGTCGCGCAGCGGATCGTACGGCGGCATCACCCCCATGCGGCTCCGCTCAGGCGCGCTTGCCGGTCTTGTCGTTGGCCGCCGCCTCGTCCTCGGACTTCTCGAGGCTGCGCATGTCGAAGAAGAGGCCGATCACGCCGACCACGAGCGCAGCATCGGCGATGTTGAACGTCGGCCAGTGGTACGTGCCAACCTTCCACAAGATGAAGTCGGTGACCCGTCCATAGACGACGCGATCGTAGATGTTGCCGAGCGCGCCGCCCGCGAGCAGCCCGAGCTCGGCGCCGAGACGGCCGAGCTCCGGCGGCGTCTTCTTGAGGTACATGAAGACGAGCCCGAGCGCGAGGATGCCGATCGCGCCGAGGAAATAGCGCCCGCCCGGCATGGTCCGAAACAGCCCGAACGCCGAGCCGGTGTTCTCCGAGTACTGCAGATCGAAGTAGCCCTGCACGACGGTGATCGCCTGCGGCTGCATCGGCTTCAAGCTGGCGCGCGCCCACACCTTCGAGCCCTGATCGAGCCCGAGCGCGAGGAGCAAGGCGATGACGAAGAAGACGACCTTACGAGGCATGGGCAGTGGATACGACGGATGAGCAGCGTTCGCAAATCGGTTCTTTGGGCGTCACCTTCCAGCAGCGCTCGCAGCGATGTCCCGTCGCTGCAGAGACCGTGATCGTCTCGTCGGCACCAGCGCTCAGCACGATCTCGGAGACGATGCAGAGGTCGGCGAGGTTGACGAGGCCGTAGCGCTCGATCGCCGCCTTGAGCTCGTCGGGTGCGGTGATGGCGACGCTTGCCTCGAGGGAGGCCCGCCCGCCGGCGCGGAACGCCTCGAGCGCCGCGAGCACGCGCTGGCGCAGCTGCAAGATGGGCTCGACCTCCGCCTCGTTGGTCGCTGCCCAGCCGTCGCCGAACAGCGCCAGGTGCACGCTGTCCGGATCCCCGGTCCGCTTGCTCATGTGCTGCCAGATGTCCTCGGCCGAGAAGCAGAGGATCGGGGCTGAGGCGATGGCCAGGAGGCGCAGCGCCGCGTACATGACCTGCTGGGTCGCGCGCCGCTCGAGGCTCGCCTTGCCATCGCAGTAGAGGCGATCCTTGCGCACGTCGCAGTACAGCGCCGAGAGGTCCGTCGTGCAGAAGTCGATGAGCGCGCGGAGCACGACGTGCAGCTCGTACTGTTTGTAGGCGTCGCGCAGGCGTCGCTCGAGCTCGCCGATGCGCCCCCACAGCAGGCGGTCGAGCGGATCGACGAGCTCTACGGGCTCGCCGTTCGGATCGAAGTCCGCCAGGTTGCCGAGGAGGTAGCGCGCCGTGTTGCGCAGCTTTCGATAGGACTCGCCGAGCTGGGTGAGGTGGTTGCGCGAGTAGCTGACGTCGTTGCGGAAGTCGGCCTGCGCGACCCACATGCGCAAGAGCTCGGCGCCCTGCTGCTTGAGGACCTCGTCGGGCGGGATGTACTCCACCTTGAGACCGAGCTTGCGGGCACGCTCGATCTCCGACTTGGAGTACGGGCGGCCGCGCTCGTCGAGCACGAAGCCGTGCGTCAGCACCGCACGATAGGGCGCGTGCCCCGTCGACGCGCAGGAGGCGAGCAACGAGGAGTGGAACCAACCGCGGTGCTGATCCGACCCCTCGAGATAGAGATCCACTGGCCGCGCGTCGTCGAGCGTCGCCGACGTCAAGCCCGTCGTGTCGTTGCACACCGCCGCCCAGCTCACGCCGGACTCGAACCAGACGTCGACGATGTCGCGCCCCTTGTGCAGGGTTGCGGCCGCGTCGCGGTCGATCCCCACCTTGGCCGCGATCTCCTGCGCCGACAGCGCGAACCAGGAGTCAGCACCCTCCTTCTCGAAGAGGTCGGCGATCTTGTCCTGAAAGGCCGCGTCGAAGTGCGCCGGCTCCCCGGCCTCGTCGTAGAGCACCGGGATCGGTACGCCCCAGACGCGCTGCCGCGACAGCACCCAGTCGGGCCGGGTCTCGAGCATGCTGCCGATGCGGTTCTTGCCCCACGGCGGGATGAACTGGGTGCGCTCGACCTCGGCCAGCGCCGTCTTGCGGAGGTCGATCTCGGCGTGGCTCCCGTCGGGACGATCCGGATCCATCCGCGCGAACCACTGCCAGGTGGCGCGGAAGACGATCGGCTTCTTGCAGCGCCAGCACACCGGGTAGCTGTGGGTGACCGACAGCTCGGGCGGCGAGACCAGCGCGCCGATCGCTGCCAGGTGAGCGACGATCGCCGGGTTGCTCTTGAAGACGTGCTCGCCCTGCCACGGCCCAGCGGTGAAGCAGCCGCGATCGTCGACGGGCGCGTCCACCGGCAAGCCGTGCTTGCGGCCCAGGAGGTAGTCATCCTGTCCGTGCCCCGGCGCGGTGTGGACGAGGCCGGTGCCCTGCTCGAGGGTCACGTAGTCGGCGGGGAGGAGGCGCGAGTCGCGATCCATGAACGGGTGGCGCGCCGCGCCGAGCTCGGCGAAGCGCGCGGTCTCGAACGGCCGCCGCGCCGCGGTCTCGACGAGGCCGCACGCCTTGACGAAGGTATCGGCGAGCTTCTCGGCGACCACCAGCTGAGCTTCCCCAACGGTGACGATGACGTACTCGAACTCGGGGTGGTAGGCGATCGCGTGGTTGGCCGGCAGGGTCCACGGCGTCGTCGTCCAGATGACGGCGTACAGGTTCGGCTCGGGCAGCGCGAAGCGCACGTAGATCGAAGGCGACTTGTGCGCCTCGTCGTACTCGATCTCGGCCTCCGCGAGCGCCGTCTGATCGCTGGTGCACCAGTAGACCGGCTTGCGATCGCGATAGAGCAGTCCGCGCCGATTCAGATCGGCGAGCTTTCGAACAATCGTCGCTTCATATGACTTATCGAGCGTCAAATAGGGGTGGTCATACGTGGCAAAAACTCCGAGCCGTGCGAACTCGGTGGCCTGGGTCCGCACCCATTGCATCGCATAGTCATGACAAGCGGCGCGAATCTCCGTCGCTGAGGCGGTCTTTGCCTTGTCCCCGAGCTCGCGCTGCACTTGCAGCTCGATTGGCAATCCGTGGCAATCCCAGCCCGGGCGAAACTCGACAGAGTGCCCCGCCATCGTTTGAAATTTAACGACAATGTCTTTGAGGATTTTATTGAGAATATGGCCATAGTGAATGTGGCCATTGGCGTACGGCGGCCCATCGTGCAGGACGAACTTGGGCGCGGTGCGCCGGGCCTCCAGAATGCGCGCGTAGAGGCGCGACTGCTCCCACTCGGCGAGGAGCTGCGGCTCGCGCTTGGCGAGATCGGCCTTCATGGAGAACTTGGTCTGGGGCAGATTCAGCGTTGCTTTGTAGTCCACGGCATCCTTCTAAAAGATTTGCATTGATCGGCGCAAGTGAGATATTTCGGGGCCCTATTTCATTCATTGGTGGATTGGCGTAGCGCAGACGCTCCTTCATTCTTTTCACGCGAGAGGCACGGAATGGCACGATCCAAGAAGACGCAGACCCAGCTCGGAGGCGCCGAGCTCCTTCAGTTTCTGCCCCCGGGGCGTCGGCAGGAGATCCTCAACGAGGCGGTCGGCAGCAAGGTGCGCGATATCTTCCAGCGCAACCATCAGAACACCTTGGGTGGCCTCGTCGCGGCGCTGACCGGGGATGCGCACTGGTCGGTGCTGCAGAACGTCAGCGTCTCGGTCGTGCTCCAGCCCGCCGCGGGGCGGGGCGCTGGGCAGACGGCCCGTCAGAAGACGGCGTCGTCGAGCGGCAAGGTCGGTCGACCGCGCGGACGTCGCTCGAAGCTCAACGAGTCGACGCTCGCCGAGATCCTCGCCGCCGTCGAGAAGAACCCCGGTCTGCGCAGCGAGCAGCTGCAGAAGAAGCTCGAGCACCTCGGCCCGAAGCTGGTCAAGCAGGGCCTCGCCAAGCTGCGCAGCGACAAGCGCGTCAAGACGTCGGGCGAGCGCCGCGCGACGACCTACGCCGCCGCCAAGTAAGCACCGCCTAGCGTCCACCCAGCGCGCGCGTGAACGCGCTCGCCTTCATCCGACACTCCGCCAGCTCCGCCGCAGGATCCGAATCGACGACGATGCCGCCGCCGACGCCAAGCACGAGCTCGCCGCGCGTCGCCACGGCGGTCCGGATCGGCAACGCCAGATCGCAGTCCCCGTTGGGCGCGATCCAGCCGAAGGCCCCGCAGTAGACGCCGCGCTCGCGTCCTTCGAGCTCGTCGATGATCTCCATCGCCCGCCGCTTGGGCGCGCCGGTGATCGAGCCACCCGGCAGCACCGCCCCGAGCAGGGTCGCAGTGTCGAGCGCCGCCGGAACCTCGGCGCAGACCGTCGAGACCAGGTGGTGCACCGTGGGAAGCGTGAGGAGGCGCATCATCCCCTCGACGCGCACGGAGCCCGTCACCGCGACGCGGCCGAGATCGTGGCGCACGAGATCGACGATCATGACGTGCTCGGCGGCGTCTTTGCTCGACTGGCGCAGCCCGGTGGCGCCGGCGAGATCGAGCGCGGGATCCTCGGAGCGCCGCGCCGTGCCCTTGATCGGGCGTGACTCGACGGTGGTGCCGCGGCGGCGCAGCAGGAGTTCGGGAGAGTTGCTGAGCAGCGCGACGTCGGCGAGGCGCAGGTAACCGCCGAGGGGCGCCTCGAAGCTTCGCCGCACCGCCAGGTAGGCGGCCAGCGCCTCCGCGAGCGGCAGCGGGGCGCGCAGCTGCATCGTCAGGTTCACCTGGTACGCGTCGCCGGCGCGCAGATAGTCAACAATCTTGACCACGAGCTCCTGGTACGCGCGGTCGCCCCACTCGGCGACGAACGGTCGCGGGGCCAAGGGCGGTGGCGGCTTCGTCGTGGGCACCCGCGCGACGAGCCGTGCCAGCAAGGCCTCCGCCTCCGCCTCGCTCTGCCCGATCACGGCGCATGCTCCCGTCACTTCGTCGCGCCGAAACAGCGCGCCATAGCATGCCCAGTCGAAGAGCGGCAGGCCGAGGGTATCGGGGGGCAGCGACAGCGGCGGCGCCATCGCCAGCCGCCCCGCCTCGTAGGTCGCAAAGCCGACGATCGCCGGCTCCCCCACCGTCGGCGCCTCTGCCTGGCGCGCCGCCAGCCAGTCGGCGAAGCGCCGCCACGCCGTGGCCGCGTCGCGCCGATCGATGGTGAGCTGTTCCCTCGGCGAAGCGCCGACGTAGCTCGCGCGGCCGAGGCCATCGCCAGAGACGCTCCCCGAGCCTTCGAGGGCGAAGGGCCGCGGCTCGTCGTGCAGCGCCGTCAGCACCGCCGCCGCGGACCACGAAGGCGCTGGCAGCTCGACCCAGGACATCGCGAGCCTCCCGTCGACGGCCTGCGGCTACGGCTCGGCGAGGATCAGCACCCCTTCGCCCGCGCAGTCGATGAGGTTGGTCGGCTGTCCGTCGGCGACGACGAAGCGCGGTACGACGCGCCCGATCCAGCCACACAGGGCGCGCGCGTCGACGAACAGCGAGGTGTCCGCCTCGGTCTTGAGGGTGTAGATCTCGTGCTTGCTGTGGAGGACGAGGCGCCCGGTGCCGCGGACCTGGACGACGCGCACCGGATCGCCGGAGCGCCCCGGGATGCGACCACTCTCCCAGTGCAGCCCGAGGTCGAAGGCGAAGAGCTCACTCTCACGCAGGTAGAGGATGTCTTCGGCGAGATCGAGCACCGTGAAGTGTCCGTCGCCGGGCTGGAAGACCAGGAGGCCCTTGCCTTCGGCGGACATCATCGCCTCGCCACCCTCACCGAACGGTTCCTCGGTGCCCTGGCCGCGCACGCGGCGGTAGAGCGGGTTGAACGACAGCGTCCCATTCGAGACCAGCGCACCAGTCACGCGGGTCGCCTGCTGTCCGTCGACGCGCACGACGAGCAGGCCACCGGCGCCGACGCCGAAGGACTCCCCCGGCGCGAGCTGCAGGAGGCGCTTGGTGGCGAACGACGCGACGGACATCGCGCCCGACGCGGTGTGGACGTCGAGCGGCGGCGCGAGCTCGCCCTCGAGGGTCGGCAGCGGCGCGGGCTGCCCGGGCTCGCGGACCTGCCACTGCGCCAGATCGGTCGGCGGCGTCTTCTTGGCGCCGGGGTCTCCGTCGACGGTGCCGAAGGGCTGCTCGCCCGAGAGGCGCTGATCGCCGTCACGCGCGGCGAGGCGCAGCTCGTCGCGCTTCTGCTGCGCGTCTTGTCGCTGCGCATGGACCGCGAGGTTCTGGGCCAGCTCATCGCGACCGGCGCGCGAGAAGGCGACCGACGCCGCGCCGGCGTCCCCGGAGCGCAGCCGCGCCAGCCCGAGGTAGCTCTGGGCGCGCTGGTCGGACGGATCCTTGTCGACGACCTTCTGCAGGTGCACCGCGGCCTCGTTGAAGCGCTCGAGCTTGAGCTCGACGAGGCCCAGGTTGAGGAACAGCGCCGTGTCGTCGGGCACGGCCTCGACGAGCTTGAGGTAGAGGCGGTGCGCATCCTCGAAGCGCTGGGCGCGAAAGAAATAGAGCGCGCGCAAGTTGAGCGCCCGCGGATCGTTCGCGGACAGGCGTTCTGCCTCGTCGAGCAAGGCGCTCGCGGCGGCCAGGTGGCCGGCGCGCAGCTCGTCTCCAGCGCGGGCCAGCAGGGGTGCCATCTGCGACTCGAGTTCGGACATTTGGCTAGTTGGGGACCGTAACCCTCGACGGGAAAACGGTCAAGGTTCCTACTCGTCTCGAGCTCGTCTCGTGGCGGCGGGTGGAGAGGTGGCCTCGCTCCTCGCTGCGTCACCCGACGACGGGTGTGCCACAGGGCAGGGTCGCTCGTGCTCCTGACAAAGTAACTCCGCGAGGAGCGAGGCCGCCTCTCCACCCGCCGTGGCTCGGCCGCGCCGCTTCCGCCCTTCCCGATCGCCGTGAGCGCAACTCTCACGCTCGACGCGTGCCACGACGTCCAGATGCTCGCGGGTCAACTCCGTCCGATCTCGCATGCAGGAAAATCGGGGAAGCGTGTTGATCGTCGACGATGAGAGAGGGAGGTCGGCTACCTGCCGCCGCCGAGGAGCGCCGCGCCGCCGAGCGCGAGGAGGCCGCGCAGATCCTCGTCGTTGAACGACAGCATGACGCCGAAGAAGTAGTCGCGGCCGGTCAGGTTGCCGACGCCCGGGCCGCGGTTGTTGATGACGTCGTCGACGCCGCCCAAGATCCACATGTGCTTGAAGAACTCGAGCGCCGCCATCAGCTTGAGCCGCGGATAGGTGTTGGTGCGGAAGTCGAAGATGTCGGCCGTGACGCGCAGGTTGCGGAACCAGCGCGACGTCATGGTCATCGGGATGTCGACGTCGAGGCCGAGGCCGCCCGTCGACTCCTTGATGCCGAAGCGGCCGGTCAGCAGGAGGTGCCCCTTCAAGAGGAAGAGCCGCTTGGCGAGCATGAAGGTGAAGCGGAACTTGTCCTCGACCTTGATGGTCTCGCTGTTGACGGTGTGCGGCTTGGTCGGATCGTCCGTGGTGGTCAGCGTCCGCTCGGTGGTGCGCGAGCCGCGCGGATCGTCGATGAGCTCGACGTAGAAGAACTTGTCGGGGCGCGCCTGCAGCTGGATCGACACGTACGTCTTGAGCGTGTTCGACTGGATGTTGTACTCGGAGCGCAAGCCGATCAGCGTCTGGAGCTTGGTGATCGACTTCAGGAAGCTGCCGACGTCCTCGGTGATGCCCTCGACGTTGTTGGCGATCGTCTCGTCGTGGAGCAGCCGTCCGACCGTCCCCTCGCCCTGCTTGACCTTCTCCGTGATGGTCGCGGTGTTCTGCAGGGTTCGATCGAGCTTGTCGACGGCGGCCGAGACCTTGTCGATCGTCGTCTGGAGCTTGTTGTTGGTCGAGTCGATCTCGCCCTTGCCGGTGCCGAGCACGCTCTTGAGGCCCTGCGTGATGTCCTTGACGTTGGCGATCGCGTCCTTGATGTCCTTCTGCGACTGCCCAGCCGTGATCTGGCGCAGATCGAGCGCGATGTCGTCGATGTGCTTGAGCATCGTCTCGGCGGCGAGCGAGTTCTTGTCGATCGCCGTCTTGACGCTCGAGACCACCTCGGGCAGCGGCCCCTGCGTGATCTGCCGAACGTCCTTCAGGATGTCCTTGAGCACCGGCAAGGTCTCCTGGATCTGCATGAGCACGTCGCCAACCGTGACCGCCTCGACGACGCTCAAGATCTGATCGCCGTGCTTGAGGACGCGGTTGTCGGCCAGCTTGCCGCTGTGATCGGGCGACTGCGGCGAGCCTGGATCGATCTCGAGGTAGAATTCGCCGAGCAGCGAGGCCGCCTTCTTGTAGACGACGGCGTTCGAGTACAGCACCGTGCCGGGCTGCAGCTTGATGGTGATCTTGGCGCGCGAGCCGAGCAGCTCGCGGCGCGAGATCTCCCCGATCGTCAGGCCGGCGATCTGGATGCGCGACTTGTCGACGAGCCCAGAGGCGTCGCGGAACAGGCACCACACCTCGAAGTCCGAGCGCTTGTCGATCCCCTTGTGGACGAACTTGAACGCACCGAAGGCGCACAGCGCGGTGAAGAGGACCGTCAGCCCGACCTTGATGGCTTGCGAGGACGTGTTCAATGCTCACCATCCGCGGGGCCGGCGATCGGCTGCCACCCGGTCGAGCCCCCCTCGGCGACCGAGGTCATCTTGACCGCGCCCGAGGTCTCGACGAACTCGCGGACGATCGGGCTCGCGGAGGCGAGGAACTCGCTCGGTGTGCCCTGCTCGATGATCACGCCGTCGTTGAGCATGGCGATCTTGTCGGCGATGCGGAACGTCGACGCCATGTCGTGGCTGATCACGATCGAGGTGACGTGCGTCTCTTTGGAGATGTCGCTGATCATGTCGTCGACGTTTTTCGTGGCGATCGGATCCAGGCCGGTCGTGGGCTCATCGTATAGGAGAATCGCCGGTTTTAATATCAGGGCGCGCGCCAGGCCCACCCGCTTGCGCATGCCGCCGGACAGCTCGGCTGGATGCTTCTTCTCGATGTTGCGCAGGCCGAGCTGCTCGAGGCGCCGCTTGACCTCGATGGCGATCTCGGCCTTGCCCATCCGGGTGTGCTCGACCAGCGGAAAGCCGACGTTCTCTTCGACGGTGAGCGAGTCGAACAGCGCCGAGTACTGAAACGACATGCCGAACTTGAGGCGCACCTTGTTCATCTCGACGTCGGAGAGGCCGACCACGTCCTGCCCATCGACGTAGATGTGCCCCCCGTCCGGCTTGAGCAGCCCCATCAGGTGCTTCATGAGCACGCTCTTGCCCTGCCCCGAGCCGCCGATGACGATGTTGATCTTGCCGCGCTCGATGTCGAGATCGACGCCGCGCAAGACCTTGTGCGTCCCGAAGGCCTTGACCAGGCCGCGGATGCGGATCTGATAGCGATCGGAGCGGACGGTCGGATCGTCGGTCGCGAGGCTCATCGTCCCTGCAGCGTCAGGATGATGTCGGTCATGAAGTAGTCGAGCACTAGGATCGTCACGAAGCTGCCGACCACCGCGCGCGTCGTCCCGACACCGACGCCCTTGGCGCCCCCGGTGGCGTGAAACCCCTGATAGCAGGCGATGAGCGACAGCGCGGTTCCGAACACGGTCGCCTTGACGACGCCCTGTACGATGTCCTTCGAGTCGACGATCCAGCGGGCGTTCTCGAGGAAGACGCCGCGATCGACGTTGAGTAGCCACACCGCGACCGCGTAGCCGCCGAACATGCCGATGCAGATGAAGAAGGCGCACAGCAGCGGCATCATCAGCGTCGCTGCGACGATGCGCGGCGTGACCAGGAACTGGATCGGCGACAAGGCCATCGTCGCCAGCGCGTCAATCTGCTCGGTGATGCGCATCGATCCCAGCTCGGTGGCCATGCCGGCGCCGGCGCGCGCCGCGACGACGATGGCGCAGAACACCGGCGCCAGCTCGCGCGCCAGCGACAGGCCCAGCGTCGCCCCGACGAAGGTCTCGGTGCCGAACTGACGCAGCGCCGACGTGAGCTGCAGCGCGAAGACCATGCCGACGAACAGCCCGATCAGCGAGACGATCAGCAGCGACTGGACTCCGATGTACTCCATCGCCTCGATGAAGGTCCGGACGCGAAACGGCCGCCGGAACAGCCAGAACATCGCCCGCCCGAACAGCAGCGCGTGATCGCCGACGAGCTCGATCCCTGCTTCGAGCGGCCCCCAGACCCGCTCGTTGAGCGCGACGATCCGCTGCCAGAGCGTCGTACTGGGCGCCGCCTCGACGTCGCTGCTCATCGCCCCGCCTCCCCGAGGTACACGCGCGGCACGCGCTTCGAGATCGCGCAGACGATCTCCCACGGGATGGTGTCGGCCCACGCGGCCAGCTCGGTCGCGGCGATCCGCTCCTGCCCCTGCTGCCCGATCAGCGTCACCTCATCGCCAATCTCGACGGTGGGCAGGGCGCTGCAATCGACCATCGCCATGTCCATCGTGATCGTCCCGACGACCTTGCAGCGCACGCCGCGCACCAGGACCTCGGCTCGCCCGGACATCCGGCGGTGATAGCCGTCGGCGTAGCCGATCGGGATCGTCGCGATCCGGGTCGGCGCCGCGGCGACGAAGGTCCCGCCGTACGAGACCCCGACGCCCGGCGCGACGGTGCGCACCGCGACGACGCGGGTCCGCCAGGCCAGCACGGGGCGGAGCCCTGGGTAGCTGGCCAGGTCGGACGGCGAGATGCCATAGAGCGCCAGCCCCGGACGGACCAGATCGCGATGCGTCGACGGGAAGCGCCGGATCGCCGCCGAGTTGGCGACGTGAACGACGAGCGGCGACCGGCTCGCCGCGGTGACCTCGGACAGCGCCCTGGCGAAGCGCTCGAGCTGGCGCTCCGTCGCGGCCTCGCTCCCAGTGTCCGCCTCGGCCAGGTGCGTGCAGACGCCCGAGACCTCGATGAGCGGCTGCGCAGCGACGGCGGCGAGCAGGCTTCCCACCTCGCCGGGCTGAACGCCGAGGCGCGACATCCCGGTGTCGATCTTGAGATGGACGGCGAAGCGCTTGACCCCGAGGTCGATGAGCGCCCGGCCGAAGCGCTCGACGTCATCGACCTGGGACACGACGGGAGTGAGGCGATAGGCGACGACGTCACGGTGGCCGAGGCCGAAGAAGCTGCCGAGCACGACGATCGGCGCCTGCACCCCGGCGCGCCGGAGCTCGATGCCCTCCTCGACGAGGGAGACGCCAAAGCCCCAGACCTTGCGCTCGAGCGCGCGCGCGCAAGCGGAGGCGCCGTGTCCGTAGGCGTCCGCCTTGACGACGGCGAGCAGCGCCGTCGAGGGCGAGACACAACCGAGCACCAGATCGGCGTTCTGCCGCAGCGCCGCCAGATCGATCTCGGCGACGGTCGGACGGACGTCGGTCCTTATGTCGTAGACAGGATAGATCGAAGCCTCTTCATCGACGTTGTAACCGAGGAAAATAACGTGGGGGGTGCTAAGATCAAGCCATGTCGCTTGTTAAACGAGACCAAGCCATCGCCCGTCGCAAGGGGCTCGTCGCCAGCGCCGTCACCGTAGGCTCCGTCGCGCTGCTCGCCGCCGGCGCGTGGCCGCTCGCCATCGTCGGGCTCGCCTCGGCGGGGCTGCTCACCGTCGACTGGTTCCGCTTCCGCGCCGAGCGCGGCATGCGCTTCTGACCGACGCTACTTGGGTGCGGCCGGCGCGGGCGCGCTGCGCTGGTAGTTGATCGGGAAGCTGTGCTGGAGCGGCGGGCCCCCGAACGCCGGGTAGGCAATCGCCGCGACCTGCTGCGCGAGGCACGCCTGCGAGGCGCCAGGCGCGCCCTTGACCTCGACGTCGGTCGGCTTGCCGTCGTTGCCCACCTTGTACTGGACATCGATCTTGACCGGCTTGCCGAGCTCGATGCCCTTCTCTGCGGCGAGGCAGGCCTCGAGCTTGGGCAGCGCGGCCTTGAGGATCTTGTTCATCTCCTCGGCCTTCGGCCCATCCGCGGCGCCGTTGATCGTGCCCCCGTCGGCCGGCGTCACCTTCTCGTAGGTGACCTCGGCGGGCGCGGCGGCGGGTGCCGACGG
>CAZPEY010000021.1:21563-30789 GCA_964585665.1 uncultured Polyangiaceae bacterium | reverse complement strand
CCGCCCCCGTCGACCGGCATGCCGCCGATGGGGCGGCCGCGCAGCGCGGCGTTGACGAAGGCGGTGCGGCGGTTGCGCACCCGGTTCTCGGCGTTGTCGTTGGGGGCGATGGGCTTGCTCTCGCCGAAGCCGACCGGCAGGAGCCGCTTGCAGTCGATGCCCTTGCCGACCAACCAGCGCGTCACCGCCAGCGCGCGCCGCTCGGAGAGCGCCTGGTTCGCGGCCGCGGCGCCCTGGTTGTCGGTGTGGTGCTCGACGCGCAGGAGCGTGATGTACGTCTTGTCGACGAGGTAGCGGCGCACGTAGTCGAGCGCCGAGTCGCTCTCGGGCCTGAGCTTGTCGCTGCCGGCCTCGAACAGCACCGGGCTGGGCAGCACGAGGTTGTTGCCGTCGAGCTGAAAGCTCTCGGCGAGCGCCGGGGCGGCGAGCGCCCCCAGAAGGCCACTGGTCACGAGGCCAAGGGTGAAGAGGGTCCGCATGGCGGAGGACTATGCCACGGCAGGCCGTGGAGATCAGTCGGTGATTTCGTCGGGGCCGATGTCCCAGATCCCGAGGGGGCGTGTCACGCCGTCGACGTCGAGGATGGGGGCAGCGTAGGCGGTGCTCGGGTCGGTGCCCGCCGACTTGCAGACGGGCTCACTCGACGCGATGTGATCGGTGCTGTCGTAGGTGCAGGCGCCGGCGAGGTTGCTGCTCGACGTGCCGCAACCGGTCCACTTGCCGCAATTGTTCACGTCGGCGATCGCCGTCACGCAGCCGCCCGCGTCGACGAGGCAGTTGGCGGCGACGACGGCGATGGCGTTGTTGCGCAGGGTGACGGACGCGGTGCCGCTGACCAGCAGGCCCGAGCCGTTGTCCTCGCGGACGAGGCTGTTGTTGTAGAGCGCCGACGCGCCGGGCGCCGACAGCTCGACCACGCCACCGCTGCTGCGCGTGCCGACGTCGAGCCGGTTGTTGAGGATCACGACCGGGTTGTTGGTCGTGTGCACCGCGACGGCGCCCTTGCCGTTGCCGGTCGCGATCGGCTTGATGACGCTGTTGACGAGCGTGATCGCGCCGCTGCCGTTGCCGCGGACGCCCGCGCTGGTGGTGCCCACGGAGCAGGTCTCGATCGTCGTGTTCAAGATCGTCGCGGGGCCGTCCCCGACGCTGATGCCGACGCAGCCGAGCTGCCCGAGGTTGTCGGCGAGGCTGATGGTGAGCCCGTTGGCCTCGAGGCTTGCGCCGCTGCTGACGTCGAGGGCGGTGAACGTGCCGCCGGCGTTGGAGTAGATGAGGCCGCCGGTGACGGTCAGCGCGCAGCCGGTGTTGGCGAAGACGCCGTTGGCGCTGTTGGATGCGATGGACGGCGAGGTCAGCTCGACGGTGGAGGCGGCGCAGGTCAGGTGCTGCGCCGCGAGCTGGCCGCGGAAGCTTCCGCCGCTGATTGTCACGTCGGTGATGCCCTTGGCGCTGACCACCGCGTCGGTGTTGGTCAGCGCGAGGAAGCTCGTGCCGTTCAAGCTCACATCCGACAGTCCGAGAATCTTCTGCTGCGCCTTGCCCGGTGTGCTCGGGCCGCTGACCGTCACGTCCCCAAGCTGGGTCTGACCAGCAGGGCCTCCGACGCTGGACTTGAGCCAGGTCGTCGGATCGAGCTTGCCGATGAGGGACAGCGAGCGTCGATCGCTGCTGGTGAGCGTGAGGCTGCCAAACGACCCGACGCCAAGCGCGACGACCCGCCGCTCGCCGACCGCCAGCTCGAGCCCGCGCGTCAGCGTCTTGACCGGCGCGGCCCGCGTGCCGTTGGCGGTGTCGTCGCCGTCGGCGCTGACGAAGACCGTCTGCGCATCGTCGAGCGCGAACATGCGACCGTCGCAGTCCGCGTCGGTCCCGATCGAGTCGAAGCTCTCGGGCGTGTGGGACACGAGCACGTCGGTGTCATCGCAGTCGGGCAGGCGCGTCTTGTACCGGTCGCAGCCCGTGAAGTAGCCGTCGCCGTCGACGTCGACGCAGCTGCTGCAGCTGTCCCAGTTGTCGGCATCGTGATCGTCGCAGTCGACCGTCGCCGTGCAGCCGGCCACCGGGCTGCGCCCATCGCTGTCGTCGTCGGGACAGGTGAAGAGATCGGCGGCGGGCAGGAGATCGGTGGCCGCCTGATCGGGCTGGCTGGCCAGATCGCCACCGTCGCCGCTGCCACCGCCGCCGTCGCCGCCGCCCTGATCGATCGCGCCATCACCGCCCGATGAGGTGAGATCCATCGAACCTTGTTGCTTGTCGCCGCCGCAGGCAACGAGGCAGCACAGCGTCGACAGCAGGCCCGCCGCAAGCAGCCTCCGGGAAGAGATCTCGATTCGCATCGCCGCAGGCTAGCACATCGCGCGGCCCCGCCCCGCTTGGTGCTTTACCCGTCGGGCGGGGCAATGTAACTGTCTGCGCGCGTGATTCGTCGACGGAGATCTAACCTTGCGGGCCTCGCGGTGCTGCTGGCGCTCGCTGGGGGCGTCGCGGGCGCGCGCGCCGATGCGCCGCCGATCCGGCTCGGCGAGTACGGCTCGCTGACCGGTTCGGAGGCGACCTTCGGCATCTCGACCCGCGACGCGATCGATCTGGCGATCTCGGAGATCAACGCGGCGGGCGGCGTCAAAGGGCGAAAGCTCGAGATCGTCCTCTACGACGATCAAGGCAAGACACAAGAGGCGGCCACCGTCGTCACCTGCCTCGTCACCCAGGACAAGGTCGTCGCGGTCCTCGGCGAGGTGGCGTCGCCGCGCTCGCTGGCCGCCGCGCCGATCTGTCAGCAGCACGGCGTGCCGATGCTGTCGCCGTCCTCGACGAACCGCAAGGTGACCGAGGTCGGCGACGCGATCTTCCGGGTCTGCTTCATCGATCCGTTCCAGGGCTCGGTGATGGCCAAGTTCGCCTTCGATGCGCTGGGCGCGCGCCGGGTGGCGGTGCTCCACGACGTGCGCAACGCGTACTCGATGGGGCTGTCGGAGTACTTCATCGCGACCTTCACGCGGCTCGGCGGCGTCATCGTCGACACGGCGAGCTACTCGTCGGGCGACTCGAACTTCAAGGCGCAGCTCATCGCGCTGCGCAGCGCCGGCGCCGATCTGCTCTACGTGCCGGGCTTCTACACCGAGGGCGCGCTGATCGCGCGGCAGGCGCGGGCGCTCGGGATCACCGCGCCGCTGCTCGGCGGAGATGGCTGGGACTCCGAGGCGCTGCCGCAGATCGCCGGACCCGCCGCCGATGGGATCTACTTCAGCACCCACTACTTCTCCGACGATCCGCGGCCCGAGGTGCAGCGCTTCGTCGCCGCGTATCGGCAGCGGTTCGGCACGCTGCCCGACGGGCTCGGCGCGCTCGCCTACGACGCGGCGCGGCTGCTCGCCGACGCGATCGCCCGCATCCCGGGCGAGGAGGTGACCCCCGCGGCGATCAAGGAGCAGCTGCGCGCGACGCGCGACTTCGCCGGCGTCACCGGCCGCATCACGATCAATCGCGAGCGCAACGCCGACAAGCCGGCGGTCGTGGTGCGCGTCGACGGCAGCGGTAAGTTCGTCTATCAGCAGAGCATCTCGGCCGACGACATCGCCGAGGCGCTGCGCCGCCCGGTGCCAGCGATGCCCGCCGCGACCCGCCGACCGCGCGCGCTGCTGTCCGACGTGCTGCAGCACCTGATCGAGGGGCTCTCGCTCGGTGCCGCCTACGCGCTCGTCGCCCTCGGCTACTCGCTCGTCTACGGGGTGCTCGGCTTCATCAACTTCGCGCACGCCGAGCTGTTCATGCTCGGCGCGTTCTTCTCGTTCTTCGTCGCTCGTCGCTGGCCTGGGCCGAGCGGCCTGGCGCTGGCGCTCCTCGTCGCGATGCTCGGCGCCGCGCTCGCCGCCGTGGCGACCGAGCGGATCGCCTACCGCCCGCTCCGCGCGGCGAACAAGCTCAAGGTGCTGATCTCGGCGATCGGTGTGTCGCTGTTCTTGCAGAACCTGGCGCAGCTCCTCTTCGGCGCGGCGCCGCGCGGCTTTCCGCTGCTCATCTCCGATCGGCCGATCGTCGGGCTGGGCACCGGCGCGCTCGGGGTCAGCATCTCGCGTCTCCAGGCGCTCGGCCTCGGCGGCACGGCGCTGTGTCTCGTCGCGCTGCTGCTGCTCGTCTACCGGACGCGCCTCGGCCTGGCGATGCGCGCGGTGGCCACCGATCCGCGCTGGGCGACCCTGATGGGGATCGACGTCGGCCGGGTGATCGCGGTGACGTTTCTCCTCGGCGGTGCACTCGCCGGCGCCGGTGGCCTCGTGATCGGGCAGATGTACGGCTCGATCCGCCCCGACATGGGAACCCTGTGGGGCATCAAGGCCTTCGTCGCGGCCGTCGTCGGCGGCATCGGCAGCTTGCCCGGCGCGATGCTCGGCGCGCTCCTGCTCGGGCTGGCCGAGGAGCTGACCGCGGGCTTCCTGTCGTCGACGTGGCGCGACGCGATCGCGTTCGCGCTGCTCATCGGGGTGCTGTGGCTGCGACCGAGTGGCCTGCTCGGTCGCGCGCAGAGGGACAAGCTGTGAGCGGCGACTACCTGCGCATCGTCGTGATCACGATCGGCATCAACGCGATCCTCGCGGCGAGCCTGCACCTCATCAACGGCCTGGCCGGGCAGTTCTCGATCGGCCACGCGGCGCTGATGGCGGTCGGGGCCTACGCGGCGAGCAAGCTGACGCTGGCGATGCCGACGGCGCTCGGCTTCGCGCTCGCCCTCCCGCTGGCGGCCTTGGCGGCTGGAGCGGCCGGCCTCCTCGTCGGAGCGCCGTCGCTGCGGCTGCGCGGCGACTACCTGGCGCTGGCGACGCTCGGCTTCGGCGAGATCATCCGCGTCGTCATCGAGAGCACGCCCTACCTCGGCGGCGCGCTCGGCTTGTCGCAGATCCCGGCGTTCACCTCCCTGCCGCTGGTGGCCGCCGTGCTGGCGGCGACGATCTACGTGGCCTGGGCGATCGAGCACTCGCGCACCGGCCGGGCGCTCGTCGCCCTGCGGGACGACGAGCTGTGCGCCGAGCTGCTCGGCATCCGCGTCGCGCGCTACAAGATCGCCATCTTCGTCGTCGCCGCGGCCTTCGCTGGCCTCGCCGGCGCGCTCGAGGCGCACCTCCTCCGCACGATCACGCCGGTCGACTTCGGCTTCGCGCGCTCGTTCCAGATCGCGACCATGGTGGTGCTCGGCGGCATCGGCTCGCTCGGCGGCGCGGTGTTCGCGGCGACGGCGCTCACCCTGCTCGGCGAGCTCTTGCGGCAGGCGCAGGTCTGGCTACCAGCCGGGCTCCTCTGGCTGTGGCCGAAGGCGCCGACCGGCCTCGTCGAGTGGCTCGGCAAGGACTACCGGATGCTGCTCTACGCCGGGCTGCTCGTGGCGATCGTCATCCTACGACCCGACGGCCTGCTCGGACCGCGTCGGTCCAGGCTCCAGCGAGGGCGGCCATGAGCCGCACCGCCGAGACGCTCGTCGCCGTCGACCGCCTCACCGTCGGGTTCGGCGGCTTGCTCGCCCTCGACGGAGTGTCCTTCACCGTCGAGGAGGGGGCCATCTGCGGCATCATCGGTCCGAACGGTGCGGGCAAGTCGACGCTGCTCAACGCGCTCTGCGCGATCTACCCGGCGAGCGCCGGCGAGGTGCGCATCGCCGGCGCGTCCCTGGCGCGCCTCGGGCCCGCCGACGTCGCGGCGCTCGGCGTGGGGAGGACGTTCCAGAACCTGCGGTTGTTCGCGACGCAGACCTGCGTCGAGCACGTCAAGATCGGGTTTCACCGTCGCCGCGGCGCGAGCCCGCTCGGCGCGCTGCTGCGCACCCGCGCGTTTCGGGACGAAGAGGCTCGGCTCGACGCCGAGGCGCGCCAGCTGCTGGCCGAGGTCGGCCTGCCCGACGCCGCCGAGCGGCTCGCCAGCTCGCTGCCCTATGGCGCCGCCCGTCGGCTCGAGATCGCGCGCGCCCTGGCCGGCACGCCGCGCCTGCTCTTGCTCGACGAGCCTGCCGCCGGTCTGACGGAGGAAGAGCGGCGGGAGCTGGTGGCGCTCGTCGTGCGACTGCAGCGGGCCCGCGGCCTGACGGTGCTGCTCATCGAGCACGACATGAAGCTGGTGTTCGAGCTCTGCGAGACGCTAGTCGTCCTCGACCACGGCGTCGTCATCGGGCGTGGCACGCCCGCCGAGGTGGCGGAGCTGCCGCAGGTCGTCGAGGCCTATCTCGGAGCGCGCGAGGGATCCTCCTCGGGGGGAGGTGCGACATGAGCGCGCTGCTGTCGCTCGTCGACGCCGAGGTCCGCTACGGCGCGATCGTCGCGGTCGCTGGCGTGTCGCTCGACGTCCACGCCGGCGAGCTGGTCACGCTCCTCGGCAGCAACGGGGCTGGAAAGTCGTCGCTGCTGCGCGCGCTGTCGGGACTCATCCCGCTCGGCGGACAGGCCCGCTTCGCCGACCGCGACCTGCTGCGCTTGACGCCGGCGAGGCGCGTCCACCTTGGGCTGGTGCATGTCCCCGAAGGGCGCGGCGTGTTTGCGCCGCTCTCCGTCGAGGAGAACCTGCGCCTCGGGGGGCTCCGCCTGGCGGCGCCGACTCTGCGTCGCACGATCGAAGAGGTCTACGGGCGCTTCCCGGTGCTCGCCGAGCGTCGGACGCAGGCGGCAGGGACCCTGTCGGGTGGTGAGCAGCAGATGCTGGCGCTCGGTCGCGCGCTCTGTCAGACGCCGCGCCTGCTGCTCCTCGACGAGCCTTCGCTCGGCCTGGCGCCCCAGATGACGACGCGCGTGTTTCAGACGATCGACGAGATCCACCGGCGAGGCACCGCGATCTTGATGGTCGAGCAGAACGCGCGGCTGGCGCTCGCCATCGCCGATCGCGGCTACGTGCTGCAGAGTGGTCGCGTCGTGCTGTCGGGGCGCGCGAGCGAGCTTGCACAAAGTGACGAAGTGAAGAAAGCCTACCTCGGGGTGGTCTAAATTCGAATGCGATCTCATCTACTCATCTGGCTCGTTCTCTCCACGCCGCTCGTCGCGGTCGCGGCCAAGGCGCCGCCCGCGACGACGACCCCGCCGCCGCAGCGCCCTTCGCACCTCGGGGAGCTCAACGGCCTCACCAAGGTGCTCGCGCCGCGCGGCCTCATCGAGACCAAGGAGCTCGAGCGCCTGCTCGAGAACGCGGAAGCGGTGGCGCTGCGCGATGCGACGACCCGTCCGTCGGCGCAGGCGATCACGTACGCCGCGGCGCTCGAGAAGCAGATCGACGCGCTCAAGGGCGATCGCCCGCTGCGCGTGCTCGTCGATCTGGCGCTCGGGCTGGCGACGCTGGCCAACCCGACCGATGACTTCCGTCAGAAGAGCTACGCGGACGCCTTCTTGAAGCGGCTGCTCGCCGAGCTCAAGGTGCCCGAGAGCGAGGCGCGCGCTCGCCCGGAGATCGTCGAGGAGCTGCAGCAGATCGGCAGCTGGGCGCAGGGGCTCGTCGAGCACTACGCGCCGCGCTTGCCGCAGCGGGCGGCGCGCTTCTCCTTGGGGCGCCTCTACGTGACCAGCGGTCGCTACGCCCAGGCGATCGAGTACCTGAAGCCGATCGCCGCGAGCGACGCGCGCCTGCGGGCGCTGCTCGGCGCGGCGCGCCTCTTCGACGGCAAGCTGCGCGAGGCCGAGCCGGATCTACAGCTCGCGCTCGGCCACGGCGGAGAGGCGGCCGAGATCGCGCGCACCGCGCTCCGCGAGTCGGTCCGGCGGCGCACCAACGCCGATCTGAAGCGCGCGTTCTCCGATCGCGATCTCGGTGAGGACGGCGGCGTTGCGATGTGTCGCCAGGCGCAGAGCGGCTCCCCCGAGCAGGCGGCGGCCTGCGCGGCCCGACTGTGGATGGCGGGCGACGAGAAGGCGGCGCTGCAGCAGGCCGAGCGCGCGCCCAACGCCCCGCACCTCAGGCTGCTCGGCACGCTGTGGAAGCTGCAGAGCGAGCGCGATCCCGCGGCGCAGGCGGCGCTCCGCAGCAAGCTCGCAGAGCAGGCGCTGCCGCTGCCGATCGGCGATCGGAATCGGGCGCTGGTGCGGATCGGCGCGAGCCTGCAGGCCGCCCTGCAGACCGGCGGCGCGCCGTTCTCGAAGGACGAGCTCGCGCTCCTCGACAAGTTGCACAAGGAGGCGCCCTGTGATCCGGCGAGCTTGCCGCTGCGCATGCTCGCGCTACGCGGCGACCGCAACGCGCTCGGCGGCTACGCCAGCAACATCGTCAGCACCTGCGCCTCTCGCCCCGACGGCCTGGCGGCGACGATCGAGGGCCTGACGGCGCTGCTCGAGCTGTTTCACACCGCGGGGGCGGACACAGGGGATCTCGACGCCACCGAGCGCGTGCTGATGGCGCTCGCCGACAAGCACCCCGACGAGCCGAGCCTGCTCGGGCTCAAGGGCGATCTGCTGGTGCTGCGCGGGCTGCGCAAGGAGAAGGCCAAGCCGACGGCGTACCGCGCCGCGCTCCTCATCTACGAGGACGCCCTGGCCAAGCTGTCGCCGCTGGCCGCGCCGGCGCTGCGGGCTCGTCTCGAGTCGAACGCTGCCTACGCGGCGACGATCCTCTACGGCGATGCGCCCAAGCCCGCCAAGGTCGATCTCGAGCGTCGCGCCCAGAAGCACCTGCGCCTCGGGCTGGCGCTCGGTGAGCGGCCGCTGCTCGCCGCGGTGCGCGCCAAGTTCGGGTCGCTGGCCAAGATGCTCTCGTCGGGGACGATGCCCGAGCGCTGGCCCGCTGGCCCCGAGAAGCAGCGCGCCGTGTGCCTGCTGGCCGAGCAAGCGAAACTGGCGGGGGACGACAAGAGCGGTCAACGTTGGCAAGGCATGCTGAGCAAGGATGCGGCGCCGCCGTCGCTGTTCATCGCCCCCGAGATCTTCGTCGAGAGCGGCGGGGCGGTGCAGCTCCTCGTCGAAGAGCGTGGCCTGGCGCCGATCGTCGAGGCGCGCAGCGGCCTGTGGTTCGCGCCGCGCTGCGAAGGGCCGTGAGCAGCGCGCCGTGAGCACCTACGTCATCGGCGACGTGCAGGGCTGCTTCGAGTCGCTCGAGAAGCTGCTCGCCACCGTCGGCTTCGACGCTCGCCTGGATCGCCTGTGCTTCGTCGGCGATCTGGTCAACCGCGGGCCGCGCTCGCGGTCGCGGCCGGCGAGCGCGTCGAGGACGAGCGCCGCGGCCCAGCGGCTGGGCGGCGGGGACGGAAAGAGTGAAGATCTCGGGGGAC
>CAZPEY010000021.1:0-21553 GCA_964585665.1 uncultured Polyangiaceae bacterium | reverse complement strand
GGTTCTTCGTGGGCGACTTCACCCCCCGCGGCCGTCGCTCTGGCGTGGCCCGCCGTTTGGGGGGGGCCCCCGCGTGGACCGCCACCGTGGTGCTCGGCAACCACGATCTGTATCTGCTCCAGCGCTACTACGCGCGGGTGCGCAAGCGGGCGCGCGACACGCTCGATCAGGTGCTGGCCGCCCGGGACACGCCGCAGCTCCTCGAGTGGCTGCGGCGGCAACCGCTGATCGCACCGACGGGCGTGCCCGACCGCTTCGTCGTTCACGCCGGCCTCCTGCCGAGCTGGTCGATCGAGACCGCGCAGGCGCTGGCGCGCGAGGTCGAGGCGCAGCTCGCGGCGCCCGGCGGCCCGAGCGCGCTGGTGCTCGCCGCGCTCGACGAAAAGGGCGTCGATCGCTTCGAGGACGAGAGCCTCGGCGTGCGGCGCCTCGCCGGGATCTTGTCGGTGATGACGCGGGTGCGCTGTCTGCGCGCCGACGAGACGCTCTGCACCGGCTGGAAGGGGCCGCCGGTCGGGGCGCCGCGCGGCTGCCGGCCGTGGTTCGTCTACCCGTCGGAGCGGCCGACGCGTCTCGTGTTCGGTCACTGGGCTGCGCTCGGCATCTACGCCGATCCCCGTCACAACGCGCTCGACTCGGGCTGCGTTTGGGGGCAAAAACTCACCGCGCTGCGCCTCGAAGACGACCGGCTCTTCCAGGTCGACAGCGTCGAAGGTGGCACGGTAGATGACGACTGAAGCAGGCGGAGCAGGCGCGCTCCTCGCCGCGATGCGGCCCAAGCAGTGGACGAAGAACTTGCTGCTCTTCGCCGGCATGCTGTTCACGCTCAACGAGACGTGGAAGCCGTTCACCGTCGAGATGTGGCGCAATCTCGAGCGCTCGGCCCTCGCCTTCGTCGTGTTCTGCATGGTCTCGTCGGCCGTCTACCTCATCAACGACATCATCGACGTCGAGCAGGATCGCCAGCACCCGAAGAAGAAGCATCGCCCCCTCGCCTCGGGCGCGCTGTCGGCGAACGTGGCGCGCGTCGCGTCGTTCCTGCTCGCGACCTCGGGCGCGGCGCTCGCCTTCTGGCTGTCGGTCAACTACGGCTATCTCGTCGTCGGCTATCTGCTGATGCAGGCCGGCTACACCTTCGTCTGGAAGCACGTGGTGCTGGTGGACGTGTTCGTCATCGCCGTCGGGTTCGTCATGCGCGCCGTCGGTGGCGTGCTGGTGCTGGGCGCCGCGATCTCACCCTGGTTCTATCTGGTGACGCTGCTCGGCGCGCTCTTCCTCGGCCTCGCCAAGCGGCGGCAGGAGATCAAGGTCCTCGAAGGATCGGCCGCCGAGCACCGCAAGATCCTCGGCGAGTACTCGCCAGCGCTCCTCGATCAGGCGCTGTCGATCGTCGCCTCGGCGACGGTGATGGCCTACTCGCTCTACACCTTCACCGCGCCCAAGCTGCCCGCCAATCACTCGATGATGCTGACCATCCCGCTCGTGCTCTACGGGCTGTTTCGCTACCTGTATCTCCTGCACATGAAGGACATGGGCGGCAGCCCCGAGGAGGTGCTGCTGCGCGATCGCCCCATCCAGGTGACGTGCTTGCTGCTGGTGGTGGTGACGGCGATGGTGCTGTCGGTGGGGCGGTCGATGTGATCGAGGAGCGCGCGGGGGCGGCTACTTCGAGCGGCAGGTGCCGCGCAGGCAGCGGTCGCTGCTCGGGCACTGCGAGTCGGTGTTGCACATGAGGAGGCACGAGCCGTTGATGCAGCGGCTCAGGCTGCCGCACTCGGAGTCGAAGATGCATTGGCTGCCGGCCTTGGGGACGCAGACGCCGCTGCTGCAGGTGCTGCCCGAGCCACAGCTCGTCGAGCAGGTCGACAGGCACTGGCCCCCGACGCACTTCTTGCCGCCGCCGCAGGCCGCGTCGCTCGAGCACTGCGACAGCCCGAGGACGCCGCAGGTGGCCTGGGCGTCGTTGTAGCAGCGTCCTCCGACGCACGACTGCCCGGACGCGCAGGGGCTGTCCGCCGAGCAGACGATGCCCGCGCCGGAGCCGGAGCCCGTCCCCGTGCCGCCACCGGAGCCCGAGCCCGAGCCCGAGCCCGTCCCCGAGCCCGTCCCGCTGCCCGGATCGACGGGCACTGGCGGTGTGCCATCGTCCGGCGCGCAGTACGACGTGTCGGCCGCGCGGTAGCAGCGCCAGCCCGTCTGACAGTCGTAGTCGCCGCGACAGCCGCGCGGGGCGCAGCCCTCGTTGGTGCAGATCTGGTCGTCCGAGCAGTCCGACTGGACCGTGCACGGCGGCAGGACGTTGCGCAGGTTGTGGTTCTCTTTCGTGCAGCCCGCCAGGCCAACGACGGCGATGCTGCACAGCAACAGACTCTGGGAGAGGAATTGGTTCATGGCAGATCGGTTCAATCCAACATCCGTGCCGATCACTTCCCGATCCGGGTCAGCGACGGCAAAGCGGGTCGAAGGGCAGGGAGGGGAGGGGCGATCGTGAAGCCTCGTTCACGCGAACCCGTTGCCGTGGCTTGACGGGCGCTTGACCTACAGAGCGCGGCCCGGTATCCCAGCGCCGTGCGCTTGCTGCTCGTTCTGGCTCTCGGCCTCGCGGCTTGCGCGCCGCGACTGACATCGCCGGCCGTGACGATCGCGGCCTACAAGCAGGCGCTGCAGGCCGACGATCCGGCCCTCGCCTATCGCCTGCTCGCCCCCTCCGTTCGCAAGACCCTGGACGAGAAGACCTTTCGCGATCGCTGGCGCGCCTCGGGGGAGGAGCGGGCCCGCCTGCTGGCTGCCCTCGGCCCGGAGCTCGCCCCCGAAGAGCTGGCCCAGGTGCGCCTCTCCGACGGGCGGACGCTCGAGCTGGTGCGTACGCTCGACGGCTGGCGGGTGCGCAGCCCGCGGCCGCTGCCAGCGCGGGTCAGCTCTCCCGAAGCGCTGCTGGGCGCGCTCGAGCACGCCCTCGCCGAGCGCAACGCGCCTCGCCTCCTCGACCTCTTCACCGACGAGCTGCGCGGCCTGCTCGAGGAGAAGCTGAAGGCCCGCCTCGACGCGCTGCGCGGTCGCCCGCCGGGCCGCTTCGACGTCGGGGGCAAGCGGGTCCGGGTGCGGTTCGGCCCGTACTACGTCGAGCTCGTGGAGCGCGACGGCACCTGGCGCATCGCCGACTTCAACTGAGGCAACCGCCTCTACTCGTTACTGCTGCGATCTCGATTACGAATCGCGGAATAGGGGATGCGACGGCGCGAGGCCTTGTGCTAAAGCGCGCCGCGGAGGCTGTAGTCACGATGGCTCGCAAGTTCTCGTATTCACCGTTTTTGGCTTTGTTTGCATTTTCCTCTGGGCTCGCCCTCGCCGGGTGCGCCGAGTCGAACCGCGGCGAAAACAGCGGCGGCAAGGACATGAAGCGCCCGCGCGACCTCACCTCGACCGGTGGGGAAGAAGACTTGTCTTCCGTCGACCTGCGCAAGCCCAAGCCCGATCTGACGGGCGGCAGCACCACCGACGAGGATCTCGCGGAGCCGGGCACCGACGATGGCGGCACCACGGGCAATGACCTGGCGATGGCCACGAGCGATGGCGGCACGACCGGCAGCGACATGGCCGCATCGGGCAGCGTCACCGGCGTCTTCAACCTCTTCTACATCCTCGGCGACGGCACCGCGTCGACCCTGCCGGTGAACCTGAGCACCGCGTCGCTGACCGCCTACGTCCCGACGGCGAGCGGCTTCGATCCGATCGGAATCGACGGCACCGGCAAGGCGGACGGCACCTTCGAGATCGCCGACGTGCCGGCCGGTCCCTACTACCTCGAGGTCCTGCTCGGCAGCCAGACGCCGGTCTACTATGTCACCGACGCGCGCACGCTCGACCTCAGCTACGCGCTGTCGGGTCGCGCCGACGCGACCTACGCCAACACCGGCACCGAGCTCCAGCTCTACGTCAACTTCCCGTCGGGACAGACCTGGGACACCAGCTTCTCGAACCTGCAGCTCTACTCGGCCAACGCCGGCGCCTTCGCGTACTCGCTCGACTATGTCGCGACGGCGGGCAAGCCGGCCGCGGCCGCGACCAAGCTGTCGGGCATGGTGACTCCGTACGACGACGCGTCGACGCAGGCGCCGTGGCTCGTCGACAACGCCAAGGGCGACATCGCCTACCTCGTCCTGCAGTCGAAGAAGACGGCCGGCGGCCTCGACTACATCACGCCGACCGGCGCGATCGCGGGCGTGCCTGGCCTGACGATGGCGCAGGGCGTGCGCACCGGCATCGGCACGTCGACGACGCCGCTCAACATGGCGCTCGTCGACTCGACGACGAGCACGGTCAGCGTCACGTCGTGGGCGCGGCAGACCTTCGACGCGGCCTTCCGCACCGGCACGGGCGCGATCAACCTCAACGCGACCTCGCGCGTGCAGTACCTCTCGATCGAGGCGCAGCCGGGCGGCACCACCTACGGCCTCGTCGGTCCGAACCCCTACGTGCTCGACGCCTACTCGCAGAGCAACAGCGAGGCGACGCCGGGGACCATGGCGTACGGCAACCCGTACCCGGCCGAGTGGGCGCTGCTCGGCACGGCGATGAGCATGTTCACCGTCAACATCCAGCTCGGCTCGGCGACGGCGGCCGAGTTCACGCCGTCGGTCTTCACGATGAAGCCGGCTGCGAGCTTCGGCCCGTCGGTGACGCCGCTGGTCGGCCCGGTCACGGCGGCCAAGCTCGATGGCACCAAGGATCTGTCGGCGACGCAGACCGGCGCGGATCCGGCGAACACCAAGCTGTCCTGGACGGCACCGACGACGGGGACGGCGCACTTCTACGAGGTGTGGGTCTACAGCCTGTCGACCAACCTCGGCGCGACCGTCTACAACCCCGAGGCGCGCATCCTGACGACCAGCACGAGCGTCACGGTCCCGCCGGCGGTCCTGGTCAACAACAAGACCTACTTCTTCGACATCCGCGCCTTCCACTCGCCGGGCAGCGACATCGCCGCCAAGCCCGAGCTCCGCGGCGCGACCTACGGCTGGGCCGACTACGTCTCGGCCAAGGTCACGACCAAGCCCTAGCGAGCTCCCCCGATCCCGCCCGCCCTCGGGCCCCCCGCTCGAGCCCCGTCCGCGACCCACGCCACGATCCCAGCCCGAATCCCGAACCGAAGCGGAGTCCGCGCCCGCGCCCCCGCATCCGGGTCGCCGGGGGCCGCCTACGGCTTGTAGAGCAGGTTGACCACTCCGATGGTCAGCGACGGGAAGTACGTGATGACGAGGACGCCAATCGCGAGGATGATCAGGAACGGCACGGCGTGCTTGTAGAGCTGCGGCAGGGGCTTGCCGAAGCGCGACGCGGACAGGAACAGGTTGAGCCCCATCGGCGGGAACAGGAAGCCCAGCTCGAGGTTGGCGAGGAACACGACCCCGAGGTGGACCGGATCGATCTTGAAGATCGGCGCCAGCGGCGCGATGAGCGGCGCCAGGACGATGATCGCGGCGTAGATCTCGAACACCGAGCCGAGGACCAGCAGGAGGCCGTTGAGCGCGAGGAGGAACGTCGTCGACGAGTGGAAGTGCGCCTGCACCCAGTCGAAGAGCAGCTCGGGGAACTGCTGGTCGACGAGGTAGTTGGTCAGGCCGAGCGCCACGCCCATCAGGATGATCACCGAGCCGACCAGCGTCGCCGACGACACCATGACGCCGGGCAGCTCCTTCCTTGGCCCGACCTCGCGCAGCACGAGGACCTCGATCACCAGCGTGTAGAGCGCCCCGAGCGCCGTCGCCTCGACGAGGAACGCCCACCCCATCACGAACGGCACGACGATCACCACCGGAAGGCCCAGATCCCACTTGGCCGCCCAGAATGCGGAGGCGACCTCCTTGGCCGAGAACGCCTGGCGCGGCGCCTTGCTGCGGATCGCGACGGTGATCGAGTAGAGGCCGACGACGAACAGCAGCAAGAGCCCCGGCACCAGCCCCGCGACGAACAGCCGATCTGCGGCGACGCCCGCGACCGAGCCGTAGAGGATCACCGGCAGGCTCGGGGGGAACAGCAGGCCGAGCGAGCCCGACGCGGTCACCAGGCCGAGCGAGAAGCCCTCGGGGAACTTGTCCTTGAGCAGCGCCGGCAGGACGATGCCGCCGAGCGCCAGGATGGTCACGCCCGAGCCGCCGGTGAACGTCGTGAACACCGCGCAGACGCTGATGGTCATCAAGGCGACGCCACCCGGCATCCACCCGAACAGGCTCTTGTAGGCGCGCACCATGCGCTCGCTCGCCTTGCCTGCGGCGAGCACGTAGCCGGCCAGCGTCAGCAGCGGGATCGCCGGCAGCATCGGGTTCTGCACCAGGCGCAGCGTCTCGGCGGGCACCGCGGCGATCGTGCCCCCTGCCTCCTTGGCGAACAGCAGCATGGCCAGGCCGGCCATCGTCACGAACACCGGCGCACCGACGGCGAACGAGGCGAGCAGGATGGCCAACGCCGGCCAGAAGATCGCCTTCATGCCGAGGTACTTGAAGGCGGCGAGCGAGATCGCGACCGCCACCGTCGCCATGCCGCGCCCCATCCACTTGCCCGGCGCGAGCCAGATGAAGCGCAGCGCGATGACGCCGAGGCAGACGGGGATGAAGGCCTCGCTCCACCACTGCGGGATCCCGCCGGGCAGGATGCCGCTCTCCATGTTGGCGCGCACGTACTCGACGGTGGCCAGCGCCAGGATGCCCGACGTCACCGCCGAGACGACGGCCGACATGCCGAGCGCGACCTTGGCGAGCTTGCCCTCGCCGAGGAGGTGCGAGGTCGCGAGCGACAGGTGGCGCGCCGAGAGCGTCGCGATCGTCGCGCCGAGAAAGCCGAGCCAGACGCCCGCGTGCTGGGTGTAGACGTTGGCCCAGGTGACGGCGTTGCCGAGCTTGCGCGTGACTGCCTGCACGATGGGCAAGAACACCATCGCGAGCGACAAGAGCACGACGAGGAGAGCCTCGAGGCGCGAGGCGGGTGGGGGCGAAGTCGTGTCGGCAGAGGACATACGAAGCGCGCTTGACCGTCGGAGGTTAGAGACTAGGATGGGCACCCTAGCATGGCAAGACCAATCGCCGATAACGTCCGTCGGGCGTTGACCAAGTGGCTCGTCGCCCTCGCGCTGCCGGTCGGGCTGCCGCTGCTCGCCGGCGGCTGCTCCCTCAAGCAGATCGCGCTCCGCAGCGTCGCCGACACGATGAGCGAATCGGGCACCACCTACGCCCGCGACGACGATCCGGAGCTGGTGCGCGACGCGATCCCGTTCGTGCTCAAGCTCATGGAGCAGATCCACGACGGGGTGCCGAAGCACAAGGGCCTCTGCCTGGCGCTCGCGCGCACCGCGACCTCGTATGGCGTCGTCTTCGTCGCTGACGACGCGGATCGCACCGAGGAGGTCAGTGTTCCGAAGTCGAAGCCGCTGCGCGTGCGAGCGCGGCGCCTGCTCCTGCGCGGCCGGGACTACGGCCTCGCGGGCCTCGATCTGGCGCTGCCGCAGGCGGGCGCGGGCCTGTCCACCGCCCTCAAGAAGGGGGACGCGGCGACGCGCGACCGCCTGCTCGCGCAGGTCAAGGCCGAGGACGCGGGGCTGCTGTACTGGACCGGCGCGGCCTGGGCCTCGGCGATCTCGAACTCGCGCGACGACTTGAAGCTCGTCGGTGAGCTGCCGCAGGCGGTCGCCCTGATGAAGCGCGCCCTCGAGCTCGCGCCCGACTACGAAGAGGGCGCGGTGCAGGAGTTCTTTGGCATCTACCTGGCCGGCAAGGACAAGGGCGAGGGCGGCGGGATCGACGTGGCCAAGCGCCACTTTGCGCGGGCCCGCGAGCTGTCGAAGAATAAGCGCCTCGGTGTGCTCGTCAATCAGGCCGAGGTGATCAGTGTCCAGACGCAGAACCGCGCCGAGTTCGAAGCGCTGCTCAAAGAGGTGGTCGCCTACGACGTCGATAGCGACCTCGATCACCGGCTGGTCAACGTGCTGGCGCAGCGTCGCGCCGCGTGGCTCCTCGCTCGGACCGACGAGCTGTTCGCCAACTGACGCGCTCGCCGTCTCTTTCGTGCCCTCTAGCCTTTAGTAAAGGAACTTGACGATGAAACGACTGCTGCTCTCTCTGCTCTGCGCCGCCGGCCTGATCGGCGGCCTCGCCTCGCCCGCCGCTGCCGACGAGGTGGTGATCAAGATCGGCACGCTCGCGCCGAACGGCTCGACGTGGCACACGCTGATGAAGGAGATGGCGCAGAAGTGGCAGGACGCGACCGGCGGGCAGGTCAAGCTGCGCATCTATCCGGGCGGCGTCCTCGGCAACGAGGGCGAGCAGGTCAAGAAGATGCGCATCAACCAGCTGCAAGCCGCGGCGCTCACCACCATCGGCCTGCACGAGATCGCCCCCGATCCCCAGGGCGTCGACGTGCCCGGCCTCGTCGACAGCTGGAAGACGCTCGACTACGTCATGCAGCGCATGGGCCCCAAGCTCGAGAAGAAGCTCGAGGACAAGGGCTTCGTCGTGCTGTCGTGGTCGGAGGTCGGCTTCGTGCGGTTTTTCTCGACGAAGAAGTTCTCGTCGATCCCGGAGCTGCTCAAGGCCAAGGTGTTCTGCTGGGAGGGCGATCCGGCCTCGGCCGAGGCGTGGAAGATCGCCGGCTTCTCCCCGGTCGTGATGGCGTCGACCGACATCGTGCCGTCGCTGCAGACCGGCATCCTCGACACCGTCGGCCTGGCGCCGCTGTACGCCTACCAGTCGCAGATCTTCCAGAAGGCCAAGTACATGATCGACGTGCCGTGGTCGGTGCTGACCGGCGCGATGGTCGTGCGCAAGGACGCGTGGGAGAAGATCCCCGCCGATCAGCGCGCCAAGCTGCTCGCGATCTCGCAGGAGTACGGCAAGAAGATCTCGGCGGAGGTGCGCAAGCTCGACGAGGACGCGCTCAAGAACATGAAGGCGCAAGGCCTCGAGGTGGTCAAGCCCATCGACGCCGCGAACTTCACGGCGCTGGCGCAGTCGACCTACAAGATCGTGCGCGGCAAGATCATCCCCGAGGCGACGTTCGACGAAGTGCAGCGCCTGGTCAAAGAGGCGCACGCCCAGAAATAACGCGTCGGCCTGATCGTACATCTCCTTGACTACTCACATGCGCCCGCTGCTCGCCCTCCTCCTGCTCAGCCTCGCGGTCGCGACCCCCGCCTTCGCCAAGGTCTATCCGCTCGACAAGCTCCCCGACGACAAGGTCGACAAGCTCGCGCCGGTCCTGCAGCAGGGCGATCTGGCGCTCATCGAGTCGAACCCCGACGGGACGATGAAGCAGGTGACGCTGTTTCTGTTCTGCCGTGCGCCGGCCGAGCTCGTGCACGACGTCGTCGCCAGCCCCGCCGGCTACGGCAAGTTCATGGGGCTGACCAAGTCGGAGACCAAGCCGCTCGACGACGGCGGAACCTTCCATAGCTGGGTGCTCGATCTGCCGGTCAGTCAGTTCGACGCGATGAACAAGTACTACGTCGAGCCAGGGCCGCTCGGCGCGGTCAAGGTGCTGTCGTTCCACGATCGCGACGAGGCGACGTATCGCTGGGAGTTCCACCCGGTCCCGGGCGGGTCGATCCTCGTTCAGTACGGCTACACCGACGTCAAGCGCTCGGGCAGCTTCGTGCGCAACTTCGTCAAGAAGCAGGCGGTGATGGAGCACGGCCTCGCGATGGCCGCGCAGCTGATGCTCGCGTCGGCGATGCGGCGCGAGGCCGAGCAGCGCGCGCCCAAGCCGCTGCCACCGCTGCCGCCGCGCGGACCGATGCCGTCCCTCGACTTCCTCTTGAGCCGCGGCGTCATCGCGATCACGCGCTCGACGCCGGAGGGGCGCTTCGGCGAGGTGAGCCTGCTCGATCGCTTCTTCGCCTCCGCCTCGAAGATTCGCGAGATCCTGGCGCAGCCCGGCGACTACGCCAAGTTCGTGCCCGGCGTCTCGACGGCGGAGAAGCGGCGCGACGAGGGGGGCGTCGTCTACACGATGGACTTCGCGGTGCCCATCCTCACCTGGTCGGGTAAGTTCGAGATGCGGATGAACGGCGGCGCGGTGGAGAGCTTCGCGGTCGAAGGCGACTTCCGCGGCGCGCGCTATCGCTGGGATCTGACGGTCAAGAGCCTCAAGGAGACGCTGGTCAGCTTCCGCTTTGCGCAGTCGCTCGGGCAGAGCTCGCTCGTCGCGCGCAAGCTCATCGCGGCCGTGCCATCGCTCGAGTACGGCCTCAACGTTGCCTATGGACTCGTCTACCTGCGCGCGATGCGGGCGCAGGCCGAGGGCTGGCCCAAGTAGCCCGCTGCAAAACTTGCCCGCGCCCGCCGATCGGACGACGATCGAGCGCATGAAGAACACGCTGTGGGTATGGGGTCTCGCGATCGGTCTCGGGCTTGGCTGCGGGCTCAACGCTGGCAAGGAGCTCGCGTTTCCCGACGGTGGAGGGCCGCTCACCATCGACGGAGCAGCGATCGAGGGCACGATCGATGGGCGCGACGAAGACGTGGGCTCGTTCAGCCCCGACTTTCCCGAGTTGCGCGGTGACCAGTACACCCTGGTGGTCGGCAACAGCCCGGTCGCGGTCGGGGTGCTGGCGCTCGCCAACGGCAATCGCGCCAACATCATCGACTTCGGCATCGAGGCGGCGCCCGACGGCAACAAGAGCCTGGCCAGCGGCCACAACGCGGCGCTCGCCGGCATGAACGAGTGTCGCGTCTTCCCGACGGCGGGCAACTGGACGTTGCGCGTGCTGACCTACACCTCGCTGCCGACGCAGGCCGAGATTGACGCCGGTACGACGCACTACAAGGTCAAGGCGCAGGCCGGCACGACCTGCAACTTCGACAGCTACTAAGGCGCTACATGAGGTCGGCCGAGACGCCTTCGATGGCGCACTCGGGGAACTGCGCCATCTGCATCGTGTAGACGAAGCCGCGCGGTAGGTAATCGTCACTCGGCTGCTCGCCGTGGAAGTCGACGCGGAAGCTGTGCGACTGCCAGTTGCTGTAGGCCTGATCATTGTCGCCCGCCGCGGCGAGGAGCTGCGTCCACCAGTGGTCGGCGTCGTCGGAGATCGTGACGCCGCTCGGCAAGAGGTTCTGCAGGATGCGGCGGCGCCAGTCGCGCACCAGCTTCTGATCGACGACGGCGATGTTGAGCTCGCCCTCGTAGAGCATGCCGCGGTTGTTCTTGTTCGCCGACCCGACCGAGAGGAAGACGTCGTCGACCATCAGCACCTTGCTGTGCACGTCGAGCTCGAGGAAGGTGCCCTTGGCCTTGTCCGAGAAGCCATCGATGTCCCAGCCGTAGTCGAAGGCGCGGAGCTGCAGGAGCAGGTAGCGATCCGCGAAGCCGGCGAACAGATCGTTGCTGCGGTAGGTCCACTCGCAGCCCGGATCCGTCCACTCGGAGATGGGCTTGGTGATCACGACCAGCTTGAGCTCGGGCTTCTCGATCATGCGCTTCAGGATCGCGTCGTTGAGCAGCTCGGCGCGGAAGTACTGGTCTTCGATGTAGATGTACTTCTCGGCGTGCGCGACGGCGTTGAGCCAGCTCTCGCCGATGGCGTTCTCGTCGTAGGGCGCGGGCAGCGTCGCGGTGACCTGGGCCTGCGCCGAACCCTTCGCCGGCTGGTGGCGCTCGACGTCGTAGCTCGTCGCGGCGTACGCGTAGTCGACGTTGTCGGAGAGCGCTTGATCCCAGCGACGGGCGAAGACGTCGGAGGCGTCCTGCACGGCCGGCCCCTCGATGCGCATCATGTAGTCCTTGCGCGGCCCCTGCTTGCCGAGCTTCTGCCCGAGATCGATGGCGTCGCGGTCGGCGCGCGAGGTGTTGAACGGCTCGCGGCGTGGCTCGAACACCTTGTGCTCGGCGGTGTCCCAGTCGGTGACGCGCAGGTTCATGCCGCCGATGAAGGCGACCTTCTCGTCGACGACGGCGAACTTCTGGTGCATCGAGGCGTGGTCGAGCGGCAGGTGGAGCGGCACCGCGGCCTCGACCTGGTGCTCGGGGAAGTTGATCGAGATGCTCGGCTCGGCGTCGAAGATCGGCTTGTCGGTCGCGTAGGTCGTCGAGCCGAGGCGATCCTTGAAGAGAAAGCTCTTGGGCACGAACGCCCAGTTGCCGCTCGCGGCGTTGTGCTGGCCGAGTAGCTCGAAGTTGTCGTCGGCGTCGGGGCCGTGGGCGCGCACCGCGTCGTCCGAGGTGAGATCGGAGAACAGACCGTCCTGCGTGACGAGCTGGTTGATGAGCACGCGCTTGGTGGCCGCGCTTTGCTCGAGGATCGAGAGGATCGTGTTGCGGCGGCGCTGCTCGGTGGTGAGCTCGATGTGGCCCTGCTTGGGGCGCACGAGCTCGAAGTTCGACTCGAACCACCAGGTCGCGATCGAGACCGACTTCTGGGCCTGCTGGATCTCGCCCGCGACCGACTCCCAGGCGTGCTCGCCGTCGAGGAACAGCGTCAGATCGTTGCCGCGACGAGCGGGGCGACCCTGCGCCGAGAAGAACTGGTGTCGCAGCCCGAGGTAGAGCGAGTGGACCGGCAGGCTGCGCGCCCCGAACTGCTTGCGGTTGTGACCGAGCGAGACGCCGGCGCGCCCGTCGTCGCCGCGGTTGACGAGCACGCCGTCGAGGCCATCGGTGCCGTCGTAGCCGAGGCGCACCTCGAGCGGCTCGTGATAGGGGGCGCTCAGCCTGACGACGACGCCAGCGGCGCGGTCGAGCGGAACCCGCACGATCGGCCAGGTCGAGAGGGGCACCGGCGAGCCGCCGACCTCGATCGTCAGCTTGGCATCGCGCGGCAGCGGCTGGGCCCACAGATCGAGCGCGTAGAGATCGAGGACTGCATGCGCCTCGGCGGGCGGCGGCGGCAGGTCCGAGGCGGAGGCGACGCTGTCCGCCTTGCCGGCGACGGAGGGGTCGTCAAAGGGCGCGGCCGAATCGCCCGTACACGCGGCGAACCCCAGACACAACGCGACCACCAGGCGCAAACGCATGCCGCCCTGCCACTCCAACATCCGTGCCCAAGGGACACGGTGGCGCTGGTCAGGAATCTTGACTGGTTAGACTGCGGTGTTCCGTCCCCATGGGGCGGCCACACCCGGCTACCTCAGCTGCGGGGCCAGGCCCAGAGCCGCTCGCGCTGGCCCCTGTCCTGCCCAAGCTCGAGGAGACCAGCGGCGTGGGCGCGTCGTGCCAGGTCGAGGAGCGGCGGCAGATCGGCCAGCGATTCGGGGGGCGGCGCGGCCGCAGCGATGAGGGCGGCCATCTCGGCCTGCGT
Organism: uncultured Polyangiaceae bacterium; assembly: GCA_964585665.1. GTDB lineage: Bacteria > Myxococcota_A > Polyangia > Palsa-1104 > Palsa-1104 > CAZPEY01. The sequence continues at coordinate 8,271 of CAZPEY010000021.1, read as the reverse complement.
CTCGGTCGGCGCGCCGGCGGGACGATCGGGTCGCGTGTAGTCGAGGCGACACCACAGATCCCACGGGGCGATCACTCCATCGGTGCCGCGCGTTCCAATCGCATCGGCAGCGAAGGGGAGCTCGCGCTCCGTCGGTGCGAAGTGCGCGTAGTAGATCTGGCCTGGCTGATGCTGCGCGAACGCGGCCGCCACGTCGGGCTGCATGGCCGCGAGGTGCTCGGTTGGATAGAGGCCCTCGCCGTCGGGATACCAGCTCTCCGCGAAGGGGATCTCGAAGATCGCCGCGGCGGCTCGGGCCATCATCTCCTTGCGCGAGGTGCGCAGCGATACCGCCCGGCTCGGCGCTCGATCGATGGCGCGCAGCACCTCGCGCAGTCGCACGAGGTGCTCGGCATAGGTCGCCCACTGCTCCTCCCGTGCCGTCACGATGTCGGGCGCAGCGTCGAGGAGCAGACTACCGGAGAAGACGAACTGGCGTGCCCGACTGCTGGCGGCGGAGCCAACGAGGTCGGCTCGACGCAGGGCGTCTTCGAGGCGCGCCACCATGAACTCCCGGCTCGTGTCGCCGCCCGGGGCGAGAGTGCGCAGGATCGCGCGCGCGGTATCGTAATCGTCGACGACGATGCTGTTGAAGGCGTAGAGGTAGCGGGTCAAGAAGGCCGCATCCGCTTGCTCGGCTGGGACGCGCAGCCGATCGCGCGCGTCGGCATAGCGCCCCTGTAGCTCGAGCGCTGCGACGAGCTCGTGCAGAAGCTTCAGCTCCGACGGATTGGCCGACCAGGCGCGGACCAAGAGGCCACCCGCGAGGTGAGGCGCCTGCCGCTCGATCAACTGATAGGCGGCGTCGAAGATCGCGCGCGGGTCGTCGGGCGCGGCGGCCGCCTTGGCGAGCGCCTCGGTCAGCGCGCCGTACACCTTGGTCGTTCCGTCGTCGAGCGCGACCCAGATCTGGTGGGCGAGCTGGAGGAGGACTTGACGCTGCGCGGTCGTCAGCCGTGCTGTCTCATCCTCCAGCAACGCCGCGATCGCGTCGAGCGCGTAGCGATGGAGCTCATCGGCGATGAGCTGCTGGGCCTCGGCCAGCGTCGAGTCGAAGTCGGGCATGACCTAGCGAATCCCCGGCGCGTCGAGGGGGGCGGGGAAGTGCTGCGCCGCCTTCATCGCCTCGGCGGAGCCTGCCGTGAGCAGCGAGCCTCCCCCGGTGTCGAAGGTGGTGCGGGTCTTGGTGATGGCGGGGACGGCGCCGACCTGTGTGGTGGCGTTTCCCGTCTTGTTCTTGTCGTTGGGGTTTTGGACCTGGGTCAGCGTCGCCGCGCCGCCCTCGGCCTTGAAGCCGCTACCGATCGGCTTGCCGTGATCGAGGACGACCTCGTAGCTGGCGCGCATGAGTACCCGGTTGGCCGGATTGCTGTCCTTGGGTACGGCCTTGCACGGCACCTCGCCGCCTCCCACGGCCGCGGCGCCGTCGCTGACCGCCTTCTGTGCGGCGGCCAGGTCCTTGCTCTTCTGCCCCTTGCCGGCGCCCGAAGGCTCCTTGTCGAACGCGTCTTGGGCCAGCTTCATCGAGTCGAGCAGCCCCTGCATCTTACCCTTGGTCTTGGTGATCGCCGTGTCGAGCGCCGCCACCGCCGCGGCGCGCGTCTCGAGGTAGGCCTCGTGCGAGGCGAACTTCGTCGACGCGCCCTCGCCCTTGTCGTTGACGGCCGGTGAGAAGGCGCCGTCGGCGGCAACCCCGGTGGTGAGCCGATCCTTGAGCTGTTGATCCGAGACGCCCGGGCCATGCCGTCCGAGGCTGTGCGCGCCGTCGCGCTGCTCGAGCGCCTCGGCTTTCTGCTGCGGCGTCTGGTTGCGATAGACGGTCGGTCCGTGTGGGATGTCCTCGACGTGCGGCAGGTGCTGGGCCTTGCGCGCGACCTGGCGCAGGATCGTGTCACGCTGCGCGAAGACGGCGCGCACGCCAGCGGCGCCACCGAGAGAGTTGCCGCGCGTCGACGTCTGGTCCTCCTCGGTCGATAGGGCGGGCTTCGGGTCGGGCGCCTTGGCGCTGCCGGGACGCCGGTTGCTCACACTCATGCCAGCGCCAGCCTGAAGAAACACGCGCGCGTTGACAAGCCGAACCTGAATGGCATTGTTCCGCCCCTCATGGCAGTCGAATCCTCCTCACTCATGGACAAGTTGACGGCGCTCTGTCGTCGTCGTGGCTTCATCTTTCAGTCGTCGGAGCTCTACGGCGGCATCAACGGCGCGTGGGACTACGGTCCGCTCGGCGCCGAGCTCAAGCGCAACGTCAAGGACGCGTGGTGGCGCGCCGTCGTCCGCGATCGCGACGACGTGGTCGGGCTCGACTCGTCGATCTTGATGCACCCGATGGTCTGGAAGTCGTCGGGCCACGTCTCGAACTTCTCGGACCCGATGGTCGACTGCAAGAAGTGCAAGAAGCGCTATCGCGTCGACGAGATCGAGCCGGAGTACGAGACGACGGGCAAGCTGCCGACCATCTGCCCCGACGCCAAGTGCAAGGGCGAGCTGACGCAGGCGCGCAAGTTCAACCTGATGTTCGAGACCAACATCGGGCCGGTCGTCGAGTCGTCGGCCAAGACGTTCCTGCGCCCGGAGACGGCGCAGGGCATCTTCGTCAACTTCCAGAACGTCGTCAGCTCGACGCGGGTGCGGGTGCCGTTCGGCATCGCGCAGATCGGCAAGAGCTTCCGCAACGAGATCAACCCGCGCAACTTCACCTTCCGCTCGCGCGAGTTCGAGCAGATGGAGCTCGAGTTCTTCTGCAAGCCGGGCACCGACGACGAGTGGTTCAAGTACTGGGTCGAGGAGCGCAAGCGCTGGTACATCTCCCTCGGCATGAACATGGACAAGCTGCGCTTCCGTGAGCACGAGAAGGAGAAGCTGTCGCACTACTCGAAGGGCACCACCGACGTCGAGTACCTCTTCCCGTTCGGCTGGGGAGAGCTCGAGGGCATCGCCAACCGCACCAACTACGATCTGCGGCAGCACCAGATCGGCATGCGCTCCGTCGGCAAGTGGCAGGGGCAGGACCTGCAGGACTACGAGCTGGTCCCCGAGGACGAGAACTTCGAGTCGGGCAAGCTCGCCTACTTCGACGACGAGGAGAAGCGCCGCTATATCCCCTACGTCATCGAGCCCTCGGCCGGCGCGGATCGCGCGACGCTCGCCTTCCTGTGTGACGCGTACGACGAGGACGAGGCCAACGGCGAGGTGCGCGTCGTGCTGCGCCTGCACCCCAAGCTGGCGCCGGTCAAGGTCGCCGTCCTGCCGCTGGTGCGCAAGGACGGCATGCCCGAGCGCGCCGAGAAGATCTACGCGCAGCTGCGCAAGCGCTGGGCGACCGTCTACGACGAGACCGCCGCGATCGGGAAGCGCTACCGTCGCCAGGACGAGATCGGCACGCCGTTCTGCCTCACCGTCGACGGCGACACGCTGCAGGGCCAGGGCGTGACGGTCCGCCACCGCGATGCGATGACGCAGGAGCGGATCGCGGAAGACAAGCTGCTTGACTACTTCCAGGACAAGCTCGGCTAGCCGCACTCCGATCGCTCGCGCGTCGCGCGCTTGACTTCGCCGCGCGATCCCCCACAACAATTTGCACTTGGCTTCCGCTTCCGATCCGTCGCCGACGCCCCGTCGCGTGAGCGTGTGGGGGGGCGTCGCCGTGCTGCTGCCGCTGCTGGCGGCGGTCGCCGTGGTGCGGCTGGTCGTGCACCCCGACGCCGAGTCGGCGATCGCCGCGCTCGAGACGAGCCACCGCTGGCGCGTCGGCTTCGAGCTCGGGGGGCTGCTCTTCGTGGTGCTCGCGCTCGTCGAGGCGCCGCTGCTCGTCGCCGCGCGCCTCCGCCGCACGGCGTTCGGGCTCGTCGTCGTCGCCGCGAGCCTTGGCGTGACGCTTGGCTGGAGCGCCAAGCAGCGCCGCGAGCGCTTCGCCCACCTGCCGCACATCCTGCTGCTCACGCTCGATGGCTTCAACGCGAGCCACATGGCGCTCTATGGCGCGCCGCGCGCACCGACGCCGTTCCTCGATCGGCTCGGCCAGCGCAGCCTGGTGGCGCGGAACTTCTTCCCGCAGGCGTGCTGCACAGCGTCGGGGATCTACGCGCTGCTCAGCGGTCGCTTGCCGCTCGAGGCGGGGGTGCTGTACCCGCCGCACCAGCTCCGCGAGCTCGACCAGCATCGCTCGCTGGTCGCCCTGCTGTCGGCGCGGGGCTATCGGACGGTGCAGCTCACCGAGCCCGCGTACTCGGACGCCAACCAGCTCCTCCTCCGCGGCTTCGATCGGGTCAATGGCACGCAGCGACGCGAGCTGTGGCTCGATCGCCTCCCGGACTGGGCGCGCGCGCACGGCTGGGCCGTCGCCGAGGTGGCGCGCGCGGTGCTCGGCCGGGCGCTCCCCGTCGCGCCGATCGAGGTGACGGCCTCCGGGCCGCTGTCCGCCAAGCAGAAGGTCGACGAGCTGCTCGTCGAGCTCGATGGATCGTCGCAGCCGCTGTTCGCGCACGTCCACTTCCTCGAGTCGCATGGACCGCGCTTCGACATCGAGCACCCGCTCTTCTCGCAGGGCAAGACCCAGGACGCGAGCTGGCTGCCGGACTTCTATGACGATGCGCTGCGCGAGCTCGACGAGAAGCTGGCGCATCTCCACGACGAGCTCGGCAAGAAGGGCCTCCTCGAGAGCACGGTGATCGTCGTCAGCTCCGATCACGGCTCGGCCTGGCGCGTCGACGAGCGCATGCCGTTCCTCCTCGCGGCGCCCGGGCTCAAGGCGCGGCAGATCCTCGAGAACGCCCAGCCGATCGACCTCGGTCCGACGCTGATGTCGCTGCTCGGCTGGCGGGCGCCGGCGTGGATGACCGGGCGCTCGCTGCTGGCGCGAAGGCCGCCTGACGCCTGGCGCACGATCCTCGCCGGACAGATCCATGGGCAGGCACCCCACTGGTTCACAGGTCGGTGGGAGATCGAGCCGGGCACGTCGAACCGCGGCCTCGGCATCGTCAACGTCATCGTCTGCGATCACAGCTACGCCCTCGACCTGACGTCGGGCGAGCTCGTCGAGGCGCGCCTCCCTGGCGCCTTCGCGCCGTGCGCGCCCGCGACGGTGCCGAAGCCCGCGTCGCTGCTGCGGACGCTGGTCGGCTATCTGCAACAGCTCGGCTACCAGCCGCAGCGATCGCCGTCCGTCACGCGGACCATCGAGGACTTCGATCGCGACGCGGCGGAGGCCGCCGCGGCCGCCTCGCCGAAACCCGCGCCGCCGCCACCGCAGCCGCCGACGCTCCAGGGCCAGCACTGATCCGCGGCTCGTGATAGGGTGCGGCGCGCATGCAGCTGCCCCGTCGCAAGCGTCGCGATCTCGGGACGTTCGTCCGCTATGCGGCGACGCTCGTCGGTCGCTTTCGCTGGACCATCGGGCTGGCGACCCTGGCGGTGGCGCTCGGCGGATTCTTGTTCTGGATCACGCCCCACGATCAGCTCGGCGGCCGCCGCCCCGACGCGCTGACCGCGCTGTACGCGGCGTGGATGGCGATGTTCGCGGAGTCGACGCTGACGCCACCGCAGACCTGGTACCTGGCGCTGGTCGCCGGGATCTATCCGCTGCTCGGCTTCGTGCTCGTCGGCGAGGGGCTGCTCCGACTGTCGACCCTCTTGGTCTCGCGCGAGCGCGGCGAGGCAGAATGGATGAAGGTGATGGCCAAGACCTATCGCGACCACACGATCCTCTGTGGCCTGGGCCACCTCGGCCACCGGGTGCTCGAGCAGCTCGTCGCCGCTGAGGTCGACGTCGTGGCGGTCGAGGCCGACGCGAGCTGTCGCTTCATCACCGAGGCGCGGCGGGTCGGCATCCCGATCCTGCTGCGCGACATGCGCGACGACCAGACGCTCGTCGACGCCGGCATCGCGCACGCCCGCTGCATCGTCGTGGCGACGAACAACGACATGGCCAACGTCGAGGTCGCGATCGACGCGCGGCGGCTCAACCCGAAGATCCGCATCGTCATGCGCATGTTCGATCAGACGATCGCCGACAAGATGAAGGGCGTGCTGCAGATCGATCACGCCTTCTCGTCGGCGGCGGTGGCGGCGCCGGTCGTCGCGGCCTACGCGACGGGGACGGGAGTGCTGACCGCCTACTCGCTGCGCGGCACGCTGGTCGAGACGGCGGAGTTCGTGGTCGTCGACAAGAGCCCCTACCGAGGTCGCGCCGTGCAGTACATCGAGCGCGATCATGGGATCCGGATCACCTGGCTCATCCGCGAGGGCAAGCCGCCCGAGCTGGCCAAGCACGACGACACCGTCAGCGTCGGCGATCGGATCGTCGTGCACGGTCGCGCCGAGGAGCTCGCCGCGTTCCGCCAGGCCACTGCCTGACGCAACTTTCGACGCACATTTCCCGATACCTGTTGTAGGAAGCCACGCAGCCGGCCGGAGGTGTCTCCTCCGATACGGCCTTATCTTGCGTTGATCCGACGTGGGATGGCTCGGCACATTCATAGCTTCAGGAGCAAAATACTGATGAAGTGGAACCTCGGTTCGCGGGTGTTGTTGGCGGCGCTTCTCGTCGCTGCGGCGTGTGACAACGGCAAGGGCAGCGGCAAGGGCAAGGACCTCGGGGGCGACGGCGGTGGCGGGACCGCGATCACGCTGACCGTCGCGATCACCGGCGAGGGCGGCGTCAGCGTCGACGGCCAGTCGGTGTGCACCTCGGCGATGGATCCCTGCACGGTCAACGTCGTCATCGGCGACACCACCTCCGTGACGGCGACGCCGGCCGAGGGCTACCAGTTCCAGTCGTGGAGCTGCAGCGGCCAGATCTCGACCAACGCCACGCTCGACCTGACGCTGCAGTCTGGCGCGCAGTGCACGGTCAACTTCGTCAAGATCTCGGAGACGCTGATGGTCTCGGTCACCGACGGCAAGGGCGGCAAGGGCGGCCAGGTGACCTCGTCGGTGGGCAACATCGCCTGCGGCTCGTTCGGCACCGCGTGCACCGCGGCCCTCGACTGGGGCACCGCGGTGACGCTGACCGCGACGCCCGACGCGAACTACTCGTTCGTGGGCTGGGAGGGCGACTGCTCGGGGACCACGGCGGCCATCAACCTCACGATCATGGCGCCGACCAACTGCGTCGCGCGCTTCCTTCGCAATCAGGTCGCGCTGACGCTGAGCGTGGTCGGAGAGGGCACCTTGGCCGCCTCCACCACGTCGAGCGCGAGCCTCGCGAGCTGCTCGCAGGCGAGCTGTGCGCCGGTCAACGTGGATGCGGGTGACATCGTCAGCCTGCTGGCGACGCCGGGCTCGAACTACAAGATCGGCTCGTGGGCGGGGGACTGCGTCGCGGATGCGAGCAGCAACACCGCGGCGATCACGATGGACGGGGCGAAGAGCTGCGTCGTGACCTTCGTGCTCAACGAGCGCACGCTCGTGGTCAACACGACCGGCAACGGCACGGTGACGATCGATCCGCTCGGCACTGACAACGGCCTCGGCGGCTACATCTACACCCACGGTGCGTCGGTCCAGCTCACCGCGAACCCCGGCCAGAACCAGATCTTCCTCGGTTGGAGCGGCGACTGCTCGGTCAACGCCTCGCAGATCAACGTCACCATGGATGCGGACAAGACCTGCACGGCGGCCTTCGGACCGGCGCAGCGCAAGCTGACGCTCAGCGTCGTTGGACCCGGCAAGGTGACGAGCGCTCCGGCGGGCATCGACACGAGCGCTTCGGACTTCGAGCAGAGCTACGACCACGGCACCGCGGTGCTGCTCACCGCCGCCCCGACGACCGGCTACGAGGTCGCGAGCTGGACCGGTGACTGCGTCAGCAGCGGCGTTGCACCGACGACCTGGAACCTGACGATGGACGCGGACAAGAGCTGCACCGTCACCTTCAGGGCGCGCCTCACCGTCGTCGTCGAAGGCTCGGGCACGGTCAAGAGCGACGCGCTGAATCCGGGCATCGACACGGGTGCCGGGGCCTACGACGCGCTCTACGCCGCGGACACGGTCGTGACGCTCAAGGCCACGCCGAACGTGGGCGGGCAGCAGATCTCGTTCCTCGGCTGGTCGGGCTCGTGCAGCGGCAACGCGGACACCACGCAGGTGACGCTGGCGGGCGCCAAGAGCTGCACCGCCACCTTCACTGTTACGCCGTACGACCTCACCGTGTCGGTCGCGCCGGCGGGCGGCGGCAACGTCACGGGCCTCCTCAATGGCGCGGGCAACAACATCATCAACTGCGGCACCGGC
>CAZPEY010000020.1:18490-30884 GCA_964585665.1 uncultured Polyangiaceae bacterium | reverse complement strand
TGACGGTGAACGGCCGGGTCGGGTTGGTCGAGCTCGGCAGCACGTTCGCCTCGCCGCAGACGCGGATGATGTCGGGCGCGTGCCCGCCGCCTGCCCCCTCCGTGTGGTAGGCGTGGATCGTCCGTCCAGCGAAGGCACGGATCGAGTCGTCGACGAAGCAGGACTCGTTGAGCGTGTCCGTGTGCAGCGTCACCTGCACGTCATGCTGCTCGGCGACGGAGAGGCAGGTGTCGATCGCCGTCGGCGCCGAGCCCCAGTCCTCGTGCAGCTTGAGGCCGATCGCACCGGCGGCGATCTGCTCGTGGAGGCCCTCGGGGCGTGAGCTGTTGCCCTTGCCGGTGAGGCCGATATTGACCGGCAACGCGTCGGTCGACTGCAGCATGTGCTCGATGGAGAACACGCCCGGGCTGCAGGTCGTCGCGCAGGTGCCGGTCGCCGGCCCCGAGCCGCCGCCGATCATCGTCGTCAGTCCGGAGGCGATCGCCTCGTCGGCGAGCTGCGGGCAGAGGAAGTGGACGTGCGAGTCGATGCCGCCCGCGGTCACGATCAACCCCTCGCCGGCGATCACCTCGGTCGAGACGCCGATGATCATGCCGTCGGTGACTCCTTGCATGACCCGCGGGTTGCCGGCCTTGCCGATGCCAGCGATGCGGCCGCGCTTGAGGCCGATGTCGGCCTTGTAGACGCCCGTCCAGTCGAGAATGAGCGCGTTGGTGATCACGACGTCGAGCGCGTGCTCGTCCGCGACGCCCTCGGTCTGTCCCATGCGATCGCGGATCACCTTGCCGCCGCCGAAGACGCACTCGTCGCCGTAGGTCGTCAGATCACGCTCGACGGTGACGAAGAGGTTGGTGTCGCCGAGCCGGACGCGATCGCCGGTGGTCGGTCCGTAGAGGGCCGCGTAGCGTTGGCGCGAGATGCGGTGGGGCATCAGACCTCTCCTCCCGAGACCGGCACGAGCGTCACGGTCTTCTCGTCGCCGGGCTCGAAGCGAACCGCGGTGCCCGCTGGGATGTCGAGGCGGTGGCCGCGCGCCAGCGCGCGATCGAAGTCGAGCGCCGGGTTGGTGTCGACGAACGGATAGTGGCTGCCGACCTGGATGGGCCGGTCGCCGCGGTTGCGGACGACGAGCGAGATCGAGGGCCGCCCAGCGTTGAGCTCGATCTCGCCGGGAGCCGTCTCGACCGCGCCGGGCTCGACGGCCGCCTCGCTCGGTGGTTCTCGAAAGAGCGCCAGATCGGGGACGGGCAGGAAGCTGCCATAGAGGGCCAGGTCGAGATCGCCGTCGTCGAGGCAGATCGGATCGTGCACGGTGACGAGCTTGGTGCCGTCGGGGAACGTGCCCTCGACGTGCACCTGCTCGAGGAGCGCCGGCACCCCCGGCAACACCTGTCGCACGCCGAGGATCTGCCGCCCGAGCAGCATCAGATCGCCGACGCTCTTGCCGTCGCGGATCAGCTCGAGGAGCTGCGTCGCGAGCAGCGCCACCGTCTCCGGGTAGTTGAGCCGTAGGCCCCGCGCCAGGCGCTTTTGCGCGACGAAGCCCGCCTGATGAAGCCGCAGTTTATCGAGGTCTCTTGGGCTTAGATGCACTGCGTCAAGGTAGCGCACGGCTCGCTGCCTGACAACGTCCTCGCCCGCTGCCATCGCTTGACTGCCTCGGACCAACGGACCACGATGCCAAAGTGGACCTTCGCTTCGGGCTCAGCCGCAGCCATGGCGGCGAGCGCATTCTCGATGGTGCCCGCCTCCTGACCGAGGTCCTGGGCTCCGTCATCGGCAGCCGTGTCCGGCTCCAGGTCGCGTTCGACTACAACGATCTGCTCCGCGCCCTGTTCGCTGGGACCGTCGACGTGGCTTGGCTCGCGCCGATGGCCCTCGCGCAGGCGCATCATCAGGGCGTCCACGTGGTCGGGGTGTGCGAGCGCAACACGCGCCTCAGCTACCACAGCGCGCTGCTCGTGCGAGACGACGCGCCGGCCCACGGCCCGGCCGAGCTGGGTGAGATCCGAGCCGCCTGGGTCGAGAAGAGCTCCGCCTCGGGATACTTCTTTCCTCGCCTCCACCTGCAGCGGCACGGCGTCCGCTTCGCCTCCGAGACCTTCGCCGGAACGTTCGCGCAGGGCTGCGCGCTCGTCGAGCGCGGGGAGGCAGACGTGTGCGCGATGTTCGCGCACAGCGATCAGCCGACCCCGCCAGCAGGCTCGCGTCTCCGGGTGTTGACCGTCACCGAGGCGATCCCGAACGATGGCGTCGTGCTCAGCCCGCAGCTCACGACGACGATGCAGGCGCGCCTCGGCAACGCGCTGCTCAACCTCCACACCTCAGAGGCCGGGCAGCGCGCGATGGAGACGCTGTTCCAGGCGCCCCGGCTGGTCGCGCCGACCGCGGCCGCCGAGGCGGCGATCGTCGAGCTGTGGAAGTTGATCGCGCCTTCGACCACCAAGGCCGCGCAGCGCAGCTAGCCCTCGAGCTGCCGAGGCTACATGTCGACGGGGGCGTACAACCGGTGGCGTGGGTAGCTCGACACGCGCACCGCATGCGCCGTGGCGGGCAGGCCGTCGTAGACCAGCAGCAGGCGACGGTCGCCGCGGTAGTCCACGATCCGCCCCGAGTACTTGGTCGCATCGACGCCGAAGCCCTGTGCCCGCGTCTCGCCACCGTACACCGTGGCGCGGGCCAGATAGACGATCGTGTCGTCGAGGTGCGGCCGATTGACGGTCAGCGCCGCGGTGAGGTGGCCGACGCCGCGCTCATCGAGCTCGCTCTCGAGCGCCTTGGCGGTGTTGAACATCCCCTGGATCGCGACGATCGACGAGGCCACGGCCGGCGTCAGATCGATGCCCTCGTCGCTGCGCACGCCCTTCTCAGTGAGGAAGCGAAAGTTGTCCTCTCCCAGGTCCTCGCGGATGCGGCGGTGCACGCCGTTGTCCTGGTTGTAGCTGCGCAGCGTCCCGACGACGGCGCCGCAGGCAGCGCGCGGCTCTCGCCACTTCGACTCGCGGGTCCGGCCGATCACCACGTCGCCGCCCGGGAGATCCATCCGCCCGACGTGCGTCTTGAGGTCGATATTGACGAGCACGAACGAGCGCGGGTTCCCCTCGTAGAGAGCCTTGCGGATCGGCTCGTCGAGCTGATGGCCGACGGTGACGTGAGCGAGCGTGCTGCCGTCGTCAGTGCCGCCACCGGTCGGAGAGAAGGCCTCGAGCTTGTACTCGCCGATCTCGGAAATGCAGGCGAAGCGCGCCGCGACGATCTGCTCGTACGAGAGCGTCGCCTCGCCCTGATGGATCCGATCGCCACAGTTGGTGTGCGCCAGCGTCGTCATCACGCTCGGCAGCGACAGATCGGCACCGCACGCGACGACGTCGTCACCCTTCTGATCCGTCTTGTTGAGACCCGCGAGCTGGAGCTCGTCGCGCAGGAGCTGCAGGCCGTTGACCAGCACGTAGCGGTCGCTGACGATCTCGGAGAGATACACGTGAACGGCGTTGTGCTCGTGGCCGAACTCGGCGTTGAGCTCCCAGAACTGCGAGAGTCGTTGCGTGGCGATCGTCGGATCAAATTTCATGGGCCCCTTTCCGTGGCGATTCAGGCGACTCAGTAACGCCGAAGCAGCGGATCTTCTCCCAAGAGATGCCGAAGGTCGAGCAAACGTCGCACCGTCTGTTCGAGCGCCTCTCGTCGCGCCGCCGCGATCCGCAGAAGGTGCACTCCCGGCCGAGGCGTCCCGTACGCAACGAGGACCTCCCCTCCGCGACGGTTGGGGGGCACGGCCCGCCAGGCCTCCCCGAGCGCAGTGACGCGTGGACCGATCGCGAGCAGGGTCGCCAGCGCCGTCATGCGACCGAAGCGGGCCGCCAGCTCACCGTCCGCGGCCGTCAGGCGCGTCGTGTCGAGGAGCAGCGGTTGACCGTCGCGCTCGACGACGAGCGAGCTCTCGTAGCTGGTGAAGCGCCACGCCTCGCCGCCCCCGTGATGAACGCGTCCCGCCACCAACCCGTCGACGGCGAGCAGCGACGCGTCGCCGACGAGCGAGAAGCGCTGCTCCTGCCGATACGTCGCGTCGGCGAAGCAGATCACCGGATCCGCGATCATCGCCAGGAGGCCACCATCGCCGATTCGGGCCTCGGTCTCCTGGATCGCGCCGCCCCGATAGACCTTGGTCGCAGACTGAGTGCCGACGAAGAGGGTCGCACCGTCGCCGACGACTCCGTCCATCCGCAGCCGGTCGCCGTCGACGAGACCACCGCCGAGGCTGGTGCTGATCAGCCACGGTACCCCGCCCGGGTCCGCGCGGCGCGGGGCAAAGAGCCGCAGCGGGCTGCGATGCAGGAGCCGCGTCACCACGGATCGCTCGCGCAAGCGGTCGACGCGGAATTGGGCCTCGCCCACGGTGCGCATTGGCAGTACGTTGCCCGCCTCGGGGAGCTGATGCAACGAAACCGATACCACCTCGCCGTTCTGGGCGCCGGCTCGACGGGCGCGGCGACGGCGCTGTTCGCCGCCCAGGCCGGGCTCGAGGTGGCGCTGCTCGAGCGCCGCCCGATCGATCAAGCCGGCGCGCGCTGGGTGAACGACGTGCCGGCGTGGATGTTCGAGCGCGCGGGCCTGCGCGATCTGCCGGGCAGCATGGCCTGCAGCGACCACACCGTGCGCCTGGTCGTCCCGTCGCGGGGCGCCAGCTTGGCGGTGCGGACCGATCGCGTCGCGGCGATCGACATGCGGGCGCTCGGGCAGATCCTGCTCGACCGCGCGCAGCAGCAGGGCGTCACGCTCTACGACGACGTGGGCGAGGTGCGCGTCGAGCGCGATGTCGTCGAGGCGGGCGGCGAGCGTGTGGCCGCGGACTTCATCGTCGATGCGTCTGGCCTGGCGGGGCTCAACCTGCTCGGGCGGAGCGCCGCGCAGCGCCACGATCTGTGCGCCGCCGCCCAGGATGTGCGCATCGTCAAGAATCTTGACCAAGCGCGCGCGTACTTCCACGCGCACGGCGCACGCGACGACGACGCCGTGGTCACCTTGTGCATCGCCGGCGGCTACTCGGTGCTCAATCTGCGCCTGATCGGCGATCAGGTGTTCGTGCTCTCCGGCTCGATCCCGGCGCTCGGCCACCCGTCGGGGCGGAGGGTGATCGACGACTTCTTGCAGACGCAGCCGTGGATCGGCGAGCGCCTGTTCGGCGGCGAGCGCGCGATCCCGCTCGCCCCGCCCATCGAGCCCTTCGTGCGGGGCCGCCACGCCCAGGTCGGCGACGCGGCTCGGCAGGTCTTCGCCGCGCACGGCTCGGGCACCGGCTCGGGCCTCGTCGCCGCGCGGCTCCTCGTGGATTCGCTGGTCGCGACCCAGGGGCTCGAGGCCTATGCCAGCGCCTGGTATCGCGAGTTCGGCGCGACTCACTTCACCTACGATCTGCTGCGCCGCGCCTCGATGACGCTCCATCCCGAGGCGGCAGCGGCGCTGCTCCGTTCGCAGCTCCTCGATGAGGAAGGCCTGCGCTCGAGCATGGCGCAGCGGCTGCCGCATCTGCGCGCCCGGGCCTTGCTGCAGCGCCTCGGTGCGGCGCGTCGCGCGCCCGAGGTCGCAGGGAACCTCGCCGCGTTCCTGCGCTACGCGCCTCTGCTCGCCGGTCTGGCGCGTGCCTACCCGGCGGGCCCGCGGCAGCGACGGCTGTGGCATCGCGCGCTGGCCGAGCTCTATCGACCGATCGATCGACAGACGGCCGAGCGCGCGCTCGCGGCGCGCTGAGCGGGCCGCGCGATTCGCAACTCGCTTGGCGGGCAGCCAGGGTCGTTGCTACGGTGCGGCGATGGACTCTTCGCCGCTGCGTCGCTGGCTCCGCGAGCCCCTGCTGCACTTCGTCCTCCTCGGAGGCGCGCTGTTCCTCGGCTATCGCCAGCTCCACCACGTCCGCACCGGTCCGGTCGTCATCACCGCCGAGCAGCGGGCGCGCCTGCGCGCTGACTTCGCCCGACGCACCGGCGCGCCGCCGAGCACCGACGAGGAGCGGCAGTTGCTCGAGCGTCACATCGAGGACGAGCTCCTGCTGCGTGAGGCCGAGCGCCTCCACCTCGCGGACGGCGACGTGATCGTCCGCCGTCGCCTCCTGCAGAAGATGCAGCTCCTCGTCGAGGCCAGGCACGCGCCGCCGAGCGATGCGGAGATCGCCGCCTACTTCGCGGCGCACCGCGATCGGTTTGCGGGCGAGGAGCGACGCTCGTTCACCCTGCGCGCCGTCGACGCACAAGGGCGGACGATCGCGACGCCGCTCTCGACGACGCAGCTCGGCCAGTCGAAGAGCGATGTGCAGCGACGGTTCGGCGCCGAGTTCGCCGCGCGCGTGTTCGAGCTGCCGATCGGCGCCGCGCCTGCCGTGCTGTCCTCTCCCATCGGCGCTTTCGAGATCGGGGTGACCGAGCGCATCGAAGCCCCCGCCGACCTCGCGGCGCGCCGCTCCGAGGTCGCCGCCGAGCTCGAACGCGAGCGCGGTCGTGCGCTTCTCGGCGCCGAGCTCGCGGCGCTGCGGCGACGCTACTCGGTGGAGCTGCGCTGATGCGCCTCGTCGTCGTCTGCGCACTCGCCCTGCTCACGCTCCCTCGGATCGCGAGCGCACATCAGTACGATCCGTCGTTGCTCGAGATCGAGCAGCGCACGGAGCGGCAGGCGCGGGTGCGCTTCTTCCCAGCGCGCTCGCTGCGCGACGCCCTCGCCAACGAACCCCTCTCGATCGACGGGTGCACCACCCAGCGCTTCGACCGAGAGGTCGCCGCCGACTGCGCGAGCGGTCGCCTCACCGTCCAGCTCCCCGCAGGCACAGGTGAGGTCCTGGTCGAGCTGCGCACACCGAGCGGTGAGACGATCGCGACGACGACCCAGCTCGGGCAGCGGATCACGCTCGACCTCCAGCGCCCCGCACCGCCGAAGCTCTTGCCCGCCATCGGGCTCGGCGCCCAGCACATCGCCGGCGGCGCAGATCACCTGCTCTTCATCGCGGCGCTGGTCGTGCTCCTCGGGTTTCGGCGGCGGCTCGTCCTGGCGATCACCGGCTTCTCCCTCGGCCACTCGATCACGCTCGCGCTCGGCGCCTATGGGCTGCTCGTGCTGCCGTCGGGGTATGTCGAGGCGCTGATCGCCCTCAGCCTCGTCGTGCTCGGCCGCGAGCTGCTGCGCCCCGATCGCGACACGACGCTGCTCCATCGACGCCCCCTGCTCATGACGGCGCTGTTCGGTCTGGTGCACGGCTGCGGCTTTGCCGGCGCGCTGCAGGAGCTCGGCCTGTCGGCGGACGGCCGCCTGCCGCTGCTCCTCGGCTTCAACCTCGGAGTCGAGCTCGGGCAGCTCGCGTTCGTCGCAGCGCTCCTCGGCGCAGCGCGCCTCCTCCGCTCGCTCCCGCGGCTTGATCGAATCGCGCCGAGCGCGACCGCGTACGCCGTCGGCGTAGCTGGAGCCGCTCTCTTGCTGGTGAGGATCGGCCAATGGTGACGAAGCCAACGCTCTCCGCCCTTGCCGCCCTCGGCCTCGTCGCGACAGCGCTCGCCGCGTGCGACCACGCCAAACCCGCACCCGTCGAGCCGCACGTCGCGTGCCTGCAGCGCAACCCGGACCGCAACCTCTACTTCGGCGATCTCCACGTCCACACGGGCTATTCGTTCGACGCCAGCGCGTTCGACGTGCGCACCACGCCCGCCGATGCCTACCGCTTCGCGCGCGGCGAGGCGGTTTCGCTGCCGCCCTTCGATGGCACCGGTGGGGGTGGCCGCAGCTTGAGGCTGGATCGCCCCCTCGACTTCGTCGCCGTGACCGATCACTCGGAGTATCTCGCCGAGGTCGAGACCTGCACGACCCCCGGCTCCGTCGGCTACGACTCGTCGAGCTGTCAAGTGTTCCGCGCAGGGGGAAACGACGCGGTCGTTCAGTTTGCCTTTCACTTCACCTTCCCGGAGCCCGCGCGGCACGCCGATCTGTGCGCCGATGGGTGCCCTACAACGGTGGGGGCGGTGTGGCAACGCATCCAGCAGGCCGCCGCCGATGCCTACGACCAGACGAACGAGTGCCGCTTCACCAGCTTCGTCGCCTACGAGTACACGGCCGCGACCGGCGTCGCGACGCTGCATCGCAACGTAATCTTCCGCAACTCGCGCGTGCCGCAGCCGATCACCTACTTCGAGCAACCGACCCCGCAGAAGCTGTGGCGCGAACTCGAGACCCAGTGCCTCGACCGCGGCGATGGCTGTGATGTGCTCGCGATCCCGCACAACCCCAACGAGAGCAACGGCAACATGTTCACCATCGAGGCGACCGGCGACCTCGATGAAGATCGCCGTCGCGCCACGGCGCGCGTCGCGATGGAGCCGCTCGTCGAGATCTACCAGCACAAGGCGGCCAGCGAGTGCATGAACGGGCTGTCGGGCGTGCTCGGCGCGCCGGACGAGCAGTGCGAGTTCGAGCGGCCGCGCCGTCCCGAGATCACCGACTGTGGAGACGGAGTCGGCGGCGGCGGCGCGACGCGGCGCGGCTGCTTCTCGCGCATGGACTTCGTGCGCAACGTGCTCGGCTACGGCCTCAAGGAGCGCCAGCGCCTCGGCGTCAACCCGTTCCGCCTCGGCATCATCGCGAGCACCGACACGCACAACGGCACGCCCGGGGCCGTGGCGGAACAGGACTTCATCGGCCATCGCGGGCTCGACGACGACACGGCCGCGCTGCGCCTCGGCGGCGGCAGCCTCACCCCGGGTGGCATCGAGTTCTCCGCCGGCGGCCTGACCGCCGTCTGGGCGGAGGAGAACACCCGGGACGCGATCTTCGACGCGCTCCGACGGCGCGAGGTGTACGGCACCAGCGGACCGCGCATGGCGGTGCGGATGTTCGGCGGCTGGCAGCTCGATCAGGCCGCCTGCGCCAACGCCGACATGGTCAAGAATCTTTACCAAGCAGGCGTGCCGATGGGAGGCGTGCTGCCGGCGCGCAAGAGCGACGCCCCGCGGTTCGCCATCAGCGCCCTGCGCGACGCGGGCACGGCCCAGCGACCTGGCGTGCCGCTCCAGCGCATCCAGATGGTCAAGGGCTGGCTCGACGGTACGACGCCGCGCATGCAGGTCTTCGACGTCGCCGGCGATGCGAACAACGGCGCCACCGTCGATGAAGCGACCTGTCAGCCGCAGGGCACGGGCGCCGATCGACTCTGCGCCGTCTGGCAGGATCCGTCCTTCGATCCGAGCACGCCAGCCTTCTACTACGTGCGCGTGCTCGAGAACCCGACCTGCCGGTGGAGCACGTATACCTGCAACGCGCTCCCGCCGGCCGATCGCCCCCCGGCCTGCAGCGACCCCGACATCCCAAAGACGGTGCAGGAGCGCGCCTGGACGTCGCCGATCTGGTACGAGCCCTAGAACGCAATCTAGATGCGTTCTAGGCGCGTCAGATCTTGGTGAGGCAGACGGCGTGCTCGAGGCGGGTCATGCTCTGCTCCTCGAGCTCGTTGATCAGCCGATCGGCCAGCGGCTCGTCGTGCTCGAGCATGCGGGAGAGCGCATAGACGACGCGCACCGCGAGCGCGTCGAGCTCGGCGATCGCCTCGTCGTCCTCGCGCAGCGCCAGCCGGCGCAGCGTCGGGTGGCAGAGGAGCAGGAAGCGCACGACCGCAACGCGCGCCAGCAGGCCCATCACGTACTGCATCAGCGAAGGCTCGGTGACGAACCACTCGCGCAGCAGGTACTGCTGGGCATAGCGCTCGACGTACCGATCGACGCGTGACGCGATCCGCGTCGACATCGTCGGCCGCAGCTCCTCGAACGCGTGCCAGAGATCCTCGATTGACCCATCGAGCGCCAACCCACGCTCGGCGAACAGCGGCGTCACCTCGCCGATCAGCTCTTGCAAGGGGACCGGCACCGTCTTGGCCGGCAGCAGCAGCAGCTCGCGGATCACCGACAACGCGAACGGCACCGGGATGACGATCCGCTCATACTGCTCGTCGAGATCCTGCAGCACCTCCACCTGACGCATCATCTGCATCAGCTCGAACAGCGTCTTGCCGTCAAAGGTCTCGGCGTCGTTGCGCAGCCAGGCGCGCGTCTTGTCGGCGAAGAAGGCGACGAAGAACAGCCGTGCGCCGATGGAGAACTGCGTGACCCGCAGCAGCGCGGTGAGCAGGCTGCGCACGGAATAGAACGACCGCCGATAGTTGTCGGTCGGGTTCTTGTCGAGCTCGCGGGCGATCATGCCGCGGCCGTAGACCGGCGCTTCCACCGGGACCATCTCCATCGCGTCGTCGCCGAGAAGGATCAGGCGCGCCACCTCCGGACAGGATCCCGATCCGACCAGCTCGAAGCGATCGCCGAGACGGCTCGCGACCCGGGGGTACGTCGCGCAGGTGTTCGACAGCACCTCCTCGCCGTAGCGTGCGTGCACCTTGCACATCCCGCCGTCGTCGAGCATCGAGCAGCGGCCGTCGTTTTGCAGGACCATCATCGAGTAGCCCTGCCCCTTGTCGTCGGGGTTGTGGACCCGCACCGTGCGCAGGAACTCGTCCTGCTCTTCGGGGCTCGCCATCTTCTCGCGCAGCAGGTCGTAGTGCTTGCGATCGACCGGTACGCCCCAGCTATGGCAGCAGTTGTCCTCGCAGCGTGGGCCGATGCAGGCAAAGCGCGTCATATAGCGGGTGGCGAACAGATCCATGGCGGCACTTTACCCTCGATCGAGGTGCCCACTTCGCGCAAAACTCGCGGACGGTGACGTCCGCCGGAACACCGCTCCTCGTCTACCTGCTGCTGCTGCCGGCGCTCGGCGTCGCGGCGTACCTGACGCTGCACCACGGCCTGCTCTGGCTCTCGGATCGGTCCGACGAACCCGCTGGCTGGACGGCGCTCTGGGCCCTGGCGTCGTTCTTCTTCACCGGGGCGCGCCTCTATCAAAAGACGCACCTCGACCCGGCGACCACGCTCATCTGCGTCCGCATCTTGCTCCTCTCTCTGTGCCTGCTCCTCTATTCGCTCGTCACGATGGTGCGGCTCATCGCCGGCCAGGCGCGCGTCGGCGTGTTGATGTGGGCGCTGCGCCTGATGCTCCTCGGGCTCATCGTCAGCGGCCTCGCGGCGTCCTACCTCTTCCCGACGTCGCTGCAGATCCGCACCGATCGAACCGGGGTCCCCTACTACGCCATCAGCAACCGGGCGTTCCTGGCCATGATCGCATCCTCGGTCTTTCTCGCCGCGGTGATCGTCTGGCGGGCGATGCGGCGGAGCGTCACCTTGAAGCAACCCGAGCAGCGGGCTGAGCGTCTCCTCTTCGCCGGGGCGCTGTGGGCGATGCTGCTGCTCGCCGTCAACGACATCCTGCAGCTCTGGGAGCTCTACCGCTTCTTCCTCCTCGCCGAGCTGATGCCGATGCCCATGGCGATCGCGCTCAGCGTCATCGCGGCGCGGCGCCAGCACCAAGCGCGGGTCCGCCTCGAGGCCCGCGTTGAGGAGCGCACGATCGAGCTCTCCGACTCCAACCAGCAGCTCCAGGTCGCGCTCCACGATGCGGTCCAGTCCGAAGGCAACCTGCGCACCTTGTTCGACGCCTCACCTGATGCGCTCCTCGTCGCGCGCGGACCTGTCGTGCTGATCGGCAACGACGCCGCGAACCAGATCTTTGGCGACCTTGCCGCGCGCCCGCTGATCGAGCTGATCCTCGACGTCGACCTGCACAGCTTGCCCCTCGATCACCCGCAGGCGCACGTCTTCCGTCGAGCCGATGGGAGCGAGGGGCAAGCCGAGGTGCTCTGCAGGGAGCTGACGCTCGAGGGGCAGGTCAGCCATCTCTGGATCTTGCGCGACGTCACCGATCGCAAGGCCCTCGAGCAACAGCTCCAGCGGGCCGAGCGCATGGCGGCGCTCGGCGCCCTCGCAGCGACCGTGGCGCACGAGGTCAACAACCCGTTGAGCTACGTCATCGGCAACTTGTCGCTGCTCAAGATGGAGCTCGCCGGGTTGCCGCTCTCCGACGCGCAACGGCAAGAGCTGTCGGTGCTGACCGAGGACGCCATCGAAGGCTCGCACCGCGTCCGCGACATCGTCCGTGATCTGCGACAGATCGGGCGCAGCAACGGCGACGCCATCGTGCCGATCGACCTGCGTGTGCTCCTTGGCAAGGTCGAGAAGTTGACGCGCTCCGACGTGCGCACCCGCGGGCGCCTGCAGCACGAAGTCACGGGCGACGGATTCGTGCTCGGCAACGAGATGCGCCTCGTGCAGATCCTCGTCAACCTCATCCTCAACGCCGCGCAAGCGCTCGCGCCCGGCAACCCGGAGCGGAACTGGATCAAGATCCAGGTGTGCGACGCCAACGAGGGCGCGGACACCGATCGCGTCGAGATCTTGATCAGCGACTCCGGCTCGGGCATCGCCCCCGA
>CAZPEY010000020.1:0-18390 GCA_964585665.1 uncultured Polyangiaceae bacterium | reverse complement strand
CTGGCGCATCCTCGTCGTCGATGACGAGCCGCTCATTGGTCGGGCCATCGAGAGGATGCTCGACAAGCACGAGGTCAAGGTCGTCAAGAGCTGCCAGACCGGCATCGAGGAGGTGATCGCCAGCCCGACCTGGGACGCGATCCTCTGCGACGTCCTCCTGGGTATCCAGTCCGGCGGCAAGCTTCTCCAGTACGCGCGCGAGCACCAGCCGCACCTCGTCCGGCGCTTCCTCTTCATGACCGGCGGCACGCCCGCTGATCTGGCCGCCCTGGGTCTCCCCCCCGACTCGATCGTCTTGTGGAAGCCGTTCGACGAAAGGCGCCTCCGCGAGGCGCTCGTGATGCTGGAGGACTTGCGCGAAGAAAAGGCGTGATTACCTCATCTACATCGATGGAGCCGGCGCGATCCGGAGCGCGCCCGCCGAAGAATCAACAACGATGCCAACGATGGAGGATGCCATGCCACTCATTCGCCGTTTCGATCCGGGATTTTCGAGCTCGTTTGACGTCGATCCGCTGCGCCTGTTCCGCGAGATGATGAAGTGGGATGGGCTGGAAGAGGCGGGCCGACCCGCTCAGAAGGCAGCGTTCGCGCCATCGGCCGACATCCGCGAGACGCCGAACGAGTTCGTGATTCACGCCGATCTGCCGGGCGTGCAAGAGAAGGACGTCGAGATCACGCTGTCGGGCAACCAGCTCACCGTCGCCGGCAAGCGCGAGACCGAGCTCAAGCGTGAGGACGAGAAGATGGTCTCCTACGAGCGCTCGTTCGGTTCGTTCAGCCGTACCTTCATGCTGCCGAACACGATCGACACCGACTCCATCCAGGCCGATCTGCGCGATGGCGTGCTGACGGTTCATGTCCCCAAGCGCCCGGAGGTCAAGGCGCGCAAGATCGAGGTAAAGGGGATCGCTCCGAAGTCGCACGCGTAACTGCCTCGAGTCGCGCAGTAGGGACGCCCTCGCCAGCGTGCGCTGGTGGGGGCGTTTTTTCTTCTCGGTGGTAGGCGACGGCGGACGCTACGGGCCGAGCGTGATCTCTGCCGGCAGCGGACGCCCAGAGAGGAGGAGGCGCCCCGGTGGCTGTTCGACGGTGCAGCCGCCACACGGCGGTGCGGTCGGCGCGGGCAGGCGGGTCGGCCAGCGCACCTCGATCCGGCTCGCGCCCTCGGTGACGATGGTCAAGCGGCTTGTCTGTTCGTCCCAGCGGTAGCTCCTGAGCTTGCCGACGACGCGATCGGGATAGGGGCGGACGAGCGCTGGCATCAACGACGGCTTCTCGTCGCCGTTCGCGTCCAGCACGCCGTAGCCGTCGTCCTTGCCGTAGTGCCAGTACGCCGACGATCCAGCGACCGCCGAGATCGCGTCGAACTGCGCGTCCATGTAGTCGCCGATGTTGGCGTGGGCCGCGATACCCCCGTATTCCCCGATCCAGAGCGCCGCGCCGATCCTGTCCGCCTCCTCAGCGAGCGCCCCGACGTTGGCGATCAGCTTCTCGCGCTTGGCCGCGTCGAAGCCGAGCCCCTGCTCCGCCTCGGCGTCGTACGAGTGTGGCGCATAGACGACTCGATCGACGGCGAGCCTGCCGAGACTGGTCGGGATGCCGACGTTGCGGCTCGACGCGGGCTCGACGAACGCCAGCCAGTCGGGCGCGACGCCGCGCACCTCCTTGATGACCTGCTCGTAGAACGGCTGCAGCCGATCGCGCTCGAACGCGTAGAGATCGTAGCTGCCCCAGTGCGGCTCGTTGAGCACGTCAAAGCCGATGACGTAGGGCAGGTCGACGAGGCGCGCCGCCAGCGCGCGCCAGGCGCCCGCGAACGAGGCGCGCAGCGACGCATCCGTCCACAGCCGATCGAAGCAAGCCGTGACGTTCGGATCGAGGTAGTTGAGGAACCACGGGCTCGTCGGGGAGAAGGCCGCGTACCGCGCCTCGTCGCAGGCCCAGCGGGGCGCGCCGTCGCCGCCGGCGAAGCCGAGGCCGAAGACGTCCTGGTGCATGTCGACGATGACGCGCAGGCCCGCCTCGCCCGCGGTGGTGATGTGCGCCCGCACTGCGTCGAGATACGCCTCATCGTACACGCCGGGGCTCGGCTCGATCGCCGACCACGTCACCAGGAAGCGGATCGAGTTCATCCCCCACGTCGCGGCGCGATCGTAGTCGGGTCTCTCGTGGAAATCGAAGTAGGGCGGCAGCTTGTGGCGTGACGAGACGTTGAGGCCGCGCAGCACGATCGTCGCGCCCTCCGGATCGACGATCGCTCCCTCGACGACGCGGTAGCGCGCCGGCTCGCCGCCGCACGCCGCGGCCGTGAGCGCGAGCGCCGCCAGCAGGGGCCGCGCGCTCACCCCTGCATGGCTCGCTTCAAGTACGGGATGGCGCGGTGCGGCTCGGCCGACACCGCCGCGAGCGCACCGCCGACCATGGCGCCAATGACGCCGACCGACGCCATGTCGCTGCCCGAAAGGTAAAGATCCTTGACCGGTGTCCGCGGCCGCAGGTTGAGGGTCTGATAGCGCTCTGGCGTCGGCTCGATGCCGTAGATCGCGCCGAGCGCGGCGCGCGTGAAGTGCTCTGTCGAGATCGGCGTCGATAGCTCGACGTAGGCGAGGTGCTTCTTGAGCTCGGGCATGTGGCGAAAGAACTGCGCCAGCAGCCGCTCCTGCAGCTTGTCCTTGAACGCCTCGTACTCATCACCGCGCTTCTGCCAGCGGCCGTCGGCCCACGGCTTGAACAGATCGTACGGGACGAAGGTGACGACCTCGCCGGTGTGCAGCAGCTCCGGCCCCGGCTCGTGCAGCGGGTCCTTCAGCGACGGGAAGCTGCAGTAGAGGACGGGCGCCTCCTTGGTCGGGTGCGCGATGTCCCAGTACTTCTCCGTGCTGTCCCACGTCTCGTAGAACCACTTGTTCGACGCGCTCGCGCCTGCCTGCCGGATGTCGCCCTTGAAGCCGAGGTAGAGGCAGACGTGGCACGGCGACGGCTTGAGCGCCTCGATCGACTGCGCCCACGCCTTGTGACGCTCCGACTCGGGCAAGAGCCGCTCGACGGTGGGCAGCGCTCCGGCGGCGCTCACCACGCGCTTGGCGCGGATGCGCTCGCCATCCTTGAGCTGCACGCCGACGGCCCGGCCGTTGTCGATGAGGATGTGATCGACCTCGGCGCGGATGCGCGTCCAGCCGCCGGCGTTGGCCACCGTCGTCAGCAGCTCCTCGGCGATCTTGCCCGCACCGCCGACCGGGTAGTAGCCGCCGTACCAGAAGTGCTTGGCGACCAGCGCGTGGATCGCGAAGCTCGAGCGATCCGGCGTCACGCCGTAGTAGCCCCACTGCGCGGTGAGGACGGTCTTGAGGCGCGCGTTGCTCGTCATCTGATCGAGCACCGTCTGGGTGCGCTGGGTCAGCAGCTCGTGCGCCTTGCCGGCGATCAGCCGATCGAACAGCGGCGCCCACGACGGCGGCAGCATGCGCGATAGGTAGTAGTTGCGCATCGTCGCGCCGACCTGGCGGACCGCCTTCAAGTACTCGTCGATCGCCGACGCCTCGGCAGGAAAGGCCGCGATGAGCGCCTCGCGAAACTGCGCGCGGTTGTCGGGAAAGTCGATGCGAAGATCCGGGTAGTAGAACTCCTCGTAGATCTTGCCGAGCGACGCCCACTGCAGGCGCCCGTCGGTGAGCGCGTGCAACACGCGCCCAACCATCGCCTTGTCATTGACCTCGCCGACGGCGTGCACGCCGACGTCCCAGACCCACTTCTTGCGCTTGAACGTATGCGTGAAGCCGCCCGGCACATAGTGCTGCTCGAGCACCAGCACGCGGTGGCCGAGCTTGGCGAGCATCGCCGCGGTCGTCATGCCGCCCATCCCCGAACCGATGACGACGTAGTCCCAGAGCCGGTCCTCGCTCTTGGTGCTGTAGAACTTCCACTTCGAAGGCTTGTCGGAAGGGACGGCGGTCTCGGGGGTGGTCATTGGGTTTTACTCTTTTCGAACGGACGCCCAGGCGGCGTCGGCGAGGATCTTGCGGGCCTTCTTGAGATCTCCCGGATCGGGGTGGCCGAGCCAGTGCCGCGTGTACTCCTGCACCGGCCCGGTGGTGAGCGCGACGAACAGCTCGAACGGCATCGCACGGAGCTCTCCGTTCTCGAGGTGGCCGCGGAAGAACTCTGCGGCGGCGCGAAAGAACTCGGCGCGCGAGGCGCGGATCTCGGATTGCGCGACGAAGTCGGCCTGCCTCATCTGGACGAGGTAGTGCATCAGCTCGAGGTGGTCGCTCACCCAACCGAGGTAGTGATCGACGACTGCCCGCGTCTTGCTCTCGGCGGTGCGGTGGCGGGTCAGCTCGACGAGCAGCGACTGCTGATAGTCGGCGAGCCCCTCGATGTAGAGCGCCTGTGCCAGCTCTTCCTTGCTGTGGAAGTGGTGGTAGATGCTGCCCACGCTAGCGCCCGAGCGGCTGCGAATCTGCTCCATCGACGTGGCGCCAAAGCCCTGCTCGCGAAAGCAGGCGAGGGCCGCGTCGAGGATCTCCTTGCGTCGCTTCTCGGTGGAGGCTCTCATTATTCTAGAAGGCTCTTCTAGAACTGAGCGCCCCGTCAAGCCCGGAGTTGCGGCCGCGTCGGCGGAGGGCGAGCGCGAGCAGGAGCGCACCGAACCCGCCGTCGAGGTGGCCCGCCGCGGCGCAGCCGCCATGCACGGTCTTGCCGCGCCCCGGCGAGGCGTCGTCCGACCCTGCGGCGTCCGCGATCCCGCCGTCGACAGCCTCCCTGAGATCGGGTGGCTGCGCCAGATCGACGGCCGGCGCCAGATCGCCTGTCGGGTCGCACTGAGCGCCGATCGGAAAGCCTTCGGCCGGGCTCTGCCCGAGGCGCGCCTCCGTCGCCGGGCCATAGTCACCGTCCTCGTCGATCAAGTCCGCCGGGTGGTTGCGGTTCCACAGGCGCTGAAAGGCGAGCACCGAGTCCATGCGCAGATCGATCGCGCCGGCGCCCTTCCAATCGAAGTGCACCGCGTCGCCCGCGCCGAACCACACCCAGCCGGCACTCTCGAGCGCACTCTGCGACTCAGCGTGGTTGTCGACGTCGATGGCCAGCCCCGTCTCGTGGTTCGAGTTGCCTGGAGACGCCGCGATCGAGATGCCGCAGCTCCCCTCCCACTTCTTGAGCAGGTATTGCTGCGCCAGCGTGCGGAACGCGGAATTGATCGCGATCGGCTGCTTGGCCTTGCCCGCCGCCTGCACGAGCGCCGTCGCAGCGGGCGGCTCGAGCAGCGCGTTGACGTAGCTCGGGACCGAGAGATTAGGCGTGCCGGCGAACGACACCAGCACGCCGGGCCGCAGGCAATTCTGCTCTTCGACGAGCTGCGCCGACAGCCCTGCGACCGCGCTGGTCGAGCAGCCCCCGATGTCGCTCACCATGATTCCGAAGCGGCGGACGCCCGGCTGCTCGGGAACGCTCGGCTCGACGGGCGCGCAGGCGGCAGCCGCGAAGCCAAGTCCAAGGACGAGCGCCCGCCGCGTCATGCGGCGAGCTTACCCAATTCGCCCGGCGCCGTCAGTTGCAGCCGATCTTGCTCGTCGAGGCGACGATGTCGTCGAGGTAGAAGTCGTTCATCAAGCCGCCGCCCACGTTCTGATAGACGACGCCCACATCGATCTCGCCGATCGCCGGCGCGGCGTTCGCACCCGCGATGTTCGGTGACGACGTGGCGGTGCCCCCGTCGACCCAGATCTTGACCACGTTGTCGCTGCCAAAGAACTCGACCTCGAGCTCGACGCAGTGCCACACGCCTGGATTGAACGCGCCGGTCATCGCGTACGCGCTGCCCGGGTTCTTGTTGTAGATGTACCAGCCTCCCCCGCTGAAGGTGTCGAGGCCGACGACGTAGTCGTTGTCGCCCGAGTCGCGGTGGGCGAACAGGAAGTACAGCGGGTAGTTGAACGCCGTCGCCGAGTAGAGGAACGCTCGGAAGTAGAGGCTGCCCGTCGTGATCGGACACTCGGCGCTCATGTCGCCCTGGCAGCGCAGGCGGTGCTTGAGCCACACGGTCGAGGTGCCGCCGCTCGTCTGGGCGCGCAGCGCGTGGGTGCCACTGTGCGCGAGGTTCGTCGACACCGCGAGGGTGGCGCCCGAACCGCCCGGCACGAGCGCGTCCCACTTCGACGTGTCGCCCGTCTCGAAGTTGTCACAGAACAGCGAGCCGCCCGGGCAGCTCACGAAGCCGTTGAGATCGGGCATCATCGCGGGGCCCTGATCGCTCCTGAGATCGGCCGCGGCGCGCAGATCGAGGGGCGCGCCAAGCAGATCGCTCGAGGCGGCGCCGTCGAGATCGTTGCCAGCGCGGAGATCGGGCGGCGGTGGCGCGCTGAGATCGGGCGGCTGGGCGCAGCGTTGATCCGCGTCGCTCTGGTCGGGGCAATCGTCGATCACATCGGGGACGCCGTCCCCGTCTCGATCGGCGAGCTGTCCGTCGACGAGCTGCACGGTGGTCGGCGTCTCGGCACCGGCCCGCAAGGTCACCTTGGTCGCGCCCTGCGACTTGATGTCGCCGTTGCCGTCCAGCCCGTCGACGAGGATGCGGAAGTTCTTGATCGAGGCGTCGATGTTCTGAACGAGGACGGCCCCTGGCAGCAGCTTCTGCCCGAGCGCGAGTGTCGAGGGAAAGACCAGGCGGCCGTTGCCGTACAGGGTGATGCGCAGGGCGCTCGGCTGGGTGCTGGCCGGATTGACGGTGACGCGAACGATCGCTTCACCTCCACTGCACCCAGCGACGAGTCCAACCAACCCGAGCAGGACCCCACGAAGCACACCCATGTCTGGATCACTCTACCATGTCCATTGAGTCGCCGCGCCCCTCCTCGGCTAGCGCGTGGTGGCGCGCAGCGTCTCGACATGCGCTACAATGAAGGCGTGCGGCTGCTTGCCAGTGTCCTTGTAAGCGCTCTTGCAGTTGCGGGGACCCTTACGGGCCCCCCAGCCCACGCGCAGACCGATGAAGCGCGCAAGAAGGCGCGGGAGCACTATCAGCGCTCGAAGCGTGCCTTCGAGCTCGGACGCTACGACGAGGCGATCTCCGGCTACGAGGAGGCGTATCGCCTGATCGACGAGCCCGCGCTGCTCTACAACCTCGGCCAGGCGCATCGCCTGGCAGGGCACAACGTCGAGGCGCTGCGGGCC
Source organism: uncultured Polyangiaceae bacterium (assembly GCA_964585665.1). Lineage (GTDB taxonomy): Bacteria > Myxococcota_A > Polyangia > Palsa-1104 > Palsa-1104 > CAZPEY01. The sequence continues at coordinate 11,217 of CAZPEY010000020.1, read as the reverse complement.
TATCGGAACTTCCTCATTCGCAACCCGGACGCGCCCAACCGTAGCGAGGTCGAGAAGAAGATCGCGTTGCTCGAGCGCGCCATCGAAGATCAGCGACAGGCGCAGAAGCAGCCGCCCGATCACGCGATCGATCCAAAGATCACGCCACCGCCCGACGCCGAGCCCAAGCAGGTCGAGCCCAAGCCGGTCGTCGCCAAGCAAGTGATCAAGGAGCGTCCACGGCGCGGGCTCGTGATCGCCGGCGGTGTCACGCTGAGCATCGGCGTCGGCGGGCTCGGTGGCGGTGCGGCCTGTGCGTTGCTCGGCGCGCAGACGACCGAGCAGCTGCGGCGTGACTCGGTCGAGGGCAAGGAGTTCGATCCCGGCCTGCAGAGCCGCGGCAAGCTCTACAACGGACTCATGGGTGGCCTCATGGCGGTCGGCGTCGTCGGTGTTGCAGCGGGTTCGGCGCTGCTGGCGCTCGGCATGAAACCGCGTCCGTCGTCGCGTGCGGTCTTGGTGCTACCGCTCCTCGCCACGGATCGTGTGGGCCTCTGGGCGGGCGGCAACTTTTGACCCTCGCAGGTTGAAATGAATCCTCGTTGGCTCGTCCTGCTGCTGCTTCTCGGCGGCTGTTTCAAGATCGACGTCGAGAACGGCAAGCTCCAGTGTGTCTTGAACAGCGGCAAGTGTCCGGACGGTTACTATTGCGCCAGCGACGGAGCTTGCTGGAAGAAGGGCACCGGCCCGGACGCCACGATCGATCTCGCGGGCGGCGCCTCCGTCGATCTGGCCGGAACGGACGCGCCGCTGTCGGCCGTTGACCTCGCCGGCGCTAGCACGGACGCGGCGCCTCCGTCCGATCTGGCGGGCAACACCGACAAGCCGAACGGCCAGGCCTGCGGAGTCGGCGGCGAGTGCGTGTCCGGCTTCTGTGTCGACGGCGTCTGCTGCGACACGCAGTGCGTCGGCGCATGCGTCGCCTGCAACGTGAGCGGGTCGGTGGGTACGTGCACCAACGTCCCCGACTCCGAGGCACCACACGCTGGCCACGATCCCTGCGGCCCCGATCCCGCTGCGACCTGCCAGCGCGACGGCGCGTGCAATGGTCAAGGTGCTTGTCGATTGTGGAACAACGTCGAGTGCAAGCCGGCTTCCTGCGATCCGGTCGCCAACACCGGCGTCGGTACCGGAAAGTGCGACGGTGCGGGCACCTGCATCACGCCGTCTGCGATCTCGTGCACCCCGTACGTGTGCAACGCGGGCAACACCGCCTGCAACACCTCGTGCACCGGCAACGGAGAGTGCAAGTCGCCCGCGACCTGCGTCAGCAACAGCTGCGGCACCAAGCCCGACGGAGCCTCGTGCATGGTCTCCGGCGAGTGCACCAACGGCCACTGCGTCGACGGCTACTGCTGCAACACCGCCTGTGGTGGCAAGTGCGAGGCATGCGACCTGCCAGCGACGCTTGGCATCTGCAGCCCGGTCACGTCGGGGCAGCCGCATGGCACCCGCGGCGATTGTGCGGGCAAGGGCACGACCTGCGGCGGCGCGTGCAGTTCGGCTTCGACGTCCGCGTGCACGTTCCCGACCTCGACAACGACCTGCGGTTCGAAGAGTTGCAGCGGGACGACCTTGACCGCTGCAGCGACGTGCAACAGCGCCGGCGCGTGCTCGACGCCCAGCACCTCGACGTGTCCCAACAGCCTCAAGTGCAACGGCGCTGGCACCGATTGCCTCACCTCCTGCACCGGCGATGGCGACTGCGTCGCCGGGCGCTACTGCAACGCCGATGGCACTTGCAAGACGACCAAGCCGAATGGCCGCGTCTGCTCGTCATCGACGGAGTGCACCTTCGGCCAATGCATCGACGGGTACTGCTGCAACTCGAGCTGCACGGGGAGCTGCGCCGCGTGCAACATCGGCGGCAGCCTCGGAACGTGCACGCCGATCGCCGCCAACGGCACGCCCGTCGGAACGCGGAGCTGCGCGGGCAGTGCGCCGTGCAAGGGCTACTGCAACGGTACGTCCACCGCGTGTCAGTTCCCGAGCTCGAGCACGGTGTGCACCGCGCAGAGCTGCACCGGCAACATCCAGACCAACGCCCGCGTGTGCAACGGGGCGGGTGCCTGCACGAGCGCGAGCACAACCGACTGCAGTCCCTATCTGTGCGGTGCGACCGCCTGCCGGACCGAGTGCGCAGCGACAGGAGAGTGCACGACCTCGCCCACCGTCTATTACTGCTGCACGGACATCAAGAAGTGCCAGACGTCGTGCACTTGCTTCGTCGCTGGTACGCCCGTCAAGACACCCGACGGCGAGCGCGCGATCGAGACGATTGAGGTCGGCGAAGAGGTCCTGGCGTTCGACACGCGCCAGCAGCGCGCCCTGGTTCGCAAGGTGATCGGCGTCGAGCGCAAGCTCGCTCCGAGCCTGGTGCGCCTCGTGATTGGCGGCAGCGCGATCACGACCACACCCGATCACTACTTCTGGGTCGACGGCTCTGCCTGGGTGCGCGCCTTCGAGCTGCGGGTCGGTGACTGGCTCAAGCTCCCGTCAGGCGAGCGCCAGCAGCTCGGTGCGGCCGAGAGCCTCGCCACCGGCGGGGACGGCGAGGTCGTCTACAATCTGCTCGTCGACGAGGTCGACACCTACTTCGTCGGATCGACCCCGGTGCTGACGCACTCATGCACCACCCTCTCGTTCTCGGCCTACGGCGCCTCGCGCTGACCATGCGACCGCGATCGCGCGCGCTCGCCGTGATGCTCGGTGGTGCGTTCGCCATCGCGGCGATCCTCCTTGCACGGCAGCAGACGAAGCGAGCGCCCACGTCTGCGCCGCCGCTGCTCGTCTACAACGCACTGGCGCGTAGCGTCTCCCTGGTCGACGTAGACCGCGGGACCGCACGCCCCTTGCCGTGCGCCAACCTGCCGCGCTGGCTGGTACGCGTCGGTCGCAGCGGTGATCGCCTGGTCGCGCTCGACACCGAGTCCCCCGCCATCGTGCTGCTGCGTCTCTCCGCCCTCGTCGATCCGCAGCGGTGTGCCAGCGCCATCGAGCGCTTCCCGATCGCCAGCGGTCAGACGCCCATCAAGGGCTGGCTCGTCGGAGATCGTCTCTACGTCGCGTTCTTCGGCAGCAACGAGGTCGCGGCGTTCGACCTCGTGGACCAGCAACCGCGGCTGGTCTCGACGGTGCATGTCGAGGCCAAGGGCGTCTCGGCGATCGCTGCGATCGGACAGAGCCTCTGGGTCGCGGGCGCCGGCCTGCTCTGCACCGAGCGCAAGTGTCCCAACGGGCGCTATGGACCGTCGACGCTGCACCGGCTCGCGCTCCCTGGTCTCGAGGCGCCAGAGGCGTTGACCAGCGAGGCGGTCGATCCCAGCGAGCTCCTGCTCAACGGAGCGGGCCTCTACGTCCACCCGGCGGGCAGCGCGCTGTTCTGGCTGTTCGCCGGCGACATCGAGGGGGGCCAGGCGGCGATCGCGCGGGTGCCGTCGGCGGGCGGGAGCTGGCAGAGCGCCAAGATCCCGACGCGCGGCGTCTCGGTCGCGGCTGGCTTCCCTCTCGACGCAAACACCGCCGCCCTGCTCGGCTTCTCAGGCCCACACGTCACGCTCCTCGACGTGCGCACCGTCAGCCTTCGCGCCCTCCTCCGCTACGACGGCGGCAAGCTCGTCGACGTCTCGCAACAGAGCGCAGTCGAGGAGCGCAGCCAGGCCGATCTCCAGGACCTCGTCGCGCTCGAGACGCCGCAGGGCGCGCGCTTCTTCCTCGTCGATGCGCGCGGCGATCGAGTGATCGAGGTGCGCTTCGTTCCGCCGGCTGCGCTCGACGTGGTCCGCGAGATCGTCGTCGGCGCTCCCGGGAGTCCCCTCGGCTGCGCTTGGGCCGAATGGCTGCGGTGAAATTGCGCACCTTGGCTTGCACAGCGCAGCGGGCATCTTGCTGCGCATGAGGTATAAGGAGCAGCACAAGGAGAAACGAACCATGCTGACTCGTCTGATCGCCGCCGCCGCCTTCGCCGTCTCTGTTGGTCCGCTCGCTGGTCTTGCCGTCGCTGACAAGGCGCCGTCGCCGCCCAAGCAGCAGGCCGCCAAGGAGGTCACGCTCGAGGGCGAGGTCGGCTGTGGCCACTGCTCGTTCGGCGCCAAGGTCGACAAGTGCAACGACGCGATCCGCGTCAAGGAGGGCGACAAGCAGGTCGTCTACCTGTTCGCCGAGGGCTCGGGCGGCAAGCACGACGAGGCGATGTGCAAGAAGATCCGCCAGGGCAAGGTGACCGGCTCCGTCACGGAGAAGGACGGCCAGAAGTGGATCAAGGTCAGCAAGATCGACGTCAAGTAGTTGGTGTAGTCTGCGCCGCATGGCGCGCGTAAACCGGCACTACCAAAAACTCAAAGCAGGCTACCTCTTCCCCGAGATCGGTCGTCGTGTTCGTGCCTATCAAGCGGCACACCCCGACGCCAAGATCATCCGCCTCGGCATCGGTGACGTCACCGAGCCGCTCGCCCCCGCGATCACCCAAGCGATGCACGCCGCCGTTGACGAGATGGGGCGACGCGAATCGTTCCATGGCTACGGGCCGGAGCAGGGCTACGACTTTCTGCTCGACGCGATCCGCGAGCACGACTATCGGGCGCGGGGCGTCGAGATCGCCGCCGACGAGATCTTCGTCTCGGACGGCAGCAAGTGCGACAGCGGCAACTTGCAGGAGCTGTTCTCCGACGACGCGGTGATCGCCGTGACCGACCCGGTCTACCCGGTGTACGTCGACTCGAACGTGATGGCCGGGCGCACCGGCGCACCCGACGAGAACGGCCGGTACCCGGGCCTGCTCTACCTGCCCGCCACCGAGGCCAACGGCTTCATGCCCGCGCCGCCCGATCGCGGCGCCGACTTCGTCTACCTCTGCTCGCCCAACAACCCGACCGGCGCGGTGGCGACGCGCGCGCTGCTCACTGAGTGGGTTGCCTGGGCGCGGCGCCACGAGGCGATCATCATCTTCGACGCCGCATACGAGGCGTACATCCAGGACCCGTCGCTGCCACGCTCGATCTACGAGATCGAGGGCGCCAAGGACTGCGCGATCGAGATGCGCAGCTACTCGAAGCGCGCCGGCTTCACCGGCGTGCGCTGCGCCTTCCTCGTCGTTCCGAAGGCGCTGTCCGCCGACGCTGGCAACGGCCAGAAGGCCTCGCTCAACGCGATGTGGAGCCGCCGCCACACGACCAAGTTCAACGGCGCGAGCTACATCGTCCAGCGCGGTGCGGCCGCGGTCTACTCGCCCGAGGGGCTGCAGCAGACGAATCAGCAGATCGCGCACTACATGGAGAACGCGCGGCTGCTGCGCGCGGGCCTGGCGCGCGCCGGCTTCGCCGTGTTCGGCGGCGAGCATGCGCCCTACATCTGGCTGCGCACGCCGGACAAGCTGTCGTCGTGGGACTTCTTCGATCGGTTGCTCGATCGCGCCCACCTCGTCGGAACGCCGGGCTCGGGCTTCGGTCCGTCGGGCGAAGGCTACTTCCGGCTGTCGGCTTTCAACTCGCGCGCCAACGTCGAAGAGGCGATCGAGCGCCTGGCCCGCCTCTAGCGCGACGCCAGGTGGCTGACCCTCGGCTCACGATCCGGACGGCGCGAGTCGCCGACGCGCCCGCCCTCGCGCAGGCGGAGCGCTCGATCGCCGCGACGCCGGGCCTTCTCGTCTCGCGTCCCGACGAGCTGACCGACGAGCGCTTCGCGGCGAAGATCGCCGCCCTCGACGTCGCCGACAACGGTCGCTACCTCGTCGCCGAGGTGGCGGGCGAGCTCGTCGGCCACGGCCTGCTCGATCCGCTACCGCTCGCCGCCGTGCGACACGTGGTCCACCTGACGCTCGCGGTTCATCCCGGGTGGCAGGGGCAGGGCGTCGGGCGGGCCTTGCTCGAGGGCTTGATCGAGTGGGCGCGCGCCGCCCCCGCCGTCGAGAAGATCGAGCTCAACGTGCGCGAGTCGAACGCGACCGCGCAGGCTCTCTATCGCAAGGTCGGGTTCACCGAGGTCGGCCGCTGGCAGCGGCGCGTCAAGCTCGGACCCGATCGCTACGTCGCAGACGTCGCGATGGAGCTGCTGGTGAAGTGATCGCGAGACGCGCCCGTCAGCTGTTCACCGATCGAAACCACTCACAGAACCTGGCCAGCCCCTCTTCGATCGGCACCTTGGGCTCGTACCCGAGGTCCCAGTTGGCGTGCGACACATCCGCGTACGTGATCGGCACGTCGCCGGGTTGATCGGGCTGCCAGTCGAGCGTCGCGGGGCGCCCGAGCTCGGCGGCGATCCGATCGACCAGCTCGAGGAGGGTCGTGGTCCGCGAGCCGCCCAGGTTGTAGACGCGATGCTCGGCGTCTGCGGTCTTGTCGATCGCGGCCAAGATCCCGTCGAGGATGTCGGTGATGAACGTGTAGTCGCGCGCGCTCTTGCCGTCGCCGAACATCGGCACCGGCTGCCCGCGCCAGATCAAGGACGCGAACTTGTGGATCGCCATCTCGGGGCGCTGTCGTGGCCCGTAGACGGTGAAGAAGCGCAGCGCCGTCGTCGCCATGCCGTAGAGATCGGTGAAGTTCGAGCACAAGAGCTCGCCGGCACGCTTGCTCGCCGCGTAGGGAGACGCGGGGCGCACGGCAGGATCACCCTCGGAGAACGGTACCTTGTTGTGCGCGCCGTAGACGGACGAGGACGAGGCGAAGACGAAGCGCCGGACGCCCGCCTTGCGCGCCGCTTCGAGGAGGATCGTCGTCCCCTCGACGTTGACGCGCTGGTAGCGGGCCGGCTCGCGCAGCGACGGGCGCACCCCCGCCAGCGCGGCGAGGTGCACCACCACGTCGAACGCGTGCTCGGCGAACAAGCGCTCGATGCGAGCCGTCTCGAGCAGGTCGCCGCGCTCGAAGAGGAGGTTGGCCGGCTGACCGAGCGTCGCCAGGTTGCGCTCGTGGAGCGCCGCCGGGTAGAGAGTCTCGTCGAAGCAATCGAGGCCAACCACGACGTGCTGTCGATCGAGCAGGCGCGCCGCGAGGTGCGAGCCGATGAAGCCCGCGATACCGGTCAGCAGGATACGCATCGCCGGCGTGCGCCTATTGGCCGTCGTCGCTGTCGTCGATCTTGTCGTCGGCGACGGGCTTGAACGCCACCCCCGGCGTCTGCACCGCGGTCAGCTCGAGCTTGTCGAGGTACCAGGTGACCGTCGTCTTGCGACGGCGGCGCGAGCCAGAGCTCTTGGACGTGTAGCTGTACTTGAACTTCACGTCGCCCTCGCAGCTCGCGGGCTGTCCCGGGCCCGGCCACGGCTTGCCGACGAGGTGCGCCGACCCCACGTTGTCCTCGCCGCGCTGGATGTTCGACACGCTGGTGCTGGCGAACCCCTTGACCGCGACGCCACACATCGCGGACGGGATCGTCGGGGAGCTGCGGAGCGCGTTGGACATCGATTGCTCGACGATGTTGTTCGGCACCGACCGCTTGCAGCCGGCCTCCGGCAAGACGAAGAGCGCTGCGACCGCGAATGACAGAGTGAGACGCTTCACGAAGCCTCCTTGTTGGCTCTACCTTACGCCAAGTCAGCGACGAGCAGGAACTCCACGTTGCCCGCTGGACCCAGGATCGGCGACGGGATCACGCCGCGCACGACGGCGCCGAGCTCGACCGCGACGGCGACGCAGCGATCGATCGCTCCCTGGCGCTTGGCCGGATCGCGCACGACGCCTCCCTTGCCGACGTCGTCTTTGCCGACCTCGAACTGTGGCTTGACCAGGGTGACGACGATCGCGCCCGGCGCAGCGACGGCCTTGATGCGCGGCAGGATCAAGGTCTGCGAGATGAACGAGACGTCGCAGGTCACGATGGCCGGAGCGAAGGGCAGATCTTCGGCCCGCAGGTTGCGTGCGTTGTAGCCCTCGATCACGACGACGCGCGCATCGTTGCGCAGCTTCCAGGCGAGCTGATTGTGACCGACGTCCACCGCGCAGACCTTGGCGGCGCCGCGCTGCAGCAGGCAGTCGGTGAAGCCGCCCGTCGACGCACCCACGTCGAGCGCCAGGCGATCGCGGACCTCGATCGCGAAGTGATCGAGCGCGTGCTGCAGCTTGAGCCCGCCGCGCGAAACGAACGGCAGTGCCTCGCCGCGCAGCCGGATCGTCGCATCGGGCGACACCAGATCCCCGGCCTTCTTGATCGCGTGATCGTCGACGATGACGTCGCCAGCCATGATGAGGGCCTGCGCGCGCGAGCGCGTCTCGACGAGCCCGAGGTCGACGAGCAGCTTGTCGATGCGCTCCTTCTTCACCGCGCCTCCCGCCCGCGCGCGCCGCGATCGTAGACGCGTTGCTGCACGACGCGAGCGAATAGATCCTGCAGCGATGAGTCGAGCGACGCGAAGTCTTCGTCGAGGACGCGCAGCGCTGGGAGCTGCGGATCGGTCTTCTCGTCGAGAAACCACGGCCGGACATAGACCCACTCGAGCCAGAGCCCAGCGCCGAGGGGCAGCTCCTCGCGCAAGTCGCGGATCCGCTCCGGCTCGTCGGCGCTGCGCAGGTTGATCGCCACGCGCATCGCGAACGTCGGCTCGTAGTCCCGGCCGAACAGCGACGGGTGGGCTGGGCGAACGAGCGGTCCGTGGACGACGCGAAGGGTGTCGACGACGTAGTCGCTCTCGAGCTCGACGCCGAGCGCGTCGCCGAGCCGCGTCGACTGGTGGAGCGCACCGCGACCGAGCGCTCCCCGCAGGCGCGGTACCCAGACCGGCGGGGAGGCGAGCTGCGATTCGACCTCGTCGAGCAGCGCGGCGCGCAGCGCTGGATCGTACAGCGTCACGCGCTCACCACCCGGCGCTGCCGCGCGCGGCGCAGCAATCGGGCCGCACGCGGCGGCAGCTCCTCGTCGGGCTCGCGCAGCGGCGGCACGGTCTGGAAGTTCTCGGGATCGACGAACCATGGCCGCGCGTAGACGAGGTACAAGATGGGGCGCGTGGTCTTCGAGTTGTTGCGCAAGCCGCCGTGGAAGAGTCGATAGTCCCACAGGTAGCAGCCACCGAGCGGAGGGTACGGCGCGTAGGTCTCGCCGTCGCCGAGGCGGTGTGAGTCGAGGACGAGCGCGGTGCTGCCGTTGTCAGCGGTGATCGGCACGAGCGGCACGACGACCGTGAACGCGTACGGCGGCAGGTTGACGCCGATCGCCGGGTTGTAGAGCAGCGAGTAGTCACGATGGAGCTGCTGCGGCGCGGCGCCCGGCATCGCCAGCACGGCGCCATAGCTCTGGACGATGTAGTCGTCGCCGAGCAGCGGGGAGAGGAGCTGGCGCAGCGGCTCCGGATCGAGCAGCTCTTCATCGACGAAGGGCGTGCGCAAGGGCACGGGGATCATGATCCGCCGATCGCCGACCGAGTAGTAGTGCCCGCCGCTGGTCAGCAGCTCGCCGGCCACGTAGTCGTGCAGCGCGACGGCGACCCGTTCGATCCGCGCCGGATCATGGAGCTGCGGCAGGCAGACGGCGCCGCGCTCCTCGAGCAGCGCCGTCGCCGTGGCGGGATCGTCGGTCTCGATCATGGTTGCAGCTCGGAGATGGCACGCGCGTACGCGACGCCGCGACGGTGCGCCGCGAGGTCGCAGACCAGCATCGCGGAGGACTGCAGGATCAAGCCGAGGCCGACCGCGAACCAGCGCGCGTCCGCTTGCTTGAGCAGGCAGATCCCCACTGCGGCGACGAACAGCACCAGCTCGACGACCTCGACGACGACGAAGCTGCGGTTGACGCCCGTCATGCGCTTGCCCTCGGCGAGCTTGAACTCCGCCGGTGCGCGCTTGAGCTGCGCGAGGAGCTTGTCGACCTGCGCCGCGGTGCGGAAGTAGATGACGAAGAACACGCCAAATTGAATTGCCGCGACGATGAGCAGTGGATATAGCATCGCCCGGTAATGCGCGGCGCTGCGCCACACGACGAGCCCGACGAGACAGGCGATGACTCCGGCCAGGCCGAAGCCAATCGCTCCCTGCTTCTCTCCGTCGAAGTAGCGCAGCAGCTCGGTCTCCATCGCCGAGACTTTGGCAAACCGCGCGGGGCCTGTCCATGCTCGCCGTAGTCGTCGACGAGCCGGGCGGCGTCGAGCAGCTCCGGCTCGCCGAGTGGCCGCAGCCGGTCCCGGGAGAGCACGAGCTCCTGGTCCGGGTGCGAGCGACGGCGGTCAACCGCGCCGATCTCTTGCAGCGGCGGGGCCTCTACCCACCGCCGCATGGCGCCTCGCCGCTCCTCGGTCTCGAGCTCGCCGGTGAGGTGGTGGCGCGCGGCGCCGCCGTCCACGCCATCGAGGTCGGCGCGCGCGTCTGCGGCATCGTCGCGGGAGGGGCGTATGCGGAGTACGCGCTGCTGCCCGCGGCCTGCGCGATCCCGATCCCGGAAGCGATGAGCTTCGTCGACGCAGCGGCCTTCCCAGAGGTCTGGCTCACGGCCTACGACGCGCTCTTCTGGCGCGGGCGCGTGCGCACCGGCGAGCGCGTGCTCGTCCATGGCGGCGCTTCCGGCGTCGGCACCGCGGCGATCCAGCTCGCGGCGCGAGCCGGCGCCGAGGTCATCGTCACCGTCGGCAGCAACGACAAGGGCACGCGCTGTCTGGAGCTCGGCGCGCGCCGCTTCATCAACTATCGGACGCATCGCTTCGCCGACGAGCTCGCCGACATCGACGTCGTGCTCGACTTGATGGGTGCGTCGTACCTCGACGCCAACCTGCGCGTTCTGCGCACCGAAGGCCGCCTCGTGATCATCGGGCTCCAGGGCGGCGTGCACGCGGAGCTCGATCTCATGAAGATCCTGCGCAATCGCCTGCAGATCACCGGCGCGACCCTCCGCGCTCGCACCGTCGAAGAGAAGGCCGCGTTGACCGAGGCCGTGATCCGCGACGTGCTGCCGGCGCTGCGCGACGGCTCGCTGCGCGTCGTCGTCGATCGCGTGTTGCCGCTCGACCAGGTGCGAGCCGCGCACACCCGGATCGAAGCGAGCGAGCACGTCGGCAAGATCGTCCTCGAGGTGCCGTAGCCAACCATGGCCGAGACGATCGTCACCTTCCAGGGAGTCGCCAAGGCGTTCGGCTCGCGCCACGTCCTCGACGACGTCTCGTTCGCGATCGGCGATCGCGATCGCATCGGTGTGGTCGGCCTCAACGGCGCCGGCAAGTCGACGATGCTGCGCCTCCTCGTCGGTGAGGATCAGCCCGAC
>CAZPEY010000019.1:10614-31080 GCA_964585665.1 uncultured Polyangiaceae bacterium | reverse complement strand
GGCGAGCGGCGAACGGCGAGTGCTCAGCCGCGCGGTATTCCCCGCGCCAGCGCGATCGCCTCGCCTAGCACGTCCTCTCCGAACGCGGCGGCGAGCTCTCTCTGATACCCGCCGCGGAGGAACTGCTCGATCGAGATCTCCCCGGCGGTGTCCTGGTGCCGGTCGTCGTCGATGGTCTCCCCGAGTCGAAGGCCCTCGTCGGTGAGCACGGCATAACAGACGCGGTGCTCATCGCTGCGCTTCTCCCACGCCTTGAGGACCTTCACGCCGACTCGACCCTGGTGACGGTGACCGGCACGCCAGCGAGGACCGACGTCCCGCACAGCTCGTCGATCTCGGCCTCGTCGGTGAGATCGTTGAGCGACACACCGGGGTACTGCTCGGCGACGGGCAGGCGGGTTCCGGCGCGATGGTGGCCCCAGCCGTGGGGCAGGCTGACCACGCCGGGCAGGATCGCGTCGCTGACCTCGACGGGGGCCAGGACGGCGCCGGTGCGCGACTCGATCTCGACGACGTCGCCCGGGCGGACGCCGCGCGCCTCGGCGTCCTCGGGGTGGATGAGGAGGGTGCAGCGCGGCTTGCCTTTGACGAGCCGGAGCGCGTTGTGCATCCACGAGTTGTTGCTGCGCAGATCGCGCCGTCCGATGAGGAGCAGCCCGGCGGGCCGGTGCGGCGGCGGTGGCAAGGCGGCGAGCGCGTCGGCGAACAGCGACGGAAAGAGGTCGACGCTTCCCGCGTCCGTGGCGAGGATCTCGGGGAGGCGCGGCTCGAGCGCCCCGAGATCGAGGCCGTGGGGATGTTCGCGCAGCGCTGCGACCGAGAGCCGATGGGGCCCGGCGCGCAGCAGCAGGTCGGTCGTCCGCTCGGGCGTCAGGCGACGCAGCATCGCGCCCACGGTGCCGGCATAGAACGAGCCGGCGATCTCGCTGAGCAGGCGCGAGAAGATCTGCCAGTCGTGGAGTGCCCCGTCGGCGGGGGGAAAGAGCGCTTCGTTCCAGCGCGCGGTGTTGCGAACGGCGAGCTGATAGAGGCCGAGGTCGTAGTGCTCGTGCTCGAGCGTCGCTGTCGGCGGCAGGATGTAGTGGGCCAGGCGCGTCGTCTCGTTGAGGTAGAAGTCGACCGCGACGACACACTCGAGGCTGCCGAGCGCGCGCTCGATGCGGTTGCCGTTGGGCGCCGACAGGACCGGGTTGGTCGCGGTGAGCAGCGCGGCCTTGATGCTGCCGTGCTCGATCTCCTCGGCGAGCGTCGCCATCGGCAGCTCGCCGTTGAACTCAGGCAGGCCGCGGACCGCCGAACGGTAGCTCGCGAAGCTGCCGCGCATGCGCACGAGGTTGGCGATGCCGATCAGATCCACCGCCGGGGTCGCGAACATCGCGCCGCCTGGGCGATCGAAGTTGCCGGTGACGAGGTTGATCACGTCGATGAGCCAGGTCGACAGCGCGCCATGGGGCTGTACCGAGACCCCCATCCGACCGTAGACGCACGCGGAGGGGGCGGCGGCCAGCTCGCGCGCGATCGCGGTCGTCGTCGCGGCATCGATGCCCGTCGCGGCCGCCGTGCGCGCCGGGGTGTAGTCGGCCGCGCTGACCGCCTGCTCGAGCGCGATCCAGCCTTCGAGCGGTACGGTCGAGCGGTGGCGGATGAGCTTGTCGTGGAACAGGACGTGGAGCAGCGACAGCAGGAAGTAGACGTCGCTCGAAGGGCGGATGAAGACATGGCGCGAGGCGAGCTCGGCGGTCTCGTTGCGGCGTGGGTCGACGAGGACGACCTGCCCGCCGCGCTCTCGGATCGCGGTGAGGCGCTTGGCGAGATCGGGCGCGGTCATCACCGAGCCGTTCGAGACGGCCGGGTTGGCGCCGAGGATCAAGAGGTAGTCGGTGCGGTCCACGTCCGGCACCGGCAGGATGGCCTGGTTGCCATAGAGCGTGCGCGACACCAGCATGCGCGGCAGGTTGTCGAGCGAGACGGTCGAGAAGCGGTGGCGGGTGCGCAGGAAGAGCGGCAGCAGGATCTGCGCCCAGATCATCGAGCCGTAGTTGTGGAGGACCGGGTTGCCCTGCACGAAGGCGAGGGCGTCGCGGCCGTGGCGCTTGCGGACCGTCCGCAGCCGGCGGCCAATGTCCGAAAAGGCTTCGTCCCACGACACCTCGACGAACCGGTCGGTGCCCGGCTCCCGACGCAGCGGTCGACGGAGGCGCGCCGGATCTTCGTGCAGGTCCTTGAGCGCGACCGCCTTGGGACAGATGTGGCCCCGGCTGAACGGATCGTCCTTGTCGCCGCGGATGGAGAGGATCTTGCCGTCTTCGTGCTCGATGGCGAGGCCGCAGATGGCCTCACACAGGTTGCAGGCGCGGTAGTGCGTCTTGGGCATCGAGTGCCATCGTAGCGAAGGCTAGGCGGACTGGCGAGCGGCCTCGTCGCGTCGCCCGAGCGCGGCCAGCAGCGTCTGCAGCTGCGCGACGCCGAAGCGTCGGACGAGCAGCGAGGGGCGGCCGAGCTCGCGGACCAGCCGGCGCGCGTGCTGGACGGCGCCGTGGCTGTTCAGATCGGTGGAGATGACGACGAAGTCAGCCCGATCGATCGTGCGCTCGAGGGCGGCGGTGCCGCGTCCTCCCATGTGTCCCGGGTGGAACTCGATCGAGCAGTCGTGGCGGCGCGCCAGACGGTGAAAGTCCTGCTCGCTGCGTTCGAGGCCGCCGATGATGGCGATGAGCATGTGCGACTCCTTGTGTTGGCTCTGCAAGCTGCGTGGCGCCGAGTCACGCTCGGCTCTTCCGGGCGTGGTCGGCTAGCGACAGCAGCAGCAGGCAGTGGATCGCATGAGCAAGACCAGCATCCGTTATAACGGACAAGGCGTCAAGATAACGGATGCCCCGTCGAGATTGTTGCCCATTTTCGGGCGGGGGCTTACGAATGGGGGCGTGAGCGCCTCGCTCCTCGTGGTTCTCCCTATCCTCCTGTTCGGCGCCATCCTCGCCGCGCTCGTCCGAAACAACCGCGCCAGCGCCTGGGTCGCGATCACGACGCAGGCGATCGCGTGCGTGCTCATGCTCGTCAACGTGGTGCCGCTGCTCGGAGGCGGGCAGGCCGAGCTCCGCATCGCCTGGCCGCCGCCGATCGACAACATGACCTTCGGCGTTGACGGGTTGTCGGCGTTCTTCTTGGTCTGGTCGCTACCGCTGACGCTGCTCGGGACGATCTACGCCGCCGGCTACCTCGACCCGTACTTTCGCAAGGGGCGCCACGGCGGCCCGCACTACGCGCTGCTCAACATGACCTCGGTCGCGTTCGTGCTGATCTACTCCGTCGAGAACGCGCTGGTGTTCCTGCTCGGCTGGGAGATCGCGGCGATCGCCGCCTGGCTGCTCGTGATCTGGGACTATCGCAACCAGCGCATCCGCTTCGCGGGCTTCAACTATCTGGTCTCGACGCACGTCGGGCTGTTCGTGCTCGTCGCTGCGTTCATGCTGCTGCACAGCAAGACCGAGTCGATGAGCTTCGCGGCGTTCGGCGCCTTCCTGTCGAGCCACCCGGCGGATCGCGGGACGATCTTCCTCTTGCTCGGAGTCTCCTTCGCGCTCAAGTCGGCGTTCTTTCCGTTTCACACCTGGCTACCGCGCGCTCACTCGGCGGCGCCGGCGCACGTCTCGGCGCTGATGTCCGGCGTCATCCACAAGGCCGGCTTGTTCGGCTTCCTCCGCTTCTCGCTGCTGCAGGGGCGCCCGGACGAGTGGATGGGCTGGGCGGTGCTGTGCTTCGGCGCGCTGTCGGCGTTCTTCGGCGTGCTGCAGACGACGACGCAGCGCGATCTCAAGCGAATGCTCGGCTATTCGTCGACGGAGAACGTCGGGATCGTCGCGATGGGCTTCGGCCTCGGCTACCTCGGCTGGTGCTGGCAGAAGCCGTCGCTCATCGCGCTCGGCTTCGGCGCCGGCCTGCTGCACATCCTCAACCACGCGCTCTTCAAGTGCCTGCTGTTCTATGCGGCCGGCGCGATCTATCGCGCCGCGCACACCGTCGATCTCGAGCGCCTGGGTGGGCTGGCCCGCCTGCTGCCGCGCACCGCCGGGCTGTTCCTCCTCGGCGGCGTGGCGATGGTGGCGCTGCCGCCGCTCAACGGCTTCGTCAGCGAGCTGCTGCTCTACGCCGGCCTGCTCTCCGGGGCGGCCCCTCAGCTCCAGGAGCGCATCGTGTTCATTGCTACGGCGGCGATGCTGGCGTTCGTCGGCGCGGTGGGTGCGCTGTCCCTGGTGCGCGCCTTCGGGCTCGGCTTCCTTGGCGTGCGCCGCGACGAGCACCCCAAGATCGAGGGCGACGCGCCGGCGACGATGCTCGGGCCGATGTGGGCGCACGGCGTCGGCATCGTCGTGCTCGGCCTCTATCCGGAGGTCGGGCTGCGCGTGGTCAATGGCGCCCTGGCGCTGTTTCCGAACGCGCCAGCGGCGAGCGCGCTGCTGCAGCCGTTTGGACCGCTGCTCTGGGCGAGCCGCGGCCTCGCGGTAGTACTGCTGATCGTCGGGCTGGTGGCGTGGCGGCTCGGTGCCAAGGCGCGCCGGAGCGTCACCTGGGGGTGCGGCTACACGGCGGGGACCGCCCGCATGCAGTACACGGGCAGCTCGTTCGTCGATCCGTTCGCCCGCATCTTCGAGGCGATCTTGCCCTCGGTGCAGCGCGAGCAACGCTCGGACGACGTGTATCCCCAGCACGCCGGCCACCTGGCGACCCATCACCCCGATCCCGTCGAGCGTCGCATGTTCGAGGTGCTCGGCCAGGGCGAGGACATGGTCTCGCACGCAGCGGAGAAGATCCCCGAGCAACCGCGCTTCGCGTTCGCCGCGGGGTTGATCACCCTGATCTTGATCGGCGCGCTCGTCTTCGGCGTGGTGGGGAGATGAGGCCATGATCCCCGCCTGGCTCCGCGTCGCGCTGCAGCTCGTGGCGCTCGTCACCATGCCGTGGGTGCTCGTCGGCGTCGTCAACCGCACCAAGGCGCTGTGGGGCGGGCGGCGGGGCGCGCCGATCCTGCAGCCGCTATGGGACGTGCTGCGGCTCCTCCGCAAGCGATCCGTCTACAGCGAGACGACGACGCCGCTGTTTCGGATCGCGCCGTGGGTGCTGCTCGTGACCTCGTGCGCCTCGGCGCTGGTCGTGCCGTTGTGCGGGCTCCTGCCGGTGCTGTCCTTCCCGTTCGACTTCGTCTGGTTCGCCTACGTCTGGGGCCTTGGCCGCCTGGCGCAGATGCTGGCGGCGCTCGACACCGGCAGCTCGTTCGAGGGAATGGGCGCCTCTCGCGAGGCGACGTTCTCGACGCTGATCGAGCCGGCGCTCTTCCTCGTCCTCGGGGCGCTGGCGCTCGGCGCGAGTACCCAGTCGCTCCATCCCGCGCTCCTCGTCACGCTCGCCGATGGGCCCTCCATCACGATGTGGCTCGCCGCGGTGATCGCGCTGTTCATCGTCCTCACCGTCGAGACGGCGCGCTTGCCGGTCGACGATCCGACGACCCATCTCGAGCTGACGATGGTCCACGAGGTGATGATCCTCGATCACAGTGGCGCCGAGCTTGGCGCGATGCAGGCGAGCGCTGCGCTCAAGCTCTACACGGCCGCTTCGGTGCTCGCGACCCTGCTCAACCCGCTCGCTGCGCGGGGGGGGCCGCTCACCGTCCTCGGGCACCTCGGGCTCTGTCTTCTCATCGCCGTCGCGCTCGGGACGCTCGAGTCGCTCATCGCGCGCTTCAAGCTGCGCAGCGTCCCCCAGTACATCGTGGTCGCGATCGGTTGCGGAGTCCTGGCGCTGCTCGCGACGGCCTGGCGCCTCGGGGGTGGTGCGTGAGCCCGCTCTTGATCGCGCTGCTCGGCATCATGCTGCTGCCGCTGTTCGTCGGCACCTGGCGCACCAGCCTGCTCGGGCTGTCGTGCCAGGGGCTGCTGCTCACCTGGCTGGCATCGCGGGGCCTCTCGCCCTCAGGGGTCGCCGACGAGTGGGTGACGATGCTCGATCTGTTCTTCGTCCGTGGCATCGGGGCGCCGCTGGCGCTCTACCTGCTGCTGTCCAAGCAGAAGGCGCCGGCGCGCAACGACGTGATTCCTCCCAACCTGGTGTCGTGGACGCTGGCGCTTGGCCTCGTGCTCGTCGCCTTCAACTTCGCCGAGCGGCTCGAGCCGATGGCGGGGCAGGCGCAGACGCTGCTGGCGGTCGCGGGCTCGGGACTGCTCCTCGGCTTCCTCGTCCTGTCGACGCAAGGCGGGCCGTTCAGCCAGGTGATCGGCGTGCTGCGCATCGAGAACGCGATCGTCTTGTTCGAGCTGGGCGGCCACAGCCATCATGAGACGCTGCTCGTCCACACGGCGCAGGTGATCGTGCTGGTGGCGAGCATCGCGCTGTATCGCTGGTACCTGGCGACGCTCAACCGACCGGCGCCGAGCGGCGACGCCGCAGCCGAGCCCGAGGAGCTGCCTTCGCTATGAGCGCCGCGACGCTGCTGGTCATCGTCGGGGTCGCGGCGTCGCTGCTGGGCGCGGCGGTGGCGCTGTTCGTCAAGGGCGGCGAGTACCTCGACGGCTTCGTCCACATCGACGCGACGGCGCGGCTCTTCCTCGTCGTCGTCAACCCGATCTTCGTTGGCATCAGCGTCTACATCTGGAGCCGGATGGCGACGACGCCGGCGCTGCGACCGACCGCGCCCCGCTTCGCGGCCCTGGCGATCGCGTTCCTGGTCAGCGCCAACCTGGTGTTCGTCGCCAATCACCTCCTGGTCCTGTGGGTGCTGCTCGAGGCGACCACGCTCTGCGCCGCGCCGCTGATCGTCCGCAGGGGCAGCCGCGCCTCCATGCAGGCGTCCTTTCGCTATCTCTTGTTCTCGTCGGTGGGGCTCGGCATCGCGATGCTCGGCTTCCTGTGCCTCGTGCGAGGCATCGAGACCGACGGGCTGCAGTCGACGTTCTTCCTCGATCACATGGTCGAGCAGCTCCGCGGCGAGCCGAACACCTGGCAGAAGCTCGGCCTGGCGCTGGTGCTGCTCGGGCTCGGCACCAAGCTCGGCCTGGCCCCGATGTACAGCTGGCTGCCCGAAGTCTACGACGAGGCGCCGCCGGCGGTGACCGCGCTCCTCGGCGCGGTCCAGTTCAACTGCACGCTGGTCGTGCTGCTGCGCGTGCTGCAGGTCTTCCGCCCCAACCACGCGTCGCTGATCTCCGAGGAGCTGGTGACGATGGGCATCGTCTCGCTGGCGATCTCGACGTTCAACATCATCGCGACGCGGAACGTCAAGCGGCTGCTCGCCTACGCCTCGATCAACCACGCCGGGGTCATCGCCATCGGCCTCGGCATCGGCAAGGCGGCGACGTATGGCCTGCTCCTCTACGTGATCTCGAACGCCGTCATCAAGGCCATCCTGTTCCTCACCGTCGGCAAGATCGAGGCGCACTACCGCACCAAGGACACCCAGAAGATCGCCGGTCTCCTGCAGGATCTGCCGTACAGCGGCGCGCTCCTCATGGTCGGCACGTTCGCGCTGCTCGGCTTCCCTCCGTTCGCGTCGTTCTTCGGCGAGCTGCTGATCCTGTCGGCGCTGGTGCGCGCGGGCGGCATGCTGGTCTTCGCCGCCTTCTGCATGCTGATCACGATGACGTTCGTCGCGACGGGGCGGACCATCTTCCCGATGATCTGGGGCGAGCCGAAGAGCAAGAACGAGTGGCCGCGCCAGACCTTCTGGACGGCCGCACCGAAGATTGGCCTCCTGCTCGCGCTCGTCGTGCTCGGCGTCTACGTGCCGCCGTTCGCCAATGAGCTGCTGCAGCAGGTGGCGGCCTCGCTGGTGGAGCGATGAGGCGGCTCGACGTCGCGCTCGACGCGCTCGCCGTCGCTGACGGCAAGGGCTTCCGGCGTGGGGTGCTCGACGCGATCGCGGGCGGGGCGCGCCTGGTGTCGCTGTTCGGGCGGCGCAGCGGCGACGAAGTCGTGGTCACGGCCCTGCTCCTGCTCGCCGACGAGGGGCTGGTGGCGCTACGCGGCAAGGTCGACGCCAAGGACGGCTACCACGCGCTCTCGGACGGCCACCTCCCGGCGGCGGTGCTCGAGCGGGAGCTGCACGAGCAGACCGGCGTGCGCCTGCCCGGTCACCCGTGGCTCAAGCCGGTGCGGTTTCCAACCGGCGAGCGCGCGGCGATGGACGCGTATCCGTTTCACACCATCGCCGGCAAGGAGGTACACCAGGTCGCCGTCGGACCGGTGCACGCCGGCGTGATCGAGCCGGGGGCGTTCCGCTTCTTGTGCCACGGCGAGCTGGTGCATCACCTCGAGATCCACCTTGGCTACCAGCATCGGGGCGTCGAGGCACGGCTGCTCGCCGGTGAGGCGCGGCGGCTCGCTCCCCTCGTCGAGACGATCGCCGGTGATACCAGCATCGCGCACACCTGGGCCTACGCGGCCGCGCTCGAGCAGCTCTGCGGCCCGCACGTTGTCGACGATGGCGTCGAGCTCTGGCGCGCCGTCTTGCTCGAGTGGGAGCGGATCGCGATGCACCTGGCCGGGCTGGCGGGACTCGCCGCCGACATCGGTTTCCTCCAGGGCGCGACGACCTATGGTCGGCTGCGCACGACGGCGATCAACACGACGATGCGCCTGTGCGGTAGTCGCTTCGGCCGTGGAGCCGTGCGACCGGGCGGGGTCGCGGTGCGCTGCGACGCGTCGATCCGCGAGGCGGTGCGGGCCGGCCTCGCGCTCCTGCAGCGCGACCTGCCGATCATCGACGCCTGCTTTGCCGAGGCGCGCACCGTGCAGCATCGGCTGCGCGAGGTCGGCGTGCTCACGGCGGCGCGTGCCGAGGAGCTTGGCCTCGTCGGCATGGCGGCGCGCGCGTCGGGGCTGGCGCGCGATCTGCGGCGCGGCGCGCCGAGCGGCGCCTACGCGTCCCTGCCGATCGAGCCGGTGGTGCTCGACAGCGGCGACTGCTGGGCGCGTGGCATGCTGCGCATCGCCGAGCTCGAGCGCTCGCTCGCGTGGATCGCCGCCGCGCTCGGCACGCTGCCCGAGGAGGCACCACCGCGGCCGGATCCGCTCGCGCTCGGGGCGGTCGCGCCCTCGCGTCTTTCGATTGTGCTCGTCGAAGGGTGGCGCGGCGAGGTGATGCACGCAATCGAGACCGATGGCGAGGGCAAGATCCTGCACTACAAGGTGCAA
This sequence comes from uncultured Polyangiaceae bacterium, assembly GCA_964585665.1. Lineage (GTDB taxonomy): Bacteria > Myxococcota_A > Polyangia > Palsa-1104 > Palsa-1104 > CAZPEY01. The sequence goes on along the minus strand of CAZPEY010000019.1, from coordinate 21,897 downwards.
GATCCGTCGCTGCGCAACTGGATGGGGCTGCAGCTCGCGGTGCGGGGCAACGAGATCTCGGACTTCCCGATCTGCAACAAGAGCTTCGATCTGTCCTACTGCGGGAGCGACCTGTGAAGCTGTTCACTTCGATCCGGGTGCGCGCTTCGCAGGGTACGCAGTACATCCGCGATCTCGACGCGGCGAGGCCCGAGGGGTTCGTCGGGCGCCCGCGGATCGCGCCCCGCGCGTGCACGAGCGGCTGCGTGCAGTGCAAGGAGGCGTGCCCGACGGGCGCGGTGTCGCTGACGCCGGTCGCGATCGATCTCGGGCGCTGCGTGTTCTGTCGCGCCTGCGAAGAGATCTGTCCGGAGCACAAGATCGAGTTCACCGCGGACGCGAGCATGGCGGCGAGCCGCCGCGATGCGCTCCTCGTGCGCGAGGGCGACGATCGGGCGCTCCGCGCCGAGGCCAACCAGACCTTCGCGCGGCTGTTTGGCCGCTCGCTCAAGCTGCGGCAGGTCTCGGCCGGAGGCTGCAACGCCTGCGAGCTCGAGCTCAACGCGGCGGCGAACGTCAACTTCGACGTCGGTCGGTTCGGCATCGACTGGGTCGCGTCGCCACGCCACGCCGACGCGCTCGTGCTGTCGGGCCCGATCACGAAGAACATGAGCGAGGCGGTGCGCCTGGTGTGGGACGGCATGCCCGAGCCGCGCTTCCTGGTCGCGGTCGGGGCGTGCGCGATCTCCGGCGGGCTGTACGAGGGCGCGGCTGGAGTCGAGCGGCAGCTCCTCGACGGCCTGCCGCCGGCGCTGTTCGTGCCAGGCTGCCCGCCGCATCCGCTGACGTTCGTGCGCGCGCTGCTCGACTTCCTCGCCGTTCGTCGCTGAGCTACTCGACCAGCGGCAGATCGTCGAGGATGCGCCGCGCGCCGGCGTGCCCCTCGTCGAACTTGAGCGCCAGACGGGCGTGGCGGCGCGCGTCTGCGATGCGGTTGCTGCGACGGTGGCAGAGCGCGAGGTTGTAGTGGGTGCTCGGGCTCTCGTCGTCCCAGCGCAACGACTGCTCGAAGAACGTGATCGCCCGCTCGTAGTTGCCGAGATCGGTGTGGAGGACGCCCGCCGAGGCGGCGAAGTCGCGGCTCTCGCCGATGTAGAAGTAGTTGCGCCAGCAGCGATCGATCATGCGCTCGAGCTCGTGGCGCTGCGCTGGCGTCGCCTTGGGCAGGAGCCTGCGCAGCGTCGGCAGCAGCACCTGGAGCTGTCGCGGCTCCCCCCGGCCGAGGCGGAGCAACGCCAGCAGCGCGTCGAGCGGCATCTCCTCGGGATGCGCCTCGACGTTGGCCTCGACGGCGCGCCGCAGCACGAAGTAGTCGTCCGGACCGAACTGCTCGATGAGCGCGTGGTAGGCGAGGCGCAGCGACGGCAGGGCGCGGCTCGGCTCGTCGAAGGCGGCGATGATCGCCAGGCTGTTGTTCGGGTGATCGGGCGCGAGCATCTCGCCGCCGTGGTGCGCGAACCACTCGCCGAGCGCGTGATAGTTGACGGAGAGGGAGAAGCTGCCGTGCAGCGCCAGCGTCGGCACCTTCTGTCCATCGAGGCGCTCGAGCGCCGCGATGCCCTTGTCGCCCGACAGCAGCAGCCAGCGGCCAGCGGCGAGCCGGCGCAGCCGCTGGCAGCAGCGCAGCGCGCCGATCGGGATCCGCACCGCGCTGTCGACAATCCGCTCGCGATAGATCTCGAGCAGCCGATCGAGCTCTGGGTCGCCGTAGTAGTCGGTCGCCGCCGAGCGCTCCTCGTAGTCGAGGCGGATCCGCTCGAGCAGCTTGGGATCGTCGAGATCGGGCTCGTCCTTCTCGGTGACGACGCTCGCGGCTGCCTCGTGGAGGACGCCGCCGCGGACCGTGAACACGTCGGTGACGATGCCGTCGAAGAAGTAGTTGGCGAGCACGACCAGCGGGTTGGGCAGCGCACCAGGCTGGAGGACCAGGCCGGAGCGCCGGAGCTCGATGCGCTCATCGTGCTCGGCGTCGAAGCGGCCGACGTCGAGGCGGCCGTCGGCGAGGTAGGGCGCAAAGCCCGGGTGGGCCAGCCAGTCGCCAAAGCAGCTCTCGGAGAAGTCGGTGAGCACGTAGGTGAAGCGCAGCGCCTCGAGGCCGGCGCGCGGCAGCAGCTCGACGAAGCGCTGCAGGAACTGAAAGGCGAAGCGCCCGGAGCCCGCGCCGAGCTCGACGAGATGGACCGGCTGCGCGGGGTCGAGGGCGTCGCGCTGATCGATCAGGTAGGCGACCACCATGCGTGCGTACGCCTCGGCGATGGCGGCGTTCGACGTGATGTAGTGCGGCACCGTCGAGGAGCTGAAGGCCGTGACGCCCTGGTCCGAGAAATAGCGGCGCTGCAGCCTCCAGATCATCGACTCGGAGAGCCGGCGCGGCGACTCGAGGATCGGCATCGCCGGCGATGGTCGAGGGTTTCACGGGGGCGCGTCAAGCGAGGACCGAGGTGGCCTGGCGCGAGGGGGCGGCGCCGCGCGGCGCGGGGAGAGGACCGCTTGACAATGAGTAACCGAGTCGTTACATAAAGGCCGTGGACGACGCGGCGAGCGCGCTCTCTGATCCGACCCGGCGGGAGATCCTGCGCATGCTGCGGGACGCGCCGCGGACTGCCGGAGCGATCGCGGGAGCGTTCCGCGTGACCCGGCCCGCGATCAGCCGGCACCTGCGGGTGCTGCGCGAGGCGGGGCTGGTGGTGGCGGAGGCGCAGGGGCGCGAGCGCGTCTATCGGCTGGAGCTCGGACCGCTGGCGGCGATCGAGGAGTTCCTCGCCGAGCTGAGGCGCGATCGGGCGAGCGAGTGGGAGCGCCGCCTCCTGGCGCTCGAGACCGAAGTGCATCGCGTCAAGCGCGAGTCGAAGAGGCGCGCCGCTGCGACGCGCTCGGGAGCGAGTCCGCGAGAGCGAGAGAAGGAGAGGACGGGATGAAGAAGGCGACAGGACGGCTCGAGGGCAATGATCTGGTGTTGACGCGCCGGTTCGAGGCATCGATCGAGGACGTGTGGACGAGCCTCACGAACAGCGAGAGCACGGCGCGCTGGTACGGCTCGTGGACGGGCACGCCCGGCGCGGGGAACACGATCAAGATCCGGATGCTGTTCGAGCAGGGGGCGCCCGAGTCGGAGGCGCTCATCGAGGCGTGCGAGCCGCCGCGAAGGCTGGCGATCTCGACGGCGGGCAAGTGGGGCGTGAAGCTCGAGATCACGCTGGCGCAGACGGGCAACGTCACCGAGCTGCGGTTCGTGCATCACCTGACCGATCGCAAGCTGGCGCGCGACATGGGACCGGGCTGGGAGTACTACCTCGACAACCTCGTCGCGGCGCGCGCCGGGGAGAAGCTGCCGACGTTCGACGACTACTACCCGTCTATGCAGTCGCACTACACCGAGGAGTAGCGGCGCGCTCGAGGGGACGCAGCTTCGCCAGTTGACAGCGGGCCGAAGGATCGGCGTGCTTACCCTCTCGTGCGACGCCCACGGTTGGTTCCCTCCCGCTTGGTCTGGCTCCTGCTCGTGGGCGGCTGCGCGACGACTCCTTCGAGGACAAACATGCCCGCCGTCGCTCCTCCTTCGCCTGCGATCGTCCAGATCGGGACCCCGGTGCTGCGCCTGCCCGCCCAGACCGTTCCGCCCGAGCGCCTCGCGACGCCCGAGTTCCAGCAGCTCATCACTACGATGATCGAGGCGATGCGGCGCGCTCCCGGCGTGGGCCTCGCGGCGCCGCAGATCGGTCAGCCGTGGCGAGTCTTCGTGCTCGAGGATCGGCCGGAGTACGGCGCCAAGCTGACGCCGGCCGAGCTCGCCGAGCGTGAGCGACAGCCCGTGCCGGTGCGGGTGTTCGTCAACCCGACGCTGCGGCCCGTCGGAGACGAGAAGGTGGGTTTCTTCGAGGGCTGCTTGAGCGTGCGCGGCTATGTCGGCTACGTCGAGCGCTACCGCGAGGTCGAGGTCGCCGGGCTCGACGAGCATGGGCAGCCGCAGCGCTGGCGGGTGCGTGGCTGGCCGGCGCGGATCCTTCAGCACGAAGCGGATCATCTCGATGGCACGCTCTACGTCGATCGGATGATGACGCGCAGCTTCTCGGAGGCGGAGGTGGCGCGCGCCCGCTTCGGTGGTCGGCCGATCGCGGAGATCCGGCGCGAGCTCGGCATCCCCGCGTCGAGCGATCCGGGGGCGCGCTAGTGGAGGCCGCGCCGCACGGCCCCGATCGCTCCGATGCCAGCGAGCGCACCGATCCGCGCCTCTGGCAGCAGCGCGGAGAGCGGATCGCCTGGCGGGGCCACCACCTCTTCGCGCGCTCGGAAGGGCTGGGCGAGCCGCTCCTGCTCCTGCACGGCTTTCCGACCTCGTCGTGGGACTGGAAGGAGCTCTGGACGGGCCTCTTGCCGGGGCGACGCCTGATCGCGCTCGACTACCTCGGGTTCGGCTTCTCCGACAAGCCGGCCGACGGCGACTACACCGTCAGCGCGTACGCGGATCAGGCCGAGGCGGTGCTGCACCACTTCGGGGTCGCGGCCGGCCAGCCCATCCACATCCTCGCTCACGATCTCGGCGACACCGTCGCGCAGGAGCTGGTCGCGCGGCAGGTCGAGCGGCGTCCGGGCGCGCATCCGGTCCTGTCCCTGGGGCTGCTCAACGGCGGGATCTTCCCCGAGGTGCACCGGCCGCGGCTCGTGCAGCGGCTGCTCGACTCCCCGCTCGGCTTCGTGCTCGCGAGGCTGCTCAACCGGCGCTCGTTCGAGCGCTCCATGCGCGCCATCTTCGGCCCGAACACACCGCCATCCGCGGCGGAGCTGGCCGGCTTCTGGCTCTGCGTCAGCGAGCAGGCCGGGACGCGCAACTACCACCGCCTGATCCGGTACATGCGCGAGCGGAAGCGAGAGCGATCCCGCTGGGTGACCCCGCTCGTCGAGGGGGCGGTGCCGTTTGCGCTGATCAATGGACTGGCCGATCCGGTGTCGGGCGCGCACGTCGTCGCTCGGCTGCGCGAGCTCCGCCCGAGTGCTACGATCTTCGAGCTCCCCGGGATCGGTCACTATCCATTGACCGAAGCGGCGGCGCAGGTTCTCGCATCCTATGAGCAGTTTCGGGAAGGTTTGCGTGCGTCTTCGGGCGGTTAGCGTCGAGGTGGCGAGGGTGCGAAACCGCGACTGGCGAGCGTCGTATGTCATGGCAGAGGGAGCCAATGACCAACCAAGATCGAGGACGATGGACGCTGTTGACCGGAGTCTGCTGCGCGCTGACGCTGGGGGCGTGTAGCAAGGCCGAGTCGCAGCCCGCGGGGCAATCGAGCACTCAGGGACAGTCGGAGCCGAGGAGACTTCGGATGAACAAGAACGAGTTTGAGGCACGCAAGAAGCAGCTGACGCGCGAGCAGTTTCAGGTCACCCAGGAGTGCGGCACCGAGCCGCCGTTCCGCAACGCGTACTGGGACAACCACGCCGCGGGCATCTACGTCGACGTGGTCTCGGGCGAACCGCTGTTCTCGTCGCGCGACAAGTTCGACTCGGGCACGGGCTGGCCCAGCTTCACGCGTCCGCTCGAGAGCGCCAACGTCGTCGCCAAGTCCGACGGCTCGCACGGCATGGTGCGCACCGAGGTGCGGTCGTCGAACGCCGACTCGCACCTCGGCCATGTGTTCGACGACGGCCCGCGTCCGACGGGGATGCGCTACTGCATCAACTCGGCGGCGCTGCGCTTCGTGCCGGCCGAGCGGCTGACCCTCGAGGGCTACGGCGAGTACGCCAAGCTGTTCCCGGAGATCAAGCAGCTCGCGGCGACGGGCGCGGGCGACGGTGCATGGCCGGCGGCGGCTGCTGCGGCGGCGCAGAAGAACCGGGAGGGCGTGGCGGCGGGGCTCGAGGTCGCCGTGGTTGGCGGTGGCTGCTTCTGGGGCATGCAGCACCTGCTGCGCAAGCTGCCTGGCGTCGTCAAGACGGACGTCGGCTACGCCGGTGGCGCCGTCGAGGCGGGCCGCTACGACGTGGTCTCGACGGGCAAGACCGGGCACGCCGAGTCGGTGCGCATCGTCTACGATCCGAAGGTGCTCACGTACGAGAAGCTGCTGCTCTACTTCTTCAACATTCACGATCCGACGACGCTCAACCGTCAGCACAACGACGTCGGCACGCAGTACCGGTCGGTGATCTTCGCGCAGGACGCCGAGCAGCAGCGCGTCGCCACCGCAGTGCGTGATCGGGTCGACAAGAGCGGCAAGGTCGGTGGCAAGGTCGTCACCCAGATCGTCCCGACGGCGGAGTACGTGATCGCCGAGAAGTACCACCAGGACTACCTGGTGCAGAAGCCCGACGGGTACAACTGCCACTTCTTCCGCGGGCTCGACCTGTAGTCCCGTCGCTACCCCTTCTCGGGCTTTCGTCCCAGCAGCTCGGCGGCGCGCTTGCCGTCGAGCTCCCCCTCCCACCGACTCACCACGATCGCCGCCACCGCGTTGCCAAGGAAGTTGGTCAGCGCCCGCGCCTCGGACATGAACCGATCGATGCCGAGCAGCAGCGTCAGGCCCGCGACGGGGATGCTGCCCGTCGCCGAGAGCGTCGCGGCGAGCGTGATGAAGCCGCTGCCGGTCACGCCCGCGGCGCCCTTGGAGGTCAGCAGCAGGACGCCGAGCAGCTTGGCCTCGTCGCCCCAGGTCAGCTCGACCCCGAGCGCCTGCGCGACGAACAGCGCGGCGAGCGTCAGGTAGATCGCCGTACCGTCGAGGTTGAAGGAGTAGCCGGTCGGGATCACGAGCCGGACGATCGAGGTGCCGCAGCCGAGCTTCTCGAGCTTGTTCATCAGGCGCGGCAGCGCCGACTCGGACGACGAGGTGCCGAGGACGATGATCAGCTCCTCCTTGAGGTAGCGGATGAGCCCGAAGATGGACAGCCCCAGCAGCCGGAGCACGAGCCCGAGCACGACGAGGACGAATAGCAGCGACGTCGTGTAGAACGTCGCCATCAGCTTGGCGAGGCTGCCGAGCGTGCCGAGCCCGTACTTGCCGATCGTGAACGCCATCGCGCCGAAGGCGCCGAGCGGCGCCAGGCGCATGACGATCCCGACGACGCCGAACACCGCGGTCGCCACCTGCTCGAGGAGCTGCGTGACGATCTGGGCGCGCTTGCCGAGCTGCGCCAGCGCGGTGCCCATGAGCACGGCGAGGAGCAGGACCGGCAGGATGTCCTCCTTCGTGAACGCCCCGACGAACGAATCGGGGATGATCGCGAGCAGGTGCTCGACGAAGCCGTGCGGTCGCTCTTGCGCAAGCGTCTTGTCGAGGCCGCTGCGATCGAGCTTGTCGACCGACGCGGCGATGCCGCCGCCCGGGCGCACCAGGTGGGCGATGGCGACGCCGAGGAGCAGCGCCACGGTGGTCATCGCCTCGAACCAGAGCAGCGCCTTGCCGCCGACGCGTCCGACGCGGCGCAGATCCTTCATGCCGCCGATGCCGACCGCGACCGTCGTGAAGACGATCGGCCCGATCAGCATCTTGATGAGCTTGACGAAGCCATCGCCGAGCGGCTTCATCGACTGGGCCAGCTCGGGGTCCCACCAGCCCAAGCCGACGGCGAGCACGATCGCGATCAGCACCTGAACGTAGAGGCTGGGGCCGCGCCGCTTGGGCGCCTCGGCTCCTTCGGTGATCTGCTCGGCCTGCTCGGGGGTCAGCTCCACGCGGCAGAGCCTACACCGAGTCGCGTCAGGCGACGCGCGCTGCCTGCGTTCGAATCAGGGGCTGCGGTAGACGCCGCGCTCCTCGAGCCCGACCCACAGGTACGCCGCCTCGGTTGGAGACTGCAGCAGCGCCGTCGCTGCGCCGCCGGGGAGCCCGGTCGAGACGTTGGCGAAGATCGCCGAGGTGCCGACGGGGCCGACGTAGACGCCGTTGACCGCCCCCACCCACAGCCGCGTTGGATCGGCGGGGCTCATGGCGATCGAGCACACTCCGCCCGAGCTCAGCGGAGCGGCGATCTGGGAGCTCATGTTCGGGCGCAGCTGGAACAGCCTGCGTGACGAGAACTGTGCCTCGTCCGTCAGCGCGATGAAGTTCATGGTGTCCGGCTGCCGCACCAGGCTGAGGAGACGGCTGGTCGACGTGGCGTAGTCGTACTGCTTGGTCAGCCCGGGGCCGGTCGTCAGCGCTGGACCGCTCCACCACTCCTTGCCCGATCCGACGAACAGGGTCGTCTCGTCGAGCAGCGCGAGCGCGTCGCAGGTCGCAGGGCCGGACGAGTAGGAATAGAAACTGTCGCCGCGGTTGGCCGAGACGCGGGCGACTCCGGGCGAGGCCCGAGCGCCCGAGCAGACGAAGACGTAGTCGCTCTGCCCGTTCGGCGTGGCGACCGCATGGGCCGACTGTGCGAGGTCCGCGAAGGTCGTGCCGTTGTCCGTTGAACGAAACAGGGTCGAGTTGGAGACGGCGTAGATGAACTCGCCACCCGCCGTCGGAGACAGCGCGATCGAACGCACTGGTTGTCCGGCCTTGAGGGTGCCATCGGCCAGGGGGGTCCACGTCTGCCCGTTGTTGTCGCTTCGAAACAGACCATAGTCCGTCGCCGCGTAGATCCGGCTGACGTTGTTGGGCGCAACGGCGAGCTGATAGACCATCAGGCCGTGGAGGCCCGTGGTTTGGTAGGCGCCATCTCCCGGCATCGGCGTCGACGCGACATAGAGGCCGCGATCGCCGGTCACGAACAGCGAGCTCCGATCGAGCGAGCGGTCCATCCCCGAGAACAGGCCGCTGTTAATCGGCAGCACCAGCGACCAGCTCATCGCTGCCGTGGACGTCAGGAGGTGCAGCCCGCTCTCGGTCGAGGTGATGAGGCTGCCGTCGCTGCCTTCGGAGATGTAGTAGGGCGTAGGGCCGCCGATCGACGGGAGCGGCTGCCAGGTCCCGTTGAAGTACATCGGCGTGCCGTCGTACCGCATCGCCGCGATGCGCGCCGTCGCGCCGGGCCCGATGACGTCGAGGTGGAGCGGCGCCGTGCCCGCGCCGGTGTCGGTCGTCCAGGCGGCGCCGTCCCAGATCAGGATGCCGGCGGTCGCTGCGACGAAGAGCTTGGCGCCGTCTTCGCTCGTCCGCATGCGATAGATCGTCTGGCTCGCTGGAAAGCCGCTGATCGACGAGAGCTTGCTCCACGGGGTCGTGAGCTCGGCCGGGTCGAAGCGGAAGACGTCCTTGCCGTCGGACGCGTAGATCATGGTGGTGCTCGCGCTGCGGCTCGTCTCGAGATGCGAGATGGACCGATTCAAGGGCGGCTTGACCCCGCCGTAATCGCTCGAGGTCAGCTCGGTCAACGACGCCTCCGCCACCCGCAGGACGCGCCCGCCGCCCAGACCGACGTACGCCTCCATTCCTTGCGCGGCCAACGCCGAGATCCCGCTCGAGACGTAGCTCCACGCCAGAGGGATGCGGGTGAAGTTGCCGCCTGAGTTGGTCGAGACATAGACGTCGAAGAGGTTCGAGACGTAGAGGGTCTTGAAGCCGGGGGCGACGTAGAGCAGGCCCGCGCCGTCGAGCCCCTCGTTCGCCTCGACCCAGGTCGGTGGGAGCGGCAGCAGGTCGATCGCGAGCAGATCCGGAGGCGGAGGGAGCAGATCGTCGCTCGCGAGATCCGGCACGAGGAGATCCTCGCTCGCCAGATCGGGTGTGGCGAGATCGGGGGCGACGGACAGGGCGTCGAGTGCCAGCAGGTCTTGGCTCGCGGGCGGCGTGGTGAGATCCGAGAGAGCAACCGGATCGGCGACACAGCCGGTCAGCGTGGTGCCGAGGGCGAGCAGGGCGAGGCGGTGCCGCACAACCCATCATACCTCTTCTCAAGCCGCCGCTCCGCATTATGCTGCGCGAGCCGCGCGATGCCCTACACCGACAAGCAGATCGCTGCGCACCAGCGAATGATGAGTGAAGGCGAGCCGCTCGCCGTCGAGCTGGTGTCACGCAAGGCGGGGCGCACGCGTGGTGAGGTGCGCCTCTGGCGGCTCAGCGAGGCGGATCGCGGCAGGCGGGCGCGCGGTTTCTTGCTGCGTGGCCTCGGGCTCTCGGTCGTCGCCGCGATCTGTCCACCGCACGTCTTGTGGCTGGTCGTGGGGATCACGGTCTCGGTGATTGGCTACTTTGCCCGCGGCCGCCAGTCGGAGCGGCTGCTCGGCGGCGAGGCCAAGTGCCCGGGGTGTGGCGCGGTGCAGTACCTCGATCCTGAGCCGGTCGAGTTTCCCTTCCTCCACTTCTGCACGGAGTGCGGCGTGCGGTGCAGCGTCGAGCGCGCTACGGCGCCGGAACGATCAGGCGCAGGCGACGCGGCAGGACCTCGATGAGGACCTGCGAGGTGGCGGGGAACTCTTCGCCGTCGATCTGAGCGCACAGGGGCAGTCCGCCAGGGGCCGCCATCAGATCGAGCTCGATGCGCGAGGCCGAGAAGCCCTCGCTGTGCTCGACGCCGATCGTCTTTAGCGCCCGCTCGGTCATGCCGCTGCCGTCGAGGGCGACGATCGCCTTGGACAGCCAGTCGCGCTTGCCGACGAAGGGCTCGACCTCGAACTTGCCGTCATCGGGCCGCGAGTCGGGATCGAAGACCCACATGCCGCCGTAGATGCGGGTCGCCTTGACCACGAGGTCGGTCAGCCCGACGAGCTCGTGGGTGACTCCATCGGCGACGACGGTCGCGCTGAACTTGTCGTCCTCGATGTAGGAGCTGGCGAACGTCCGCAGCATCGCTCCGAGGTACACGGCGTGGTCGCGCCACAGATCGCGCAGCACCGGCACGCCCTCGATGGTCTTGCGGTCCTCGTTGCGGAGCTGCAGCACGCGCGGGCTGATGCCCCAGCCGGCGCTGTCGAAGAACAGGTCCTCACGCACCACCACGTCTCCCTCGCGGGCGACGATGCGCCCGACGTCGAGCCGGGCCTCGTGGGCCGCTGCGATGACCGCGACGTTGGTCGGGAGCGCGTCTTCCTCGGCGGAGAGGCCGAAGCTCTTGCCCTGATCGTTGGCGGTGCCCGTTGGCAGCATGCCGAGCCGCACCTCCTCGGCGCGGCCCGAGCGCAGGATCCCCTTGGCGACCTCGGCAAAGGTGCCATCCCCGCCCATGTAGATCGCGCAGTCGAGCGCGCGATCGTCGAGCGCGCGGGCGACGACCTCGACGGTGCGGCCCGCTGGCTCGGTGGGCAGGAAGCGATGTGCCACTCCGTGCTCGTCGAGGAGCGCGCGGGCGCGCTCGATACGTGCCGCGTTCTTGCCGCTCTGCGCCGTGGGGTTGCCG
>CAZPEY010000019.1:9241-10604 GCA_964585665.1 uncultured Polyangiaceae bacterium | reverse complement strand
GTTTCTTGGCATGCACAATCCCGAAAAGCTCGATCGCGCAGGCCTCCTTGGTGCCGGCGAGGCAGCGGCGCTTGAGCAGCGCCTCGCCCTTCTTGGTCGCCGCGGCGTCGCTGGGCGGATCGGAGTCGAAGAGGGCGCGTAGCCGCGCGCAACTCTGCGCATGGCCAAGCTCGCAACCGCTGACGAGGTTGCCCCACTGCAGCGCCGGCTTGTCGCGATTGACCGAGGCGAGCTCGTCGCAGGCCTCCCCCGAGCGCAGCGAGCATGCCTTGCCGAGCAGCTCGGCAGCGCGGCTGCGGTCCAGCGGCGTGCCGCGTCCGTGGAGGTGCGCCTTGCCCGCGAGGAGGCAGGCCTTGGCGTCGCCGCGTCCGCAGCGCTGGTTGGTGAAGACGAGGCTCTTGATGTACCAGCGGTTCTCCGTCGCTGGCCCGCTCTTGTCGTGCTCCGCCATGAGCTCGCAGGCGTCGGCGTCGCCCTGATCGCAGCTCGCCTCGATGCGGCTGCGCAGGCCTTTGGCCTTCGCCTGATCCTTGCGGACCTTGCCGAATCCGCTGCCGTTCTCGTACAGCTTGGCGAGGCCCATGCAGCCGCCCATTGCACCGCGGTCGCAGGCAGCCTGATAGCTCTCGAGGGCCAGCAGCGGCAGCTTGTAGAAGGTCGCTTCGCCGAGCTCGACACAGGCTGGTAGCTTGCCGAGCTTGCACTTGGCGCGCAGCTCGCGGCGCAGCTTGCGGTCGCGCTCCGCCGTACAGATGTCGGGTGGCTGGCCGAACTCCTTGACGCCCCATTCCCGCAGATCGCTGCAGCGATTGATGAGGAAGACGAGGAGGCGCTGCTCCTCCTTGGGCGGCAGGTCCATGTAGGTGAAGAGCTTGCCGAGCTCTTCGCAGCCGTGGCCGTTCACCGCGCAGCTCTTCTCGAAGAGCTGCGCGGCGCGCGCCAGATCCTTGGCACCCGTGCCCGCCTCGAGCGCCCAGTCACCCAAGGTCAAGCAGGGGTCGTCGGGGATCTGCTCCTTGCTGGTCGCCGTCGACTGCGCGGTGCACGCCGCCTCGCACACCGGCTCGGCGCGCTTGCGTGCCTCGGTGCGCTGCTCGGCGGAGAACACGGGGTTCAAGGCGAGGGCCGAGCAGCTCGCGCAGTTCTTGAGCTCGCAGCCCTTCTGCAGCAAGCCCGCCGCGAGGCGGTTGCTCGCCTCGACCGACTCCTTTGTCTCGAGCTTGAAGTAGCGATCGGCCGCCTTGTTGCAGCTCTCCGCGTTGCCCTTATCGCACTCCTCGGCGAGGCGCTGCACCGCGGCGCGCTTGGCCGTGATGTCCTGGCGCTGACGCTCGATCTCGCGCTCGATGATGGCGCGGCGCGC
>CAZPEY010000019.1:6326-9141 GCA_964585665.1 uncultured Polyangiaceae bacterium | reverse complement strand
GACGGCTGCGTGACCTTGAGCGAGTACATCTCGATGCTGGCGCGCCCGCCGACGAGCATGCCGATGCGGGAGCCGGCGAGGCCCGTGGTCTTGGTCGACGTGACGTACTGACCGTTGACGTAGAAGCTGTACGTGCCGAGGGAGCGCTTGACCCCAAGGCGGAAGGTGCCCGGGCCGCGCGGGATCACCGGCGAAGGCGTCCAGCCGACCGGCGTGATCTGCGGGCCGCCCGCGTTGTAGCTGAAGGCGTACTGGCCCTTGCTGTCGATCCAGAACACCTGCTGCCAGTTGAAGTCGTTCGGTCCGACGCCGAACATGAGGCCGACCGCTTCCCAGGGGCCGCCGCTGTGGTTCTGCTTGAACTCCGCTTCGATCAGGAAGTCGAGGCCGGTGAGGTTGGGGCCTTGATCGACGAGAAACACCCAGCGCGGATCGTTGAAGTAGGTCTCGAACACGAGGCGGCCGCTGCCGTTGTAGAACATCGCTGAGCCGTCGTTGCGCCATGGCGCGAAGGCCGGATCGCCGGCGCGCCAGGTCTTGTTGTAGAGGATCGTGCCCGAGGAGCTCGGGCTGCTGTAGGTGCCGACGGGCGCGTTGTAGGGGCGCGCCACAGGCGTGTTCGGATCGCTCGGCGTCGACGGGGGCGTGTAAGCGGGTGGGATCGCTGCGGCCGCGTATTGCTTGCCGCCGACGCGCTCATAGTCGATCGAGAAGAGGTGCAGGTCCTGCCCCTTCTGCGCGCGCACGTAGCAACCAGAGATCAGGCGGCTGCCGAGCACGACCAGGCCCTTGCAGAACGTCGTGCCAGCCGGGCGCGAGATCTGTCGCGGGGCGCCGCCGTAGGTCGACCAGAGGACCGAGTCGCCGATGTCGATGAACATCGCCTTGGCGGTGCTCACGAAGTGGTTGATCGATTGGAAGCCGACGCGCCACGACTGCCAGGTGCGCGCGCCGTCCGTCGAGGTCTCGAGGCCACCTTTGAAGTAGGAGCGCGCGATCGCCTTGCCGTCCGCAAACGGGAACGTCTCCGTCTCGACGAGCTGGGTCCCCTCGACGCGATAGCCCTTGCCGCCGCTGCCGCCGCGCACCTTGAGGAACAGCGTCTCGGAGGTGCCGAGCACCGAGTCGATCACGTCCGGCGCCTCGAGTCGCTGGGTAAACGTCTTGCCGCCGTCGGTCGATGCGAGCAGGCGCTTGCCCTCGGCGACGAAGAACTCCTTGCCGACGCGCGCCACCGTCCAACCCTGGTCGACCGCCTTGCCCGCGGTGAGCGTCGTCGGGGCGAAGGTCGCGCCGCTGTCGCCCGAGCGCAGCCACACCTCCTTGGCGCGGTAGAGGACGACCTTTCCGTCGGTGGCGAGGCGTCGACCAAAGCCCATGCTGCCCATCTTGGGCGCCTGGTAGACGCTCTTCCAGGTGGCGCCCCCATCGGTGGTGCGCCAGAGGGTCTCTTGCGGATTCGCGTTGCCGAAGGCGTTGGGGCCGACGAGCACGAGCGCGGTCTTGTCGTTGAGCACGAGCGCGTCGTCGATCAGCGCGTCGGCGGTGAGCGGCGTGCCGAGGACCTGCCACGCGGTCGCGCTCGGATCGAGCACGACTTGACGGTCGCGCTCGCAGGCCGTCTGACTGCCCCGCTTGCACGCGCGTTGAAGCGCCTCCTTGGCCTTGATGGGATCGACATAGGTCCGCGAGGCGGGGTCGAGATAGAACTGCGCGAGCGCCTCGCAAGCCTTGTTGGTCGACGGCACGTCCTCATAGCAGACCCGTTCGAGATACGGCTGGGCGTCGCTGCCCTTGCCGCCCGACGCGAGGGTCTTGAACCCGACGAACGCACAGCCCTGCTCGACCTCGCCGTGGCGGCACGCCTTGCGGGCCCAGGCGATGGCGGTCGAGAGGTTGGGGGGCGCGCCGTTGAGCCCCTGCTCGTACATCGCCGCCAGGCGCGCGCAGGCCTTGGCGTCCTTGGCATCGCAGGACTGCGCGAGCTGCTGCTCGACTGGCACGGTCGGCGCCACCGGGGCAGCGGAGGGGGCACTGGCAGGTGCATCGGCGGGCGGCGGGCCAGCCGCCGGGGGCGTGGGCGAGGCCGGGGGCGGCGGGGCGTCGTCCGCGGCGACGGGCGACACAGCGGCAATCAGCAACAGCGCGACGATTTGGATCTGGGCCTTCATCTCTTCGACCACCTCGTGACGGAAATTCGCGCCCCGACCCTATCATCGCCCTTGACGCCGATCATCGACGAACATCAGGGGGGCGGCGGCGCGGGGGCGCTCGATCTATCGCGCCCGAGTGTGGTACGCAGCGTCCATGCGGCGCGCGAGTGGGGTGGCGGCCACGGCCATCGTACTGACCGGGTTCGTCGAGGGCTGCGGTGGGGAGGGGCCGCGCGAGTGTCGCACGCAGGCCCCGCCGTCGAGCACCTCGCTCGAGATGGAGCGCCTCGCCTGCCGCTTCAGCGCTGGCGCTCGCACCTCCGAGACCCTCGGCGTCACCGCGGCGCAGCGGCGCGCCTTCCCGATCGATCACGTGGTGGTCGTGATGAAGGAGAACCGCTCGTTCGATCACCTCTTCGGGGCGCTCGGGAAGCTGCAGCCCGAGGCCGAGGTGTTCCCGAGTGACTTTGCCAACCCCGATCTCGACGGCAACCCGGTCAGCCCGCACCACCTGTCGACGACCTGCGTGCCCAACGACCCAGGGCACCAGTGGGGGGAGCTGCACGCCTGCGTCAACGGCGGCAAGATGGACGGGTTCGTCAAGTCGGCGGCCGCCACGACACCGACCGACGGCCACTTCGCGCTCGGCTACTACGACGAGC
>CAZPEY010000019.1:0-6226 GCA_964585665.1 uncultured Polyangiaceae bacterium | reverse complement strand
TCGACGCCCGCGCCAACATCGACGACGAGCACCCGATCGCCGACGTGCAGGTCGGCGAGGCCTGGACGCGCGCGATCTACCAGGCCGTCGTCACGAGCCCGCACTGGCCGACGACGGCGATGCTGTTCACCTACGACGAAGGCGGCGGCTTCTTCGATCACGTACCGCCGCCGACGAGCTGCGTGGCGCGGCCGGAGGACGCAGACTTCTTCGAGCTCGGCGTGCGGGTACCGCTCCTCGTGATCTCGCCGTGGGCCAAGCGCCACTTCGTCTCCAAGACGCAGAAGGAGCACACCTCGATCACGCGGTTCCTCGAGGCGATCTTCGACCTGCCGGCGCTGACGGCGCGCGACGCGAACAGCGACGCGCTCCTCGATATGTTCGACTTCTCTTGTCCGCCCGCGCCGATCCCCGATGCGCCCGCCGCCGGCTCGGGCGGCTGTCCGCCGCTCGGCGGGTAGGGCTCACTGCATGCGGTAGGCGGCCTGGAGCAGTGCCCGCGCCGGCAGCTCACGCTCCCAGTTGCCCGACACGACCGCCCAGCGCACGACGCCGCTGCCGTCGACGAGCGCGACGCAGTGGGCGAGCTCGCAAGCGTTGAACAGGCGGCGATCCGGATCCGAGATCAGCGAGAAGGGGAGCTGTCGCTGCGCGCGCAGCTTCGCCAGCGGCTCGGGCGGATCGGGCGCGATCGCCAGCATGCGAAAGCGTCTCCCGTCGTAGCGCGCGAGCTCGGCGGTGATCTCGTCGAGTTGGCGACGACAGTACGGACACCAGCTGCCACGAAACCAGACGAGCAGCAGCGGCGCGCCGCGCAGCGCGGCCACGTCGATCGCGGCGCCCGCCTCATCGACGAGGCTGACCGCGGGCAGCGGTGCGTCGAGCTTGACCGAGGGGGAAGAGGGGGGCAGGCGATAGCGGCGGTGCGCCGTCGTCGCGAGCAGCGCGAGCACAGCGGGTACGATGAGGAGCTTGCCGATCCGATGCGCCGGATCGAGGCGCAGTGCCAGGCCGACGCAGAGCAGCGCGGCGACGAGGAACGGCCACGGACGATCGCGTAGCGGCGGAGCCAGCAGCCCCCGATCGTCGCACAAGACGTAGGCCGGCGTCGCCAGCATGGCGAGCAGCAGCAGCAGACGCCCCGACCATTTCATTGCGCGTACTATAGCAGGGCGGTGCAGATCCCCAGCTTCGTCCCCTCGCGTCTCCTCGTAGCGCTCGCGCTCCCCGCGCTGCTGGTCGGCTGTCGGCCGCGCACGCCGAGCTATCACCAGGACGTCGCGCCGATCCTCGCCAAGCACTGCCTCGACTGCCACCGCCCGCAGGGCATCGCGCCGGTGCCGCGCTTCGACACGCTCGAGGGTGCGCGCACCTACGCGCAACCGATCCGGCTCGCCGTCCAGATGCGCAAGATGCCGCCGTTCGGCGTCGACAACACGGGCCTGTGCGGGACGTGGCAGCACGCTCGCTGGCTCTCTTCCGAGGAGATCGCGACGATCACGAAGTGGCAGGAGGCGGGCGCGCCCGCTGGTGAGCCGCCGAGCACGCCGCCCGTCGTGCCGCCCACGCCCGCGGCGGCGCCGTTTCGCGCCGACATCGAGCTCTCGATTGGCACCTATCGCCCCGGGCTCGGTGCGGGAGGAAATCGCTGCTTCGTCGTCGATCCGAAGCTCGCGGCCGATCGCTACCTCTCTGCGATCCGGATCTCCGCCGACGATCCGCGCGCCCTCGCCCAGGTGACGCTGTTCTCTCTCGAAAGTGCCGAGGCCGAGGCGGCGGTCGAGCGACTCGACGCCGAGGACGCGGGGCCCGGCTACTCGTGCTTTGGCACCACACGGGTCGAGGCCTCGCACCCGGTCGCGAGCTGGACCTGGCCTGAGCCCGTGTGGCGCTTCCCGACGGGCACCGGGCCACTGCTCAAGCAGGGGCGCAAGCTCGTCGCGCAGCTCCACTACAACGTGACCCTGACCGGCGGCGGGTACGTGTCGTCTCCTCGCGTCGCGCTCGAGCTCGCCGAGCAGGCGCGCCCCCTCGAGGTGGTGCGCGTCGATGCGGTCGGCGAGCTTCCCCCCAAGCAACGCTACGCCGCCGTCGAGAATCGCCACGCGCTCGGGCGCCGGATGGAGGTCGTCGGCATCGCGCCGCGCATGCACATCCGTGGCGAGACGATGCAGCTCGAGCTCGAGCGAGGTGGGCGCGAGACGTGCCTGGCGACCTTCGATCATTGGTGGTTCTACAACCAGCAGCTCTTCTTGCTCGACCGGCCGCTCCCCGTCGAGCGCGACGACCAGCTCCGGATCGCGTGCTCCTACGGCACGCTCGGCCGCACCAGGCCGATCGAGTTCGGCGACGGAATCGACGACGAGGAGTGTGTGGCGTACCTGTTCGTCACGGAGCGCTGATGCGCTGCTGCAGCATCATCAAGTGATCTTCGTGCTCGAGGTTGTGGCAGTGAAAAACGTAGGAGCCGCAGTTGGTGCAGCTGCTCGACTGGAAGAGGTCGGCGGCCGTCTCGGAGCCGAGGTAACCAGTGAAATAGAACGGCATCTTGATCCGCACGATCGAGTTCGCGGGCACCAGCACCGTGTCCTTCCAGCCCGACTGGGACGCTGGCGGCGCCGTCCCGCAGGCGGGCGTCGAGACGGGGCAGATGTCGAGCACCTGGAACTGCACCATGTGCTGATGGAACGGATGCGGGATCGCATTGGTGACGTCGCTGTTGATGATGTTCCAGATCTCGACGTCGCCGAGCTTGGTGTTGTTGGTGGTGACCGAGTCGGTGCCGAACTCGAAGGCCGACGGGTTGTAGGTCTTGCCGTTCATCTTCCACTCGCCCGCCTCGAAGCTGAAGGTGACGTCGCGCGTCCGCGTCGTCGTCGGCGTATCGACGGTGTAGCGGGTGAAGCCCGCGTCGAGGGTGGAGGGCAGCGCGCTGTTGTCGATCTCGTTGCGCGCGACCCGGAACTGCAGGATCTCCTGGAGGAGCGGCGGGGTGGTGTCGTCGTTCTCGAGCACGACGACGTCGCCGATCTTGTACTTCGCGAAGTCGATCACCACGTCGGCGCGCTCGGCGGGCCCGAGGGCGATGCTCGGCACCGAGATCTGCATCGGCAGGAGGCCGCCGTCGCTGCCGATCTGCGCCATTGAGCCCGAGCTCAGGCTGACGACCATGCGCCGCGCGTTCGAACCGTTGAGGATGCGGAAGCGGTACTTGCGTCGCGCCACCTCGAAGTACGGCCTGTACGTACCGTTGACCATCATCTTGTCGCCGAACACTCCGTTGACGACGTTGACCGCGTACTGCAGCGAGTTGTCGGCGTTGAATCGCCGATCTTGGATCAAGAGCGGGACGTCGTACGCACCCGACGGGAGGTTGAGCTTGGACTCCTTCGAGTTGGCGGCTGGCGACAGGATGTAGAAGGCGGCCATGCCCTTGTAGACGTGCGGCGCGGTGAGGCCTTGCTGGTGATCATGGAAGAAGTAGGTGCCCGCACCGACGTAGTCGGGCGCCGTGCCGCCCATCTGCTTGTTGGGGTACTTGTACTCGTACGACGCGTTCTGCGCGATCGTGTTGTCGGACGGGTGGCCGTCGAAGGCCGGCGCCGTGTTGTGGCCGTGGTTGTGGATCGAGATGCTCTCGTTCTCGGGCAGGTCGTTGAAGACCTTGAGCGTGACCTGTCGCCCCATCGTCGCGCGGATCGTCGGCCCCGGCCACATGCCCTCGAAGCCCCACACGGCAGTCTGGTTGCCCGGCAGGACCTGCTGCATGCCCTCTTTGACGTGCATCTCGTAGTAGTCGACTCCGCCGTCCTGCTTGAGCGGAGTCGCGTTGGGCGGGAACTTGAGCGCCTGGTGATCGTCGAGATCGGCACCCGGACCCAGGTCGCCTCCCACCGGTCCGGCGTCGCTGTCTGCCATGTCGGGGATCGCTTGGTCGATGCCGGCGAGATCTCCGACGTCGGTGAGGTCGGGCTGCGAGCCGTCCTTGGCTCCCTCGTGCTGCTTGCACGCCCCCACCATCCCGAACAGAAGGAGAACGACGACGGCGCTTCGGTTCATGTACGACTCAGTTGAAGGTAAGGGTGACCGTGGACTGCACGAGCTGCTGCGGCAAGATGCGGATGAGCTGCGTCCAGTCGGCGATCAGGGCCGACTGCACCATCGTTCCGTTCTGACCGAAGTTCTGGACGAAGGCGACGTCGGCGGTGTAGCTGCCGGCCGGCAGGACGCCGGGCACCGTGAGATTCGTCGTCGCTGCCGCCGGCGCGAGGATGTGACCGTGCAGGTTGGCGCCGTCCTTGACGGTGACGTGGACGAAGGCGGTGGCCGTGGTGATGCCACTCGGTGCGGTGGCGGTGATCGCCATCGGCATGTTGGCGGTGACCGCGCCGGGCGTGGGCACGGTCGGCGGATCGGGGACGGGGGAGCTGAACGCGTCGCTCGACGGCGTGCTCCCTGTGATCTGGCGGCGCACGACACCGAACGTTCCCGTGCCGGTCTCGTTCTGCTCGGTATAGAGCTGCGCGTTGATCTGCACCTGGCTCGCCGTCGCAGGCAGTCCACTTACCGACTTGGCGCCGCTGCCGGTGTAGCTCGCCGTGGCGTTGAGTGGGATCGCTGCCTGGGTGTTGCCGATCGGGATGACCAGGGAGACGCCGTAGCCGTGCGTCGTGTAGCTCGACGAGGACGACGGCATGACGCTGAGGTTCATCGAGGTCGCCAGGTTCTCGAAGTCGCCGGCGCCCAGTGCCAGCGTCGTCGACGATCCGACGGTGGAGTCCTTCGCCCCAATCTGGGTGGCGCGCAATGCCACGACGCGATGCGCGCCGGTGGCTAGCGGCTTGATATCGTAGCTCGTCGTGGCGGCGGGGGCCGCTGAGGCGATGTCGGCCGGAACGTTGTCGGCCCGAAGCCAGTAGTAGGTCGTCGCGACCGCGTCCGGCAGCGTGACCGTGATCGCGTTTGTGTCCGACGTCGCGGGCGGATCGAGCTCGACCCGGAGCGCCATCGCGGTCATGCCTGACGTGAAGGCCGGCGAGATCCCGGCCACCGACGAGAACCCTGAGTAGCCGTTGGCGCTCGCGAGCGCGGTGACGGTGAAGGGCGGCGTCATCCCGAGCAGGTCGAGCTGGGCGACGCCCTGGGCGTTGGTGAGCTGCATCTTGGTCGCGGCCAGCGAATCGGTGACCGTGACCGAGGCGTTCTCGAGCTTCCGCGTCGTGTCACGCAGCTCGGTCACGGTGACGTTGAGCAGCTTGGGCGCGGTCATGTCGGGCGGCGGGGTCAGATCCGCCGTGAGGTCGAGGATCTGCGTCATGTCGCTCGGCACGGTCATGTCCGGCGCGACCGTGCCGACGCGGATCAGGTTGATCTCGAAGCTCTTGCCCGGATCGATGTTGCCCGTCCGGCAGCCGCGCATGAAGAGCAGGCCACCGCTGTTCTGGATCTTGACGAGCAGCGTCTTGCGGCCGGTCGGGACGTCCTTCAACGTGCCCGAGGCGACGCCGTTGTTGAGGTCGACCTCGACCGTGCGCTGCACCGAGTTGGCGTCCGGCTCGAGCGGTGGAAAGGCCAGGAACTGCGGACACTCGTCAGCGGTCGTCGGCTGCACGACGAGGATCGACGCGTGCGTCGCCTCCATCTTGTCGGTGTCCGTCGGGAAGACGAGCGCGAGGCCAGCGGGCTTGGGGCCGCCGCACGCGGTGAGCAGCAGTCCGGCCAGGAGGGGAGCGGCAGGGAGGAGTGGGGATCGCATCAGTTGTTCTGCGCTCCGTCCTCGATCCAGACGCGGAGCTTGCGAATGTAGCGAGCGTTGAGCTTGCAATCGAGGTCGCTGCCATCGCAGAGCGTCTGCTGACGACAGGCGGTGTCGGAGCAGGCGTTCCACGCGTCCTGATCCTTCGTGGTCAGGAAGTACTCGCCGTTGGTGATGTTCGGCATCTGGTTGCCACAGAGCGACATCGCCCCGCCCTTGCCGTCCGTGCCCGAGAGCTTCCAGTAGAGCACGCTCTTGGCCAGATCGTTTGGCGCGACCCGCTTGTACGTGGAGTCGCCGAGGCCACTGCACAGCGCGTCGGTCGAGACCGACACGTCATGATTGACGAGGGCGTCATAGAGCTTGTTCGGGGTGTTGGTGTCAGGCATGAAGTCCATGCCTGCCTGGGGGGACGAGCCGGCGTGGCAGTTGATGCACATATGCCCTTCGGGGTGCTCGTTGTTGCCGCCG
>CAZPEY010000018.1:4477-32148 GCA_964585665.1 uncultured Polyangiaceae bacterium | reverse complement strand
TACTTGACCTTGCGATCCTCGCTCGCGACATCCGTGACATGCGTCGCGGTTAGGCTCTGACGCCTCTGTCAGACCTTCCCTCTCAGCTTCTCGTCGAACCCCTTGAAAATTCGTGGTCGGACCCCCGCCTCCGCGCTGGTCCGAGATGTGCTCAGGCGACAGGTATCGCTTGATGCATCACTCACTTGCTTTCGCTTAACGGCGCCCTAGAAGGAGCAGGCCACATGACACGGATGATTCGATCGGCGGTTGGAGTTGTTCTCAGCATCGGGCTTGGGATGTCGTCGCTGGCGCATGCCCAGCCGCTGCCCGGGGTCCCTGGCGAGCCGCGCTGCAAGACCACGACGACCGTCGAGTGCACCGGCGCGGCAGCGACGGCCGCAGTGCCGTACGCCGACGGCGTCCAACCGCCACCGCCCGCGTACCCGCCCGCGCCCCAGGCCTATCCGCCCCCGCAGGCCTATCCGCCGCCCGCGTACCCCCCGCCCCAGGCGTATCCGCCTGGCGCCTACGGGCAGCCGTTCGCCGCGCCGACGGTGATGCCGCTTGGTGACGGCTGGAAGCTGAGCGTCGACGAGAGCGGGCGCCCGGTGGTCGAGCGCCGCAAGCGACTGGGCCGCACCGGGCTGTGGGCCGCGGGCCTCACGCTGTTCCTCGGCATGCCGCTCGTCACCGGGTTCGGCCTGGCGGTCGACTCGAACGCGCAGGACAAGTGGTTCCGCGGCTCGATGTCGGTGCTGCCGATCATCGGCATGTGGGTCAACGCGGGCATCGAGTCGTCGACGTCGCGCTACGCCTACGACTGCTACGACTACTGTCCGTCGTACAACAACCGTGGCCGCGTCGCCGGCTGGGCGATCGCTGGCCTCGTGCAGGCGAGCGGCTTTGCGATGTTTCTCGTCGGGCTCGGCACCGGACCCGAGAAGATCGAGCGCTTTCCGTTGCGCTTCTCGGCGGGGCCTGCGCCCGACGGCGGCATGCAGTTCGGCATGAACGGCAAGTTCTAACGTAGTCAGGTTGCTTGACTATATGGTCAAGCAACCTGACGCTACGAGTCGCGATCGCGCTCGAGCGCCTGCTGCAGCTGCAGCGCGAGCTGGTAGAGCTGGCGCCTCGGCAGACCGGTCTTCAGCGACAGCGCCGCAGCGAGCTGCTTGGTACTCTCTCCGAGCCCAAGACGCCGCCGGATCTCCTCCTCGAGCTCCTCTTCCGACGGAGCGACCTGCCCCTCGACCGCGCCGCCGACGATCAAGCACAGCTCCCCGCGCGCCGCCTCGGCGACGTAGTGATCGCGCAGCGCTCCGAGCGTGCCGCGCCGATACTCCTCGTACACCTTGGTCAGCTCGCGCGCCACGCAGGCCGGGCGCTCCTCGCCGAGCGCCAGGCACAGATCGGTCAGCGACTCGGCGGCACGGTGCGGGGCCTCGTAGATCACGAGCGTCGCCGGGATCGTTCGCAGGCTGCCGTAGAGCTGCTGGCGCGGCCCCGCTTCGCGCGGCGGAAAGCCGACGAAGTAGTAGCGCTCCGTCGGCAAACCCGATCCGACCAGCGCGGTCAGGACAGCGCTGGCACCCGGCAGCGCGACGACGTGGGCGCCGCCTGCGATCGCTTGGGCCGCGAGCCGCTGGCCGGGATCGGACACGCCCGGCGTGCCCGCCTCGGAGATGTAGCCGACCGACTGGCCGCTCTGCAGCGCGGCCAGGATCTCGGCGGCGCGCTCGGCCTCGTTGCCCTCGAAGCAGCTCCGCACGCCGCCGGAGCGATCGATCTGGTGGCGATCGAGCAGCACGGCCGCGGCTCGCGTGTCCTCGGCGTAGAGTAGGTCGACGCCGGCCAGCGTGCGCAGCGCGCGCAGCGTGATGTCCTCGAGGTTGCCGATCGGCGTGGCGATGAGATAGAGGGTGCCGGGGGCGGTCACGTCGCGACTATTCTTCGAGGCCCATCGCGATCTGCACCGCGTCGCCGAGCTCCTCGCGCAGGTAGATCTTGAGCTTGCCCATCAGGCGCTGCTCGAGCTGGCGCGCTCGCTCGCGGCTGATGCCGTAGTGATCGCCGATCTCCTGCAGCGTCTTGGGCTGGTCGGTGAGCAGGCGCTCCTTGAAGATCGTCACCTCGCGGCCGCGCAGGGTCTTCTCGAACTCGGCCAGCTTGCTCGACAGCAGATCGCGGAACTCACGCCCCTCGGTGGCGACGTCGGGACGATCGTCGGCCATCCCCTCCATGAGGTCGAGGTGCGTGCGCCCACCGTCGTCGTCGTGGCCGATCGGCTGGTCGAGCGAGAGGTCGCCGGCGGCGAGTCGCTTCTCCATGTCGATCACCTCGCGCTCGGGGACCGACAGGGCCTTGGCGATGGCCTCGGTCGTCGGCGCGAAGCCCATCTGTGCGAGCTTCTCGCGCTCCTTGCGCAGGTTGAAGAACAGCTTGCGCTGCGCCTGCGTCGTGCCGATCTTGACCAGGCGCCAGTTGTTCAAGATGAACTTCAGGATGTAGGCGCGGATCCACCACGCCGCGTACGACGACAGCTTCACGCCACGGTAGGGGTCGTACTTCTTGACCGCCTGGACGAGGCCGACGTTGCCCTCCTGGATGAGGTCGAGCAGGTTCTTGTGCGCGCGGCGATACTCGTGCGCGATCTTGACCACCAGGCGCAGGTTCGCGGTCACCAGGCGGCGCGCCGCCTCGACGTCGCCGGTCGTGGCGTACTGCTTGGCGATCTCGTGCTCCTCCTCGCGACTGAGCAGCGCGTACTTGCGGATGTCGTTGAGGTAGATGGTGAGCGGATCGAGGCGCGACAGGCCGCGCTGCTTGGTCGCCGTCGGTTCGTCGATGACCTCGGGGAGGTCGACGTCGACCTCCGCATCGCGTTCGTCGTCGTCGCCGAGCGGCAGGTCGCCAGTTCCGTCGACGAGCTCGGCGACCAGCACTTCCTCGCCCGGACCGTCCCCTGCGTCGTCCGCGCTCTCGTCGGCCGCTTCGAGCGGAGACTCCTCGACGGCGGCATCGGCGGCTGCCTTTGGCCTGCGATCGCTCGCCTTGCCTACCTCTCCGTCGGAGGAGGCAGTGGCATCGGGCTTCGTCTTGCGTCGGCCAGCCATGGGACGCCAAGTATAGTCACGGCTGGACCGCTGCGGTAGAGTCCCGGCGTGGCAATTTTCCATCACGCGATCGACGTCGTCGCTTCGCGCGAGGCGTGCTGGCACGCGTTCGCGGATCTGACCTCGTGGCCGCGGTGGTTTCCGAGGCTGCGCAGCGCCGCGGCGCTGCCCGATGAGCGGCTCGCCGAGGGCGCGCCGTTCTGTGTCGGTGGCGAGCTCGAGCTGCACATCGAAGCGGGGCCGCTCGGCGACAAGGCAGTGCGCGTCGTCGTGCGGGAGTGCGAGCGCGGCGCGCGCGTGCGCTGGACCGGCGGCGTCCTCGGCATCAAGGTGAACCACGTCTACTCGTTCGAGGAGAAGGCGCCGGGTGCGACCCGCGTCACGTCTCACGAAGAGCTCGAAGGCATGGCCGCGAGGCTCCTCCCGGGGCGCGTGCTCCAGCAGATCGATCGCGAGGCTCACGATGCGCTCGCATCGTTCAAGCGACTCGTCGAGGAGCGAGGGGCGCGATGAGCGAGAAGCAGACCAAGCGCGGCAAGCGCCTGCGACTCGAAGGCCGCAAGCGGATCACCGCGGGCCTCTCGCACCACCGCTGGCCGGTGCTGTCCCTCGACGGTCAGTGGCTGGCCTACGCGATTGGCGAGGGCTTCGATCAGTGCTGGGCGATCGCCGATCGCAAGGGGCGCATCGGTCGCCTCTTCGAAGGGCCAGCGGACAGCGGGGCGAGCTTCGGCAAGGACGGCAGCTTCGCGTTCGGCCGCAAGGTGGGAGCCGCCTCCGAGATCTGGTTCGCTCCGTCGCTGGCTGCCCCCGCGGTGCGGCTGCTCGGGGGCGACGGCAAGATCTATCAAGGTCCCGCGCTGTCGCACGACGGACGGAGCCTCGCTTTCGTCTGTGATGAGGAGGGGCGCGGCACGCTGAC
This sequence comes from uncultured Polyangiaceae bacterium, assembly GCA_964585665.1. Taxonomy (GTDB): domain Bacteria; phylum Myxococcota_A; class Polyangia; order Palsa-1104; family Palsa-1104; genus CAZPEY01. The sequence continues at coordinate 28,131 of CAZPEY010000018.1, read as the reverse complement.
GCTGCAGATCCTCGATCTCGCGTCGGGCAAGCGCCAGCGCATCGCCAGCGATCGCTATGGCTCGGCGGGGCGGCCGGTGTTCTCATCGACGGGCGAGCTCTACTTCGACGGGCAGTTCGACGGACGGCTCGGGATCTATCGCCTCGCGCCATCGAGCGACGGCGCCGCCAGCGAGCCGGTGCGGATCAGCCCGACCGAAGATTCGCATCGGCGGCCGTCGCCCGTCGGACGGGGGCTGGTGCTGGCCGAGAAGGTCGTCGAGGGCAAGGGCGCGGTCCGCCTGGTGCTGCTCGACGAGCGCACCGGATCCGAGAGCAAGCTGTCCGATCTCGACGAGGCGCGCGAGCCCTGTTCCGTCCTCCTCGACGGCAAGGTGCGCGTCGCCTTCATCGCGCTGGGCGACGACGAGCCGCGTCGGCTCGATGTCTACACCGCACGACTGCGCGGGCTCCGCGACCAGTCCGAAGCTGACTCGCTCGACGCCGGGAGCAACTCATGAGGATCGCAGCGATCGACGTCGGCACGAACTCGTTTCATCTGTTGATTGCGCGAGTTCGTCCCGATGGGGGCATCGAGCCGATCGAGAAGTCCAAGGAGATGGTGCGGCTCGGCGACTCGGCGTTCCGCGGCATCATCTCGCCCGACGCGTTCGCGCGCGGCATCGAGGCGCTGCGCCGCTTCAAGTCGCTGTCCGAGCGCACCGGCTGCGACGCGGTGATCGCCGTCGCGACCTCGGCGGTGCGTGAGGCCGAGAACGGGGGCGAGTTCGTCCGCGTCATCCGCGACGAGACCGGCATCGAGATGCAGGTCATCCGCGGCGACGAGGAGGCGCGGCTGATCTTCCTCGGCGCGCGCTCGGCGCTCAACCTGATGGGGCGCCGCGCGCTGGTCGTCGACATCGGCGGCGGCTCCGTCGAGCTGATCGTCGGCGACAACCGGGATTGCTACTACACCGCGTCGCTCAAGCTCGGCGTGCTGCGGCTGCTCGATCGCTTCCCGATCTCCGATCCGATCACGCCGGAGGAGCGCGGTCGCCTCGCCGCCGAGCTGCACCGCGCGCTCGACGGGCCGACCACCTCGGCGCGCAAGATCGGCTTCGATCTGGTCGCGATGAGCTCGGGCACCGCGCGCACCATCGGCGAGCTCATCCTCGGCACCGAGCGCAACGACAAGGGTGAGCGCGACTCGCGGGCACTCGCCAACCGTCGCATCTCGTTCAAGGACGTGTACGCGCTCGAAGACAAGCTGTGCAGCCTGCCGGCTGTCGAGCGCGCGAAGATCCCGGGGCTCGACGCCAAGCGCGTCGACTCGATCGTGCCGGGCGTGATCCTCGTGCGGTCGCTGCTCGAGTCGGTGCACGCCGACGAGTACGTCTTCTGCGACGCAGCTCTCCGCGAGGGCCTGGTCGCCGACTACGCCAACCGCAACCGCGACGGCATCGAGCTCATCGACGAGATCCCAGATCTCCGTCGCCGCTCCGTGGTCATGCTGGCGCGGCGCTGCCAGGTCAACCAGGCCCACTCCGAGCACGTCGCGCGGTTGGCGCTCGATCTGTTCCGTGGCACCCGGCCGCTCCACAATCTGCCCAACTCCGACGGAGAGCTGCTCGAGTTCGCGTCGCTGCTGCACGACATCGGCATCCACATCTCGGTCAGCAAGCACCACAAGCACTCGTACTACCTGATCACGAATACCGATCTGTCAGGCTTTCAGCCCGACGAGATCCTCATCCTCGGCTTGATCGCGCGCTACCACCGCAAGTCGACGCCGAAGGAGACGCACGAGGAGTGGAAGCGCCTCAACGATCGTCAACGCGATCGGGTGCGCGTGCTGGCGGCGCTGCTCCGCGTCGCCGATGGCCTCGATCGCAGCTACATGCAGCTCGTGCGCAGCCTGCGGGTGCGGATCAGCGAGAAGACGATCGAGCTCGTCGTGCAGTGCCAGGGCGAGCCAGAGCTCGAGGTGTGGAGCGCGCGCCGCAAGGGCGACCTCCTGCAAGAGGTGTTCGGTCGCAAGCTGCGCGTCACCGTCGAGAAGCCGGAGACGCTCGCGCCCTGATTCCGACCGCAGACGGAGAGCCCGCAGCGCCGCCGCCAGTGACTCTACCGACGGATGCGTTCTAGAGCAGCGCGGTCTCGGGCAGGCGGCCGTCGAGGTAGTCGTCCTCAATCTTGCGGATGAACGCGCTCCAGTGGTCGCGCTCGACCTGCGATCGGAACTCGAACTTGACGCCCATGCCGTAGTCGCCCTTGACCTGGTGGCGGGCGACTGTCGCGTGGACCTCGACAGGGCGGAAGCCCGTGCCAGGCGGGTAGACCAGCAGCAGGGTCGAGGTGTTGACCGGCAGGAGCTCGTTGGCGCGCACGAACGCGCCCTCCTCGTTGAGGTCGCGCGTGAAGTTGATGCGCCGGCTGGTCGTGCCCTTGTAGGCGACCTGCAGACGGACCGGCAGGCGACGGCGTTCGCGCACGTCGATGAGCCCGCCGCGTGTGTAGCCGAGAAGGAACCGGACCTTCTCGCTCTCCGCCGCAGCGATCGTGATGCCGGCGCCGGGCCGGGCGCGTGCATCGCCGGTCGCGCGTCGCCATGCGACCATGCCATGCAGGAGGATCCGCGGTCCGCCCTGGAAGATGACCTCGACGGTCGTGTTGCTGCCGACCTTGGGCGGATCGCTGCCAGGGACGAACAGCTGTCCACCCGGCACGGTCGAGTCCCAGAAGCGATTGAGCTCGCCCTTATCGATGAGATTGAGCTTTAGCCGCGACACCCAGCGCCATCCTTCTGTCGGAGGTTGTAACACTGTTGGCAGTAGACGGGGCGGCCGATCGCCGGTCGAAAGGCGACGTCGGCCGGGAGGCCACAAGACGCGCAGAGCGACTCGGCGGCGAGAGCCTCCCCTGGCTCGGCCGCGCGGTTGCCGCTGTTGCGACGAGGATCGTCTTCGGTGCGCTGGCCGAAGCGCGCCCGCTCGCGCCGCTTGCGCGCATCGCGGCAGGCTGGACAGCGACGGGGCAGCTCGACGAGGCCGCGCGTCGCGAAGAACTTGCGCTCGCCCTCTCCGAACTCGAAGGCCGCGTGGCAGTCGGTGCAGAGCAGCGGGCTCGTCAAAGCTGCGCCACCGCCAGGTAGAGCTTGTTGTTGGTATCGTCCACCACGGTCAGCGACGAGCGCGAGGCGGCCGGTAGCATCGAGCGCAGCGACTCGAGCCGCGCCCGCTCGATGATGAAGAAGACGCGCTTGCCGGGGTGCTTGGTGAGGTAGGCCTGCAGCTTCTCGGCGTTGCGATCGCCCATGAAGACGGTGCGCTCGCTGGCGTCGGGGTTGTTGAAGATCTCGTTGCGCGTGTAGAAGTTCTCGCCGCGCCAGTAGAGGTTCCACGCGATCAGCGGCTCGTCGCTCGACGCGCGCTTCTGATAGTAGGCGGCGATGACGTGCTTCTGGCTCCAGTGCGGCGACAGCTCGATGAGGTACTTGTCGAGGACGAACGCCGCCCACGCGAACGCGACCGCGGTGAAGATCCAGAGGCTCGTGGTTCCCTTCGGCCACAGCGCGGCCCGGCGCAGGTACAGCGCGATGGCGCCCAGGAAGATCAGCACCAGCGCCGTCGGGAGCAGGTACCACCACACCGGGATCGTGGGCGCGGTGCCGCGCGGCGTCTCCGGGAACAGGAACAGGCTCAAGACGAACAGGCCGAGGGCGAGGCCGGCGAGGCGAAGCAGGGCGCTCGCCGGGGCGCGCGGCGCGCTGTCGGTCGGCTCGGGGGCTGCGCTCGCGTCCGTCGTCGCGAGCTCCGCGCTGCGGCGCCACGCAAAATACGCGAGCGCCGCCGTCGCTGCCGTGGCGAGGATCGTATATGCCATGACCCACCAGCCGTACTCGTAGCGCTGGCCATAGGCGCTGACGAGCGGCCAGGGACGCCCCGTGCCTGGCATGTTGACGTAGTCGTAGTTGAACATCCACCCGATGCGCGGCGGGAAGGCGGCGAGGTCACGGCCGGCCAGGAAGGTCAGCGGCGCAGCGATGAGGAGCAGCAGGAACACGTCGGCCTTTTTCGGCGACGCGAGCAGCTCGTCGAGGTAGACCCCGGTCAGGATCGCGAGCGCGGGCAGCGCCGGCAGGAGGTAGTGGTGGAACTTCGTGTTGACCAGCGTCACCGTGCCGAAGTCGACGAGGAACCAGATGACCGCGAACCCGATCAGCGCCCCCTTGCCGACGAGCTTGTCGCGCAGGCGGTTGAGCGCCGCGAGCCCGGCGGTGACGACGACGCCCGACCACGGGAACATGCCGTAGCCGACGTACTGGAAGTAGTACTCGAAGGTGCCGCGGTCGCCGTGCCGGCCGCCGGCGCGGTTGATGTAATTGTCGCCGAAGAACTCGTTGTAAAAGCCCATGCCGTGCCGGATGAGCATCGCGTGGTACCAGGGCGCGGCGGTGATCACGAACAGCACCGCGCCGGGGATGAGCTCGAGCTTGTACCAGATGTCCTTCCAGCGCCCGGCGAGGACCAGGTAGATCGCGAGCACCATCGCCGGCAGCGCGAGTCCCGCCGGCCCCTTGGCGAGCGAGGCGTGGCCGCACAGCACGTAGGCGAGGTGGAGGTAGATCTGTCGACGAGAGCGCGCGCGGGAGCAGAGCCAGAGCGCGAGCCCGAGCAGCGCGAAGTACGGGATCATCGCGACGCCGCCGAACGGCTTGATCACGAAGCCGGCGAAGCCGAAGGCGAACGGCTTGAGCTGGATGCAGAAGAGGACGAGCGGCACCAGCACCGAGAAGTAGATCGACCAGAGCAGAACCTTGGCCGAGCGCGCCTGCGGCCAGCGCAGGTAGAACCGGCCGACCTTCCACTCTCGCTTCGGCAGCTCCTCGTCGAGCCGCTCCTCCGTCGACAGGATCGCGACGGCCGCGAGGCAGAGCGCGATCGTCATCGGCGCGACGAACGGCATGTCGGTCATCACCTGGCGCGTCACCAGCATCCACTGCGACGCCGTGAGCAGCACCAGCGACGAGAGCAGCGCCGCCCGTCGATTGACGATGCGGCGCACCGCCTCGTAGATCGCCAGGATCGACAGCGTCGACAGGATCAGCATCGGCAGGCGCGCCGCCCACTCGGCTCGCCACGACGACGCGATCTGGTCGGCGCGCGACGTCCACTCGAGCCCGAAGGCCTTGAACGACAGCGCGATCAACCAGAAGGTGTAGACGGTCTTGCTCCAGAACTCGCTGCGGTCCGACGGAGAGCCCGGCCACCACAGGCTGATCCAGTCGTTGCGCTCGGCCATCTGGCGCGCCACCTCGCCGTAGTGCGTCTCCCACGGATCCCACATGCCGTAGTTGCCGGCGAACGGCAGATAGACGACCACGCAGAGCAACAGAAGAACGAAGCCGATCTGTCGATCGGTCGACTCGTTCAGCCACGCGGACAATCGCTTCATCGGGCGCGCACTCTATTGATGAGTCCGTCGACGCGCAACCCTGCAGCGCAGGATTCTCGCGGTCCGACATCTGTGAGGTCGCATCCGAAAAACATGGTCGATTGACACTGCAGCACGGCAAGCACTAGGTTGCGCGCGCTTGCTGCGGAGGTTGTTTGGTGAAGTGCCGCGGCCGACTTTGTGGAGGCTAAGACCATGCTACGCACTCGACTCTTGACCGTGACCTCGGCGGCAATCCTCGCTGCCACGACGCTGACGGCGTCGACTGCAAACGCTGACGCGACGCTCGCCATCGGCATGAAGTGGGAGCCGGTGAACTACACCAAGCCGGTCGCGCTCCACTCGGGCCTGACGGGCGGCGGTGGCGGCATGGCGCTCTCGGGCACGCGCCTGTACGGCTGGCAGGCGACGTCGATCAACAACTACCTCGGCGCGTTCTTTGGCCCGAGCGGGCAGTTCGGCTTCCACCTCGGCCTCGACCTCGGCTACGGCCGCCTCCAGCAGGGCCTGACCGACGCCAACAACAACCCCGACGTGTCGTTCTTCCAGTTCGGCTTCTCGCTCGGCGGCAAGTTCTACATCCTCCAGCCGCGCCGTGATCGCGTCGCGCCGTACTTCTACTTCGAGTTCTTCAAGTACTTCGCCTCGGTCAACACCAACGACGACGCGATCGAGAACGACCAGGCCGGCTACGTCGCCAGCCTCGCCTCGCCGGTCGGCATCAGCCTCGCGGTCGGCGCCGAGTACTTCTTCTCGCCCGCCTTCTCCGTCGGTGGTGAGATCTTCGGTCTGCGCTACGCGTACTCGTCGGGTCGCTACTACGTCGACGACAACAACGACTTCTTCACCAAGCAGCAGTTCTTCACGATGTACACGGCGTTCACGCTCAACTACCGCTTCCTCATCACCGGCTCGGTCAAGGTGCGCGAGGTCGAGGGGCAGGAGCAGGGCACGCCGCGCCGTCCGCCGCCGTCGCAGCAGCCGGCCCGCCGTCCGCCGGCCGACAGCGCGCCGTCGGCCGAGTCGGTCGACTAAGCGCACCGTTTCTCGTCGCTCCGCTGCTCCGCAACGAATCTCCAACCAAAAATTTGCTCACGCGCCGAGGCGAACCTAGCCTCGGACAATGCCCCGTAGCCTCTCTCCGGTTCGCGCTCGCGCCACGGCGCGCGCCCTCCCACGCCACGATCTGTTCGCCGCCGTCGACGACACACTCGAGGTTCGCCACCACGGCGCCGACTTTCGTCTCGTGCGTGGCGATTGCTTGGCCGTCCTCGCCGCGCTGCCTGCGCAGTCCGTCGATCTGATCTTCGCCGATCCGCCCTACATGCTGTCCAACGGCGGCACGACCTGCCAGAGCGGTCGCCGCGTCTCCGTCGACAAGGGCAAGTGGGACGCGTCGCTCGGCCTCGGCGACGATCACGCCTGGAACATGCGCTGGCTCGCCGCGTGTCAGCGCGTCCTCAAGCCGAGCGGCACGATCTGGGTCACCGGCACGCAGCACATCATCTTCTCGGTCGGCTTCGCGATGCAGTCGCTCGGCTTTCACATGCTCAACACGATCACCTGGTTCAAGCCCAACGCGAGCCCGAACCTGGCCTGCCGCTTCTTCACGCACTCGACGGAGATCATGATCTGGGCCGCGCCGACCAAGACGCGCCCGCTCGGCCACACGTTTCATTATCAGGACATGAAGCGCGACAACGGCGGGCGGCAGATGCGCGATCTGTGGGAGATGCCGGAGCCCGACGGCACCCAGGTGGTCTGGTCGATCCCGACGCCGCCGCGGCGCGAGCGTGCGCATGGTCGCCACCCGACGCAGAAGCCGCTGCGCCTGCTCGAGCGCGTCATCCGCGCCGGCTCGAACGAGGGCGATGTCGTGCTCGATCCCTTCTCTGGCTCGGGCACGACCGGCCTCGCGGCCTTGACCTTCCGACGCCGGTTCCTCGGCATCGACACCTCGACGGAGTATCTCGACATGGCGGCACAGCGCTTCACCAAGAGGGACGCATGAGCGCGCGACGGAGGTTCGGGCCTGGGCTCGCGGCGCTCGCGCTCGTCGCTGCATCGGTATCGACTGGCTTGGGCACCAAGGAGGCGCGCGCCGAAGGCATCCAGACCTCGGGCAAGCAGGAGTGGCCCGGCAAGCACGAGCTGCAGCCTCACCTCGGCTACCAGGTCGGCTTCGGTGGCGACGTCGGCAACCTGTCGGGCTTCCGCCTCGGCGCCGAGTACGGCTATCGCTTCCAGCAGTACGTCTGGTTCGACCTGCAGCTGCACAACATCTTCGGCTTCGGTGGCCGCGACGGCCGCTGCCGCAACAACCTCCTCGAGAACTGCTATCGCGGCGGCTGGGGCTTCGAGTTCGACGCGGGCGTCAAGGTCAAGATCCCGACCAACATCCCCCTCGTCATCGAGGTGCCGATCCTCATCGGCGTGATCGCGACGTACAACCGCGACTGCCAGGACAACGGCGCGGCCGTGCCGGCGTTCAAGACCGGCGTCGGCGTGCGCTACTTCCTGACGCGCCGGATCGGCGTCGGCGCGACGGCCAACTTCGCCTTCGGCCCGAACTTCCACGCCTCCGGCGCCGCCTTCTGCGGCAAGGGCGACAGGAGCTACACCGACTTCTACGGCGCGTTCGACTTCAGCCTCGGCGCCGAGTTCATCCTTTAGTCGTCCGCGGCCTCGTGTTACGAACAGGGGCTCCCTGACCTTTGGAGGTTCTCCATGAAGTCACGCACCCTGCTCGCCGCGGTCATCGCCGCGCTTGCCTTTTTCGGTTCGAGTCGCGCCTCCGCTGAGATCCAGAAGTCCGGATCTCAGGTCTGGCCAGGCAAGATCCAAGTTGGCTTCCACCCGATCGGCGGCCAGGTCGCCTGGAACCTCAACTCCGTCGGTGGCTACAAGATCACCGCCGACGTCGCCGGCCTGCTGGCGCAGCCCGGCCAGGTCTCGCTGTGGCTGGGCGGTGGCTTCAACTACACCGCCGGCCTCTACTACTGCTACACGGGCGTCGGCGTAGGCCTGGGCTCGTCGTGCGGCCACGACGTGCAGCTCTGGGTCTTCGTCATGCTGACGCTGGAGAAGCTGATCACCAAGGTGCCGCTCGTGCCGTTCGTGCGCGCTGGCCTCGCCGGGGATATTCTCCTCTATCGGACCCTCGGCGGCGCGTTCGCGGTGCGCTTCGGCGGCGGCGCGCACTACTACCTCACCAAGAACATCGGCCTCGGCTTCGAGACCAACTTCACCCTCGGGCCGGGCTTCGGCGGACCGTGGAACGGCACGGTCTTCTACGGCACCTGGGACTTCAATCTCGGCGCGCGGTTCGCCTTCTGAGCACAGCGGTTCCCGCAGCCCCGCATCGTTCCTGGCTCTCCACGACCGCCCTCGCGATCGCGCCCCTCGCCGTCGCTGTCTTCGCCTACCGCGCCATCCTCGGCTTCGCGCTGCTCGCCGACGCGCGCCTGCTCATCACCGACAACCGCTACCTTCGCAGCTGGTCGATGCTGGGGCCCAACCTCGCGCACGACTACTTCTGGTCGTCGAGCGGCGCGACCATCCCGTACTGGCGGCCGCTGACCAAGGCGAGCTGGCTCGTCGAGTATCAGCTGGGCGGGGGCGCGACCTGGCCGTTCTTCGCGGTCCAGCTCGGCTGGCTCCTCGTCGCGCTGCTCGGGGTCCAGCGCCTCGTGCGCCAGCTCGATGGCAGTCCGCGCGCGGCGGCGGTGGCGGCGCTCCTCCTGGCGCTCCACCCGTCGCTCGTCGAGCCCGTGGCGCTGGTCATGGCGCGCTCCGACGTCGCCGCCGGCGCGGGGCTGATCCTCGCCGTCGTCGGCTTCGTCGACTGGCTGCGCGGGGCTCGACTCGGCCTCGTCGCGCACCTGCTCGGCGTCGTCCTCGCGCTCGGCAGCAAGGAGGCGAGCGTGGTCGTCGCGCCGCTGGTCGTGCTGCTGTGGCTGGCGATCGAGCGGCCGCTCGAGGTGCGCTCGCTGCTGCGCATCGCGCCGTCGATCGTCCTGGTGGGCGTGTATCTCGCTTTGCGTCGCGCGGTGCTCGCGGACGCAGATCCGGGCGCTCTGGGCTTCGATCTCCTGCGCGTCTCCGTCGCTGGCGCCGCCTACCTTCGTCAGCTGGCGCCGCTCGCGCTCGAGAGCTCGATCCGGAACCTGCCGCGCGCCGAGGCAAGCAGCACGCGCGCCCTCGTCGGCTCGCTCGTCACCTGGTTGGCCCTCGCCGCCCTCGCGGCCGCCTTGCTGCAGCGGCGTTTCCGTCGTCGCGACCTGCGCTGGCAGTGGCTGCTGCTCGCGACGCTCCTGCCGCTCGCGCCCGTGCTGCTGGTCAAGAAGGTGTACGTTCCCTCGATCGAGGGCAAGCTGCCCCTCGCCGATCGGTGGTTGCTGCCGTCGCTGCTCTTCTCCTCGGTCGCGATGGGGTTGCTCTTCGATCGCGTCGCGCGCCTGCGGCCGCGCTTCGGCGCCGCCCTGTTGCTCGTCGTGGTGGGCTGGGCGGGCGCGCGCCTACTGCTCGTCGGCGGCGAGCTGGCCCCGTACGCCACGGAGCTCGCCCTGCTCGACAAGGAGGACGCCACCTTCGCACGGACGCCCGAGGCCTACCGCACCGAGGAGGATCGCTGCCGCGCTGCCGATCGGCAGATGATCCGCGCCGCCGCCCGCAACGACGTCGAGGCGGCGCAGGCGTCGATGCGCAGTCGGCCATCGAGCTGCGCGGCGCGCGTCGATGCGACCTTCAACCTGCTGTCATTGCTCGTCCGCAATCGCCGCTTCGGCGACGCCCGCCCGCTCGTCGACGCGCTGCTGCCGCGCTCCGCGGAGCTCGACGAACGCAACCTGGGTCCGTTCGCCTACCTCGCCGGCACGGTGCTCGCCGAGACCGGCGATGGCGGGCGTGCCGAGCGACTGCTCCTCGAGGCGATGCGCCGCGGCGTCCTGACCTGCAGCGTCCTCGAGGCGCTGGCCCGCGCGGTCGAGCAGCAGGGCAGGACCGCCGACGCCCACACCTGGTCGACGCGCGCCCAGCAGTGTCGCGCGCAGCCGCGCTGACTTGCCGTCCGCAGCTGGCGCGGGATACTGTACCGACATGAAGATCCTCGGCTACCAACCGACGCGGCGCGGGCTGCTCAAGGCGCTGACTGTCGCGCTCGTCGCTGCGCCCGTCGTCAAGCTCGGCCAGGCCCTGCCGACGCCCCGCCTCCGGACGCCCCGTCGTCCGCGCGACTTCTCGAAGATCCCCTGGATCGGCCACTGCTGAACACCTAGCCAGGAAACGGGCCGGCGTCGCTTTCGCGGTTGACGCGGTCGGAGCCGTGCGCTACTCAGTCTAATTGAAAATGATTTTCAAAATCTTCCCTGGAACGGTCCGCTCGGCGACGTCGCTCGCGCTGGCGCTCCTCGTCTTGACCATGGCCCGTCCGGCGCGTGCGGACGATCGGTTGGCCCGCATGGCGGCGCTGGTCAACTACGTGGGCGCCGACTATCACATGGCGGTCGCCGACGGGAAGGTCGTCTCGGTCCCCGAGTACGAGGAGCAGCTCGGCCTGCTCAAGGGCGTGCGCGAGAGCGCCACCGAGCTGCCGCTGCCGCGCCCCGAGCTCCGCGTCCGCCTGCTGGCCGAGCTCGACGCGATCGGTGCGCTGATGGAGAGCAAGGCCGACGAGGCCAAGGTCACCGCTGCCTGCCGCTCGCTCTTTTCGTTCATGGTCAAAGACCTCGGCCTCGACCTGCAGCCGGCCGCGCCGCCCGATCTCCGACGCGGCCAGGCGCTGTTCGCCGAGCACTGCGCGACCTGCCACGCCGCCGACGGCAGCGGCAAGACGCCGATCGCCGAGACCCTCAAGCCGCCGCCCGCCTCGTTCCTCGACGAGGACCGGGTGTCGCGTATCTCACCGACGCTGGCGTTCCAGTCGATCAGCTTCGGCGTGCAAGGCACGGCGATGCCGGCGTTCTCGCAGATCGCGGCGACGGATCGGTGGAACCTGGCGGCCTACGTGCTGACGCTGCGCACCGCCAAGCCGGGCGCCGCGGTCGCCGTTCCCGTCGAGCTCAGCGACTTCAAGACGGTCGCGCAGCTCTCCGATCGCGAGCTCGACGCCAGGCTGGTCGCGGCCAAGGTCGGCGATGTCGCCAAGGCGCGCGCGTCGCTGCGGCACGGTCTCATTGCTGCTCCGGCGCGCGATTCGGGCTTCACCAAAGCCAAGGAGCTCCTCGGCAAGGTGCAGTCGGCGGCCGATCGCAAGGCAAGTCGACAGCTCATCATCGCCGCGTATCTCGACGGCATCGAGCCTGAAGAGGCGGCGCTCAAGGCGCGTAACCCCGAGCTCGCCCACACGATCGAGGCAGCGTTTGGCGAGCTGCGCGTCGAAGCCGAGCGGCGCTCGCCGAGCGAGCTCGGCGCGCTGGTGAGCAAGACCTCGATGCTCATCGACACCGCGATCGCCGAGGAGCAGCAGAAGAGCGCCGGAGCGACCGTGCCCTTCGTCGGCGCCCTGACCATCGCGCTGCGCGAAGGGTTCGAGCTCAGCCTGCTCATCGCCGCCTTGCTGGCGTTCGTCCGCAAGAGCGGCCAGGGGCAGCGAGCCCGCGTCGTTCACTACGGCTGGCTGGCCGCGATCCCGGCGGGGCTGCTGACGTGGCTGGTCATCGGCAAGGCGATGTCGGGCGCAGCGCGCGAGCTGTCCGAGGCGATCCTGACGCTGTCCGCAGCGATCATGCTGCTCTTCGTGAGCCATGTCGTCCTCGGGGCCGAGGAGTCGCGGCGGTGGCTGAAGTTCCTCGAGCGGCGCACCAAGGTCGCGGGGCAGAGCGCCGATCCGGCGTGGCCGCTGTTCGTGCTGGCGTTCATCGCTGCGTATCGAGAGGCCGTCGAGATCGTGCTGTTCTTCCGCTCGCTGGCCCTGCAGTCCGGCGGTGCGTGGGGCGCGATCGCCGCGGGCAGCGCGGTCGGCGTCGGCGCGCTCGCCATCGTGGTCAAGGGGCTTGACTATCTCGGCAAGCGGCTGAACCCACGTCCGGTGATGCGCGTCTCGGGGATCATTCTCACGGTGCTGGCGGTGGCGCTCGTCGGACAGGGCGTGCACGCGCTCCAGGCTGGCGGCTACGTCGGGCTGTCGCCGGTCGCGGCGATGCCGAGCGTCCATGTGCTCGGTCTGTTCCCGACGGTGCAGACGCTGGCGGCGCAGTTCGTGACGCTGCTCATCATCGCGGCTCCGTTCCTCCCTGCGCTGTGGAAGAAGGAGCCCACCGCGCCCGCGACCGCACCCCCCACGACGTAGTACAACCAGGGCGTGAGCCTCCGCACTCGCCTCTTTCTCGGGCTGACCCTTCTCGTCGTCGCGGCGGTGGGTTCGGCGACCTGGGCGATCGGCGTGCTGGGCCAGCATCGCATCGAGGTCGCGCTCTCGGGACGCGTGCTCGAGCTGGCCCAGCCGATCCTGGCGACACTCGAGGAGGCGACGACCCTCGCAGAGGCGAGCGTGCGCGCCACCCGCCTGCAGCAGCGCGGCGTCGCCCAGGAGATCGTCCTCGGCGATCCGAGCGGGCAGCGCAGCGACGGTGGGGTCGCCGATCCACGAATGGTCGCCGCGGCCAGCAGCGCGCCCTTCGTCGTCCACTCGGGCGAGCAGGCCTTCGCCTATGCGCCGCTGCGAAGAGACGGTCGCCTGTTCGGCGTGGTCCGAATTCGCGCCGGCAGCGACGACTCGACCCGCCTCTGGCGCGAGCTCGCGCCGCTGGCGTGGGCGATCGCGCTCGTCGACATCGGGCTGATCCTCCTGTTCGGCGGCCTGTTCTTGCGGCGCGTGATCGATCCGCTGCGCGGGCTGTCCGACGCGGCGATGCGGGTGGCGGAGGGCGCGCTCGACGTCGCGCCGTTGCCGCCGCATCCGAACGACGACGAGCTCGGGCGGCTGATTCGCGCCTTCAACGAGATGACGCGCTCGCTCCGCGAGCAGCGCGAGCAGGTCGTCGCGCAGGCCAAGCTGGCGACGGTTGGGCGCCTCGCGGCCGGGGTCGCGCACGAGGTCGGCAACCCGCTCTCGGCGATCGTCGGCTACCTGGCGATGCTGCGTCAGGACGTCGAGCGCCTCGGCGCGGAGGTCGAGACGCGTGAGCTGGTCGATCGCGCCGCCCGCGAAGCGGAGCGCATGCGCACGCTCATCGCCGAGCTGGTCGACTACGCGCGCCCCGTACCGCCCAAGCAAGAGCCGGTCGAGCTCGGCTCGCTGGTCGCCGCGACCTGCGAGCTCCTGCGCCCTCAGCGGCGGATGCGTGACGTGTTGGTCGAGATCGCGCCGTCCCTGCCAACCGTGCGCGGTGATGCGGCGCGCCTCCAGCAGGTGATGATCAACCTGCTCCTGAACGGCGCGGACGCGATGTCCGGCCACGGGAAGATCCGGATCTGGGCCGAGGTCCACGATGATCGCTGTGACCTGCTCGTCGAGGACGAGGGCCCCGGCGTCAAGCCCGAGCAGCGCGCGCTCCTCTTTGACCCGTTCTTCACGACCAAGCCGCCTGGCGAGGGCACGGGGCTCGGGCTGGCGGTGTCGCGCTCGATCGTCGAGGCGCTCGGTGGGCGCATCGAGCTGGTCCCGTCGGAGCGCGGCGCGCGCTTCGCGATCCGGTTGCCGCTGGCGGCACGACCCGCGACGTAGCGCCGCTCGGAGTCAGACCGCGCGCAGCGCTGCGATCGCGGCCTGCATGTCCGCCGGCAGCTCGCTCCGCCACTCGACGTACTTGCCCGTCGCGGGATGCACGAGCCCAAGCACCTGGGCGTGCAGCGCCTGTCGGCCAAGCTGGTTGGCGATCGCGCGCAGCGCCGGGGCGCGCGGGGTTCTGCCGTAGGTCGCGTCGCCGAGCAGCGGATGCCCGGCGTCGCGAAAGTGAACGCGGATCTGATGCGTCCGCCCGGTCTCGAGGCGCGCCTCGATCAGCGTCGCGCCGGCGAAGCGCTCCTTGCACTCCCAGTGGGTGACGGCGCGCTTGCCGCCGGGCAGCTTCGAGGTGAACTTCTTGCGGTCGTGCGGATCGCGGCCGTAGCCGGTGCGAAACGTGCCGCGCTCGGCGACCACGCCCTCGACGATCGCCGCGTACCGACGGTTGAGATCGTGCGCGGCGAACAGCACCTGCAAGGCGACCAGCGTCGGCTCGTCCTTGGCGACGACGAGCACGCCCGAGGTGTCCTTGTCGATGCGATGGACGATGCCGGGTCGCCGCTCGCCGCCAACGCCGACCAGCTCATCGCCGCAGTGGTGGAGCAGGGCGTTCACCAGCGTGCCGCGATCGTGCGAGGTCGCGGGGTGCACCACCATGCCGGCCGGCTTGTCGACGACGATGAGGTGCCGATCCTCGTGCAGGATGCTGAGCGGGATGTCCTCGGGCAGATCGGTGGTCGGCACGACCTCGGCCGGCTCGAACTCGATCTGCTCCCCCGGCTTGAGGCGTCGACCCGGGCGCGCAGGCTGGCCTCCGACGGTGACCTCGCCCTCGTCGATGCGCCGCGCGAGCTGCGAGCGCGAGTAGGCGAGCCCCTGCCGCGCGAGAAACACGTCGAGCCGTTCGCCTTCGATGTCGGCGAGGAAGCGCACGGAGAGCGGAGGGGGCGGCTACCAGATCTTGGACTTGACGTGGCCCTTGCTCTTGAGCAGCACGTCGACGATGGCGCGGTCGTAGAGGTTGAGCTCGTAGATCTCCGGGGTGACGCGGCCCTTGAACAGCGCGCGGCCCTCCTCGATGTGGGCCCCCATCGTCTCGAAGAGCGAGTCGTTCTCGATGCCCTCGACGATCTCCTTGTCGTGGTAGAGCGTCAGGTCGGAGGCGATGGCGCGGGCGAGCTGGCGCGCGCGCTCGGGCTTGTCGATAAGTTGCATGGGCCGAATTTTATCGCGCGCGAGGTCGCAGCGTCAACGGCGCGCGTGCGAAGGGTCAGGATTCGTTGGGGCAGGCGCCGCCCTTGACGCCGCTGGCCTTGGGGCACAGCCCGTACAGCTCGAGCTTGTGGCGCACCAGCTTGAAGCCGCCGAGCTGGGAGGCCATCTCGTCCTGGAGCGCCTCGATGGCGTGGTTCTCGAACTCGAGGATGAGCCCGCACTGCACGCAGATCAGGTGGTCGTGGTGGTGCTCGTCGAGCATCACCTCGTAGCGCGTCTGCCCGTCGCCGAACTGGCGAGCCGCGGCGATGCCGCACTCCGCGAGCAGCTTCATCGTTCGATAGACGGTCGCGTAGCCGATGTTCGGGTGCTTGCGCTTGACCCGCGTCAGCAGATCGTCGATCGAGATGTGGCCGTTCGACTTGAGAAACTGGTCGACGATCGCGTCGCGCTGCTGGGTCGACTTGAGTCCATGCTTGCGCACGAACTCCTCGAACTGGGCGCGCAGGCGGCTGACATCGTTCGCGTTCATCACCGCGAAGCAGACCCTCTTGGGCCGAGGCTGTCAAGCGACGGACCACGAAGGTCCCCGCTTGACGGAGCAGGGAGAGCGCAGTACGGCAAGGCATGGCCGATACGCCTCCCCCGAATTTCGATCAGTTGCTCGCCTCGCTGCGACAGATCGTCGAGAAGCTCGAATCGGGGGCGCTCGGCCTCGAGGAGTCGCTGCGCGCCTTCGAGGAGGGCGTGGCCCTGTCGCGTCAGGGAGCCAGCCTCCTCGATGCCGCCGAGCAGCGGGTCGAGATCCTGCTGCGCGATCCGAGCGCTGGCAGCGAGGGGACGGGGGCCTCTTCAGGCGGCTCGGCGGCGTCACCCGGCGTGGTCGTCAAGCCCTTTCGCGCCGAGCCCGGAACTTAGCGGTTCGCACATCCAAATTGACCTTCGAGAGCCGAGCGTTCTAAAATCAGCTCGTGCCTCTCGACTGGGATGACGTGACCCGGGTCGCGGCGAAAGAGGAGCTTTCGCCCAAGAAGCCCGAAGACCGCGACAGCGCGTACCTCATCGTGCTGGCGGGCTCTTCCGTTGGCGAGATGTTCAAGATCACCAAAGATGAGATGGTCCTCGGGCGCTCGCCGAACGCCGACATCCACTTGGTCGACGATGGCATCTCGCGCAAGCACGCCATGTTCCTGGTCCGTGACGGTGCGGTCGTCGTCAAAGACAACGGCTCGACCAACGGCACCTTCTGCAACGGGCAAAAGGTCGAAGACGAGCTCCGCTTGTCCGACGGCGACAAGCTGCAGTTCGGCTCGACGACCATCCTCAAGTTCACCTTCCACGACTCGCTCGACGAGTCGTTCCAGCGTCAGATGTACGAGTCGGCGCTGCGGGACGGCCTCACCAAGGTCTTCAACCGGAAGTACTTCCTCGATCGTCTCGAGGCCGAGGTCGCGTACGCCAAGCGGCACAACACGCCCCTCTCGCTCTTGATGATGGACATCGACCACTTCAAGAAGATCAACGACACGTACGGTCACCTGGCTGGGGACCGCGCGCTCGTCGAGGTGGCGCGCATCGTCGGCGCGACCATTCGCACCGAGGACGTGTTCGCGCGGTACGGAGGCGAGGAGTTCGTCGTCGTGTGCCGCGGCGTCGACATCGCTGGTGCCATGGTGCTGGCCGAGCGAATCCGCCACCTGATCTCCGTCGAGAAGGTGGCCTACGAGGACTCCAGCTTCAACGTGACGGTCTCGATTGGCGTCTCCGTCATGACCGACGTCGGAGTGCGCGATCCCCTGTCGCTGATCGGTCACGCCGACGAGGCGCTCTACGAGGCCAAGCGCGCTGGACGCAACCGCGTCATCTCGGCGCTGACCCGCGCCGCGGCTGCCACGAAGTAGCCACCCGCCGCCACCCGATCGTCGCGGCTTCGTCGCGACCTTTTCGTCCGCAAAACACGGCTGGGTTTTTGCCCTGTCACGCGCCATGCGACAGACTTCGTAGACGATGCTGCTCCCCGTCGTAGTCTTTCTCGCTCCCGTCGCGGGCTTTACGCCTGCCGCGGTCGCACCGTACTTCTCGACTGGGAAGGCGCAGTCCGGCGTGGCGCTCCTGCGCCTCGAGCGCGCCGCCGATGCGGTCCCTCTCTTCGCAGAAGCGCTCGCCGCAGAGAAGCGCAACCCGCTGCCGCTCCGTTTTCTCTATGCCACGGCGCTGCTGCGCGCCGGGCGCTTCGCCGACGCGGCCAAGCAGTTCGACGAGCTGCAGGGGCGCTATGCGCTCCTCGCTGACTATGTCGCGCTCGGCGCGGCCCGGGCGCAGCTCGCGCTCGGGCACCTCGACACGGCGCGCGCGCGCCTGGCCAAGCTGTCGCCGACCTCGCTGCTCGCCGCCGACGCGCAGCTCCTCGACGCCGAGCTGCTCCAGAAGCAGGGACATCTCGACGAGGCGGCGGCTGCATTGTCAAGCTACTTGACCAAGTACCCCGAGAGCTGGCGGCAGCACGAGATCCGCGCCAAGCGGGCGCGCCTCCTCGATCAAGCGGGCAAGAAGCAGGACGCGGAGGCCGAGTGGCGAAGGCTCTACGTCGAGGCGCCTCACGAGAGCTACGGCCAGGAAGCGGCGCAGCGCCTCGTCGATCACTCGCTGCCGCCGGGTGAGCGGCAGCGACGCGCGATGGCACTGTTCGACGGAATGCGCAACCAGGAGAGCGAGGCGGAGTGGCGGCGCGTGCTCGAGGCCGAGGTCGCCGAGGCCGATCGGTGCGTCGCTCGCTATCACCTCGCGCAGAGCGTGTTCAAGCAGCGCGATCGTCAGCGCGCCGCGCCGCTCTTCGACGAGGCGCGGCAGGCCTGCGAGCGCGCGAAGAACGAAGATCTGCTGGTCAAGTCGATCTACCAGGCCGGGCGAAGCTACGGCTCACGCAGCAAGGAGCCGGCGCTCGTGCAGAAGGGCATCGAGCGCTTCGCCGAGATCGTCGCCAACCACAAGGAGCACAGCTACGCCGACGACGCGCAGGTGCGGCAGGCGGAGCTCGTCGAGTCGCTCGGCAAGAAGGAGGACTCGCGCCGCATGCTCGCCGACGTAGCGGCGCTGTTCCCGAGCGGCGATCAGCGGGGCGAGGCGCTGTGGCGACTGGCCTTCTCGGCGCTGCGCGACAAGGACTACGTGGCGGCCGACAAGTGGCTCACGCAGGCGCTCACCGAGATGCCCCGTCAGGATGGCTGGTGGGAGGCGGGGCGGACGCTCTACTGGCTGGGGCGCAGCGCGGAGCTGCGCGGAGACAAAGTCAAGGCGCTTGACTACTACGAGCGCACGGTGCGCGAGTATCCGCTCGCGTACTACTCCCTGTTCGCGCTCAATCGGCTGCGCACTGCCGACGAGAAGCGGTTCCTGGCGGTCTGCAAGCCCCTGGCGGACGCGCCGCTCGACGGCGAGCTCAAGCTACCCGCGCAGCCGGTGTTCGCCGAGCCCGGCTGGGCGCGGGCCGTCGAGCTGCTCCGCCTCGGCCTCGGGACGGAGGCCAAGCGGGAGCTCTACACGCTCGGGCTTCAGCCGCCCAAGCGCGGCACGCCCGTCGCGCCCGAGGAGGAGGAGCGGCTCTGGCTGGTCAGCGTCGTGCTCGACGCCGCGGCGCAGTGGGCGAGCTCGCACGCCATCCCCCGCTACTTCCTCACGGGCTACGCGCGGAGCTGGCCGAGCGGCGACAACGCCCGTCGCTGGTTGTTGTCGTACCCGCGCGGCTACGCCGATCTCGTCGAGCCCGCGACGAAGGAAAACGGCTTTCGCGCCGAGCTCGAGTTCGCGATCATGCGCGAGGAGAGCGCCTTCGATCCCCTGATGGAGTCGTTCGCCAACGCGGTCGGCCTGACGCAGCTCACCGCCGCGCCGGCGGCGCGCTTCGCCAACGGTCTGCCGCACGATCGCGCGGCGCTGCGCATCCCTTCGATCAACGTGCCGATTGGCGCGCGCGAGCTCGGCAGCCTGGTCAAGCTCTTCGGCGGCAACGTGCCGCTGGCGATCGCGGGCTACAACGCGGGTGAGGGCGCAGTTCAGCGCTGGCTGCGCGACCCCGAGCGCAACGACGGCAACCGCGACCTGTTCATCGAGTCGATCCCCTACGACGAGACGCGCGGCTACACCAAGCGCGTGCTGTCGAGCTTCTTCGCCTACGCCTGGCTCGCCGGCGGCTCGCTCGACGAGAGGGTGCCCAAGCTCAACCCGCACACCCCGCGAAAATGAGCGCCGGCCTTCCGACCCGCGTCCCGATCGTGCGCGCGACACGCGCCTGGGCGGTGCTCGCCGCGGTGCTGGCTCTGGGCGGCGCCGCGACCGCGGTCCGCGTCGGCGGTGGGCTCGGCTTCACCGTCGCGGGCGTCGCCGTGGTCGCCGCGATCTGGCTGCTTGCCCAGGTCCGCTACGATGCCTGCGGTGGCTGTCGCGCGCCGCTCTTCCAGACGCTGGTCGATCTCCCAGCCGAGGTCGCGCAGGCCACGGCCGATGCGGTGACGGCGCGCGGTTCGCTCGATCCGGCGCGCCCCAACCACCTCGTGCAGCCGGGGCAGCCAGCGATGGGCGTGCTGATCGGCAAGGTCTGCCTCCGCTGCCGTCGCTGCGCGAAGATTCACGTGGCGCGCGTCGAGCGAGTGCAGCGCGACGATCAGCCCGCGGTCGTCTTTCGACCGCTCAGCGCCGAGACGCTGCTCGACGAGGCGTCGGCGGTGTTTCTGGCGACGCTGACCATCGGCCGCGCCGCGCTCGGCCGCTGACCAGCGCGAACCCAGCTACTTCTTCTTCTTCTTCCGGCGGAAGAAGCTCCAGCGCTCGTCCTCTTCCTTGGGCTGGGTGCAGGTCGCGCATTCGCCGTCGATCGCCGCGAGCTTCTCGACGAGCTCGCGCTGCTCGCTCGACAGCTTCTTGGGCACCGACACCTGAAAGCGCACCGCCAGATCACCGACGCCGCGACCGTGCACGTTGGGCAGACCCTTGCCGCGCATCAGGACCACATCCCCCGGCTGGGTACCGGGCTCGACCTCGAGGTCGAGCTCTCCATCGACGGTCGGGACCTTGATCTTCGTCCCCAGCGCGGCCTGTGCGTAGCTCAGCGTCACCTGCGTGAAGAGGTGCTCGCCCTCGCGCTCGAAGCGCTCGTCGGGCTCGACGTGAAAGGTGACGTAGAGGTTGCCCGGGGGGCCACCGCTGCGGCTCGCCTCACCCTTGCCGACGACGCGCAGCGTCTGTCCGTCGTCGATGCCCGGTGGGACGTTGATCGTGAGCGTCTCGCGTCTGCCCTCGACCCCGTTGCCCTTGCAGGTCGTGCAACGATCCTTGGCCTGCACCGAGCGACCACGTCCGCGACAGTGCGGGCAGGTCGTCTGCACCATGAAGATGCCCTGGTTGTGCATGACCTGGCCGCGTCCACCGCAGGTCCCGCACTGCTGCGGTTGCGTGCCTGCCTTGCACCCGCTGCCACCGCAGCCACTGCACTGCACGTTGCGGTCGACGGTGACCTCTCTCGCGCCGCCCTTGGCCGACTCGAGCAGCGTCACGGTGAGGCTCGCCTGCACATCCTCGCCTGGCTCGACGCGCGGCCCCCGCCGCCCGCCTCCAAAGCCGCCGCCGCCGAAGAAGTCGGCGAACGTCGACAGGATGTCCTCGATCCCCGAGAAGCCCGAGAACCCCGACTGCTGCGGTCCGTTGTGACCGAAGCGATCGTAGAGGCCGCGCTTCTCTGGATCGGACAGGACCTGGTAGGCCTCGGCCAGCTCTTTGAAGCGCTCCTCGGCCTTGTGGTCGCCCGGGTTGCGATCGGGGTGATGTTCCATCGCCAACCGTCGGTAGGCGCGCTTCAGCTCGGACGCATCCACCGTGCGATCGACGCCGAGAACCTCGTAGTAATCCCGCTTGCTCATGAAAAGCCTCGGCAAGCTAATCCTCGCCGACTGGGTCGTCAAGCTGCGCCGCCGTCGGTGTGCTACAGCGAGCTGTTCGGAGTTGTGAGCGCGCTTGCACAAACCGCTCCGGTTGAAGGCGCCCTTGCGCAGTTGTATGCACCTCGCATGGTACCAGCCATCGCCGTGCTCCTCGTCGTCGGTCTCTGGTGGTTCACCCGGGTCGGCGAGCTCTTCGCCATCTCGGTGCGGGATGGCAAGGTGCTGGTGGTGCGGGGGCGCGTTCCGGCGGGGATGCTGCACGAGTTTGCCGAGGCCGTGGCCCGCCCCAAGGTGCGGCGCGGCATGATCCGCGGCCTGTCGACGGAGACCGGTGGCCGGCTCGCCTTCTCCGGGGAGATCGACGAAGGGCGCCAGCAGCGGATGCGCAACGTGTTTGCGCTCTACCCCGCGTCGCAGCTTCGATCCTCACCGGCGATCGCCAGGCCCACCCTCGGCCAGCTCTCGGGCATCGCCTGGCTGGCCTGGCTCTTCGATCGGCGCTGACCGACCCGCTCGGCTGCCGGCCGCCGGCCTGAGCAGTTGACCGCGTGGCGATTCAGGATAGGCTCTTGGCCATGACCGCGTCCTTTCTTCGACGAATCTGGTCGGTGTTCCAGCCGGCGGCCCCCGAGGTCGCTGTCGCCGCCGCGGCGCCGAGCATCGAGGTCGAGCAGCCGAAGAATCGACTCGCGGTCGCGACGGCGACGGTGGTCGGACTCGTCGTTGCCTCGGCGCTGGCGCTCGGCTCGCTCGTCGCGCTGGCGATGGCGCTCGCGGTCATCTACTACTTGCTCACCGACGTGCTCGGCATCCGACTCGAGCTCGATCCGCGCACGCTGTGGAATCGCGCTCAACAGTACGCGACGTCGCAGAGCAACTAGGGACGGGGCTGTAGCCGCTGAGCTCACCGCGGGTGATCGGGTCGCGCGGGCTGGCGATTCTTGCGGTGCTCGCGCTTTGCGCCGGCGAGGCCGTCGCCCACCATGCCTCGATCGTCTACGCCACAGTCCGCGTCGATCGGGATGAGGTCGTGTGGGAGCTGGCGATCGCCGACTCCGATCTCGGCGTCACCATCGGTCGTGGCGAGGCCGTGCCGACGGAGGTTGAGCTCGAGCACGACCAAGCCGTCGTCCTTGCCTACGTCGCACCCAAGCTGCGTGTCCGTCGTGGTGCCAGCGACTGCACACGCGGGCAGAGCACGCTTGGCTCGCGGCCTCGCTCGGCAGGCTACGCGGCGGTCGTCACGGTCCCGTTCCAGTGTCCGCGCAACGCCGCACCCTTTTGGCTCGGCTACGACCTCTTCTTCGAGGTCGACGCTCGCCACCAAGCGATCGTCACGCTCGCGGTCGGCGGTGCGACGCTCGCGGAGAGCTTCACCTCCGGGCGACGCGAGCTCGTCGTCTCCGGGGATGGGTTGGTCAAGTCACTTGTCCAGTTTGTCGGGCTTGGAGTCGAGCACATTCTCTCCGGGTTCGATCACCTCGCCTTCCTGGCGGCGCTGCTCCTGGCGCTCCTGCTCGTCGAGGACGCGCGCCTGCTCCGTGATGGACTGCGCACGATCACCGCGTTCACGGCGGCCCACTCGCTGACGCTGCTCGGCGCTGCCTTCGGCGTGTTGCGCCTGCCGTCCTACTGGGTCGAGGCGACGATCGCGTTGTCGATCGTCACGGTGGCGCTGGGCAACCTGCGCCGCCGTACGCCGCGGGCGCGCTGGGCAGTGACCTTCGGCTTCGGACTCGTGCACGGGCTTGGCTTCGCCTCGGTCCTTGGCGAGACGCCGCTGCCGCGCGACGCGGTGACGAGCGCCGTGCTCGCCTTCAACCTCGGCGTCGAGCTTGGCCAGCTCGGGGTCCTCGTGGGGACCCTGCCGCTCCTGGTGTGGCTGCGCCGTCGTTCCGAGGCAACGCGTCGTCGGGTCGTCGACGCGGCGTCGATCCTACTCGCCGTGCTCGGCGGTGGTTGGCTGGTGTTGCGACTGCTCGGCTAGAAGAAGATGGAGAAGCCGCAAGACGCGCTCGGCTAGAGGTGGATCGCGGCTCCGAGGGAGATGTCGGCACGCATCATCATGCTCGACGCGAAGTGCGAGTTGGGCGCTGGGCTGATGATGAGCTGCGGCATCAAGAACAGCGACAGCATCGGGATCACACGGTACTCGACGCCGATCGTGGGCCGCGCCTCGAAGTGGGCGAACACCCCCGACGGCTTGGCGTTCTGGTCGAGGAGGCCCGAGCCCCACTTGAGGCCGAGGATGAGCTGCGCGCCGAGGCCGACACCGACGTTGAAGAACAGCTTGTCCTTCCAGAGCCCGATGCGGACCTCGGGATCGGCGAGGACCGAGAGGAAGGTCACGAACGAGCGATCGTTCGGGAAGGCCAGATCCTGCACGTAGCTGAAGCCGACCTTCGCGCC
>CAZPEY010000018.1:0-4377 GCA_964585665.1 uncultured Polyangiaceae bacterium | reverse complement strand
GGTCGTCGTGCCGGTGGTCCCCGTCGTGCCGGTCGTCGTGCCGGTGGTCCCCGTCGTGCCGGTCGTCGTGCCGGTGGTTCCCGTCGTGCCGGTGTCCTGCTGCGGAGGCTTGTTCCCGGTCGGCCCCATCGTCGAGTCCGGCTGCGCATCGCGCGCCTTGCGCTTCTCATCGACGAGCTTCTGGAGCTGGTCGAGGCGCATCTGCACCTCGTCGCGGTTCTTTGCTTGTGGCGCGTTGCGGAGGTAGCTCTTGTAGAAGAAGATCGCCTGCTCGTGGTTGTCTGCGAGACGGTGCGCTTGCGCGATGTTGTAGAGGAAGATCGGATCGGGCCGCAGCTTGTAGCCCTCTTCCCAGGACTTGACCGCGTCGGCGAACTTGCCGAGGTTGAACGCCGCCGTGCCTTGCGTGAAGTACTCGCGCGCCTTCTGGTTGGTGTCCTGTGCGAAGGCAGGCGCCGCCACCGCGAGGACGAGGACCGCGCAAATCGTCTGAAGAGCTCTCATGGGGGATCCCTGGACTAGAACTTAGGCTGAAGGAGCTTCATATCGTCGCCAGACGACGACTCGGACTTCTTCTTCTTCTCGACCGGGGGCTTGTCGCCCGACGAGACCTTCTTCTCGATCTTCGGCTTGTCCTGCTTGACCGGCACTGGTGTCGCGTCGGGCACCTTCACCAGGGTCAGCGGGATCTCCTTGTTCATGTCGAGCTTGATGCTCTTGGTCATCGTTTGATAGCCATCGAGCTTGATCTGCACCTGGATGTCGTCGGTGCTCTTGTCGAGATCCATCGAGTACGGCGTCGTGCCGACGGGATCGGAGCCCTTGTCGGCGCGATACACCTTGGCCCCCGCAGGCTCCGAGGTGAGCTTGATGGTGATCTTCTCGGCCTTCGGCGTCTCCGGCGTCTTGGACTTCTCCGGCGTGGTCGTCGTCCCAACCGTGGAGGCCTCGGGGGTCGTGGGCTTGTTGCCGCCCTTGGTCAAGAAGTAGCCGCCGATCGCGCCGCCCGTGACCAGCACGGCGAGCGCTGCGCCGATCATCGGACCAGCGCTGCGCCTCGGTGCCTCGGCGCCAACCTCGGCCGCGGCGCCGGACAGCGTGGTCGGCCTCTGCACCGCCGCCTGCATGCCGGTGATGCGCGGTGGACCATCGGCGAGCATGGTCTGCATCGAGTCCGAGGTCTGCAGCGAGGCGTCCGGCGTGTAGCCGGGCAGCGGGCTGTACGTCGCGAGGTGCGCGGCCGGATTGAGCACCGCCTCCTCGAACTCTTTCATCGACTGGTAGCGGCGGTTCTTGTCCTTCTCGAGCGCGTGCGTGACGATCGCCTCGAGCTCGGGCTTGATGTCGGGGTTGACCTGCGACGGACGATCGGGCTGCCGCGTCAGGTGGGCCACGAGGATCTCGCCGAAGCCGTCGCCCGGGAAGGGCACGCGCCCCGTGAGCATCTCGTACATCACGACGCCGAGCGAGTAGACGTCCGAGCGCGCGTCGATCTGGCCCTTGCCCTCGCACTGCTCAGGGCTCATGTAGGCCGGCGTGCCGATGACGATGCCGGTGCGGGTCTTCTGCGAGCCCGCTGGTCCGTCACCCGTCAGCTTGGCGATACCAAAGTCAAGGATCTTGACGAAGTTCTTGTCGCCGCCACGATCGCAGAGGTAGATGTTGTCGGGCTTGAGGTCGCGGTGAACGATGCCCTTGGCGTGACTCGCGGAGAGCGCCGAGCAGCACTGCTTCATGATGTGGAGCGTCTCTTTGAACGAGAGCCCGGCGCGCTTGAGGCGCCCCTGCAGGCTCTCGCCGTCGAGGAACTCCATGATGAAGTAGACCATCTCGGAGCCGTCGTCGATCTTGGCTTTGCCGAAGTCCACGATGTCGACGATGTTCTGATGGCCGATGTCGTTGACCGCTTTGGCCTCGTTGAAGAATCGATTGACGATGTCTTCCTTCGACGCCAGCTCTTCGAGCAACACCTTGACCGCGACGCGCTTGCCGATGAGCGGGTGCTCGCCGAGATACACGGCGCCCATACCGCCCTCGCCGAGCTTGGCCTTGATCTGGTAGTTGCCGATGTTCTTGCCAATCAATGACATCAGATCCTCTGCGACGATGTCGCAACCACGTCTCTAGAAATTGATATCCATCGGTGCATCCGGATCGGCCGGTCGCTTGCCACCCTTGGGCTTGGTGCTCGGCGCCTCGGGCTTGGCGGGCTTGGACGGCTTGGACGGCTTGCTGACCGTCGCGGGCTTGCTCGGTGCCGCGGGCTTGGTCGGCGCAGCCGGCGCTGCCACCGGGGTGGCCGGCGTTGGAGCAGGCGCGGTGGCCTCGGGCGCCAGCGCGACGGTGATCTCCTTGCTGCGCTCGGCGGTGATCGTGCGCTTGACCGGCTGATACCCCTGCAGGGTGAGCCGTACGTCGAAGGCCTCGGCGCCCTTCTTGAGCTTGAGATCGATCGGCGTCGTACCTGCCGTCTCCCCGGTGTCGCCACGCACGACCTTGGCCCCCTTGGGCTCGGAGGCGATCGTGATGACCACGGACTCGTCGACGGGGGCCGCTGGCGCCGCCGCCGCGGTCGTCGGACCCGTCGAGGGGCCCGCCGGGCCACTGACCACCTGCGGCTCGTGGGTGCGCTGCGAGCGCAAGAAGAAGTACGCGCCGCCGCCACCGGCTCCGGCGAGCAGCAGGAAGAGCAGCGCGAACAGCCCGACGCGCGAGCCGCCGCCACCGCTGCCGACCTCGCCGGACGATCCGGACAGCGTCGTCGTCGGCCGCGTCGGGCTCTGCATCCCGACGACCGTGCGGTTGCCGGGCATGACGATCGGCGGCGGGCCGCCCATCATCACCGTCTGCACGCCACCGCCGCCATAGTTCTCGGCGCTGCCGCCGAGGTAGGCCGCCGCGTGGGCCGCCGGATCGGCGACCGCGGCCTCGAACTCTTCCATCGTCTGGAAGCGGCGGTTCTTGTCCTTCTCGATCGCATGCATCACGATCGCTTCGATCTCGGGGCGGATGTCGGGGTTGAGCTCCGACGGGCGCGGCGGTGGCTTGGTCAGGTGCGCGACGAGCACCTCGCCGAAGCCGTCGCCCGGGAAGGGCACGCGTCCGGTGAGCAGCTCGAACATCACGACGCCGAGCGAGTAGATGTCGGCGCGGGAGTCGATGAGGCCGCGG
Organism: uncultured Polyangiaceae bacterium; assembly: GCA_964585665.1. Classification (GTDB taxonomy): domain Bacteria; phylum Myxococcota_A; class Polyangia; order Palsa-1104; family Palsa-1104; genus CAZPEY01. Next base: position 1,206 of record CAZPEY010000018.1, on the reverse strand, counting down.
CCGTCGCACTGCTCGGGGCTCATGTACGTAGGCGTGCCGATGACGAGGCCGGTGCGGGTCTTGGACGAGGTCGCGCCGTCGCCGCCGGTCAGCTTGGCGATACCAAAGTCAAGGATCTTGACGAAGTTCTTGTCGGAGCCGCGCGCGATGAGATAGATGTTCTCGGGCTTGAGGTCGCGGTGGATGATGCCCTTCTTGTGCGACGCTGCGAGGCCCGAGCAGCACTGCCGGATGACGTGCATCGTCTCGGGCTGCGAGAGGCCGGTCGTGCGGAGTCGGTGCGAGAGGCTGTCGCCCTCGAGGAACTCCATGATGAAGTACACGACGTCGCCGCCGTGGTCGCCTGGGATCTTGCCGAAGTCGACGACGTCGATGATGTTCGGGTGGCCGATATCGTTGACCGCTTTGGCTTCGTTGAAGAAGCGCTGGACGATGTCCTCTTTGGCGACGAGCTCCTCGAGAAGGACCTTGATCGCCACCTTCTTGCCGATCATGGGGTGCTCGCCGAGGTACACGGCTCCCATGCCGCCCTCGCCGAGCTTCGCCTTGATCTCGTAGTTTCCGATCCGCTTCCCGATAAGCGACATGGCACTCCCCCGCCGTTAGCTGAGTCGGCGAGCTACTCGTTCCAACGTTAGAGACTACCATGGGATCTACGAAATCGCGACGAAAAAGCGCGTACTAAGCGTAAGAGCGCTTACGGAGCAGTGATCGTCGCGACCCCGTCTTTTGCATGAGTTGCGAGAAAGCGGTTCGACTGATTGCGCGCAGTCAACACGTCGAAGATCACGAAGTGGCCGTCCTTGCCTGCCGGCGGCGTGTACTGCAGCAGGCCGGCGGTCACCTTGCCGTCGAGCAGGTTGCTCGCCAGCGGCGGGCTCGTCCAGGCCAAGCCGGCCAGCGCCAGCGTCTCGACGTCCTGCAGCATCGGCAGCACGGGCGGCGTGCCGGAGGCGAGCGCGTAGGACCAGGTCGTCGGATTCGGGGTGTCGGTGTCGCCGAGCCCGAGGCTGAGGAAGAGGCTCTTGGGGGGAACGTCGGCGAGCGGCTCGCGGAACATGCGCGGCGCGAAGTTGGCCGGGTCGCTCGACTCGCCGAAGGCGCCGAACAGGTTGAGCACGGGATGCGTGTCGTCGTACGGCGCGTCGAAGAGGAGCTGCAGCGCCGCGGGATACGGCTCCTTGTTGAGCAGGCTCTGCACGAGGT
>CAZPEY010000017.1:0-32306 GCA_964585665.1 uncultured Polyangiaceae bacterium | reverse complement strand
AGGTGGCCGAGGTGGAGCGGGCCGTTGGCGTACGGCATGCCGGCGGTGACGACGGCCCGGCGTGGTCGCTTGAGGCGCGCGAGGACCGCGGGGACATCGGCGGGAGGTGCGAACGGAGCAGACGGGGCGGACATGGCGGCGGAATATACTCGCTCGCCCTCCTCGGGGGGAGAGGATGCGCACGCCGGAAAGTGGTAGCGTCCGCGCATGACCGAGCAGCCGACCATCACCCGCGAACGTCGTGGCCATGTGTTCCTGATGGGCCTCAATCGCCCGCAGAAGAAGAACTCGTTCACGCGCGCCATGCTCGCCGAGCTGGCCGACGCGTACGCCGAGCTCGAGCGCGATCCGGAGCTGCGCTGCGGCGTCGTGTTCGCGCACGGCAACGCCTTCACCGCTGGGCTCGATCTGGCCGACGTCGCGCCGGCGATCATGAGCGGCCAGGGACTCGCCTCCGAGGGGCTCATCGATCCGTGGGCGACCCACGGCGCCCCGTGCAGCAAGCCGATCGTCGTCGCGGTGCACGGCCTCTGCCTGACGCTCGGCATCGAGCTGCTGCTCGCTGCAGACATCGCGATCGCTGCAGAAGGGACGCTGTTTGCGCAGATCGAGATCAAGCGCGGCATCTTCCCGTTCGGCGGCGGCACCTACCGCTGGGTCGAGCGCGTCGGCTGGGGCAACGCGATGCGCTACCTGCTGACGGCCGACGAGCTCGACGCCGAGGACGCGCTGCGCATCGGGCTGGTGCAGGAGATCGTCGACAAGGACAAGCTGCTCGACCACGCGGTGGACGTGGCCAGCCGCATCGCGGCGCAGGCGCCGCTCGGCGTGCAGGCAACCCTGCGCTCGGCTCGCCTGGCCCGCGATCAAGGGCAGCCGGCGGCCGCGGCAGCCTTGATCCCGCAGCTCCTCGAGCTGATGAAGAGCGAGGATGCGAGCGAGGGCTTCGCGTCCTTCCTCGAGCGGCGCGCTGGCAACTTCAAGGGTCGCTAGCCGACGCTGCGCGACTGCGCAAACCGTTTTCCGTCCTCCTGGCTCTCACGGGTTGGAGGGCAGCCATGGAGATCGAAGTCAGCTTCCCGGGCGGCAAGCGCGTCGATGCCACGTTCGGTGGCTTCACGATCAGGACCGATCAACCCGTCAGCGCCGGCGGTCAAGGCAGCGCGCCCGAGCCGTTTGCGCTCTTCCTGGCGTCCCTGGCAACCTGCGCGGGCATCTATGTCGTGGGCTTCTGCAGGGCGCGCAACATCCCCACCGAAGGCATTCGCTTGATCGAGCGCACCGAGAACGACAGCGACGGCAAGCGCCTCAAGCGTGTCGCCATCGAGGTGGTCTTGCCGACCGATTTTCCGCAGCAGTATCGTGATCAGGTGGCGCGCGCGGCGGCCGCGTGCAAGGTGAAGAAGACGATGTTCGATCCGCCGGAGTTCGAGGTGTTCTCGTCGGTGGAGGCAGAGCAGAAGGCGGCGAGCTAGCGGATCAACCCGCCGAGAAGCTGAGCGGATAGCGCGCCTGGATCACACCGCGCGGCGGGGGGAACTTCCAGGCTAGCGCCTTCTTGCGCATGCACTCGCCGGCCTCCTTGAGGTTCGGCGACGCCTTCTCGACGATCACACCGAGCGGCTCCCCGCTCGCGCTGATGGTGAACGACAGGACGATCTCGCCATAGGGGTTCGGCGCCGCCGCCGCGCACGCGTCGAGCTCGGCGCCGTGCTTGTCGACCTCGATCTGGATCACGCGCGCCGTCATCGCGTCGGCGACCTTGGCCTTGGCCTGCGAGCCAGACATGGCGGCCGGCGCGGCCGCTCCCTTCGTCGCTGGCGCCAATGGCGTCACCTTGATCTCGACGTCGAACGCGCCGGCGTTGTCGCTCACCTTGAGGTCGTTGATCGCCAGCACGAGCAGGCCCGCGTTCTCGACGGTGAACGTCTTGCTCTCGCCAATCACCATGTTCTGCCCGCCGACCACGGCGATGAGCGCCGCGTGATCGCAGCCCTCGCAGCCACGGAAGCCTGGCTGGTTGAACTGGATCTTCGTCGAGATCGTCGGGATCCCCTTGGGGCCAGCGACGCGATCGGGATACTTCTTGGCGTTCGGCTGCACCTTGCCGCTCGCCTTGACCTCGACCTGCTCACCGACGGCAACCGGCACGACGATGTAGCCCGGACCGTCGGTCTGCGCGTTCTTGGCCAGCTCCGCCATCTGCTGATTGGCGGGCACGCGGAAGGAGTAGCTGCGCGGCGTCACCTCGATCGACTCGACCTGATAGGTGATCTCGTGGGGGCCGACCTTCTTGAGCGTTCGTTGCCCGGCCTTCCAGACCTCCTTGCCGGTCACCGTCTGCGAGCCGAGGACCTTCTCGCTGCCCGGTCCCGTCTGATCGAGGAGATCGAACTTGATCTGCGGGATCTTGCCGACCTCGGCCGGATCGACGACGACGGAGTACTCCCAGCGCGGCGTCAGCGTGCCCGGAACCGAGTACGTCTGGATGTTGTGCTTGCCGAACGTGACGCGCACGAACGGATCGACCTCGGCGGCGCCCTCGCTGCGTGCGCTGCCACCGCCGCACAGTCCGGCGATGTCGCGTAGACCGGGAAGCGACAGGCACGCCAGGTCGGACAGGTTGGCGAGCGTACGCGCCTGTCCAGTCTTGGGGAGCTTTGACGCTTCGAGCCCGCCCGAGACGATTGTCAGCTTCCACAGCTTGGCATCGGCCCTCGCGACCGTCGCGCCACCGGACAGCAATGCAACCACCGCGAACACTCTTGTCATCATGATGCGCGCATCATACTCCAATCGGCTCCAAACGGCGGCGAACTGAATCGCCGTCTGGGCACGAACAGAGACGCGCCAGGCGTGGATTTATTTCTTCTTCTTGATGCCGAGCAACTTGCGGCCAGCGAGCGCTGACCGATGGCGCGGGGCGCGTGCATCCCCCGCCTGCTCGAGCTCCCAGCAGCAGTAGAGGCCGTAGAGATCGTCGGCGTCGAGATCGGTCGTCGCTTCGCCGAACAGCGCGAACGTGACCGAGCCGACGCAGCCGACGCCCTCGTCGAGGTCCTCGGGCGTGGTGCCGTAGCGATAGCGGACCAGCCACATGTCGCGCTCGTCGTTGGTCGGCGGCCAGTACATGCGGCGGTGATCGACGAGCGCGACCTCGTCGGGCGGGCGCCCGAGCTCGAGCGGGTGGGCGAGCCAGGCCGACATCTCCGCCAGGGCAAAATAGTCAAGCGAGTTGACTACGTCGGGGATTGCGTCGAGGCGTCCGAGCTCGCGCAGATACTCGGCGGCGCGTCGGCCGGTGCGTGGATCTGCGGACCATGCGGAGAGGCGCGCGATCGCCGCCTCGTCGCGCTCCCGCCCGCGCACCCAGGCGGCCTCCATGCGAACGTACAGGTCGGGGTGCGCGTCGGCCATGGCGAGGAGCTGGTTGCGCTCCTCGCTGGCCGCCAGCCCAGCGAGCGCCACGGTGGCCGAGTGCGCGTAGCTGAACCGATCCGGATCGCGTGAGGCGAGGTGCTCGGCGAGCCGAGCCCGACCGGCGGGGGTGTCGAACGCATGCGGCCGATGGACGGCCAGATCGGGCGCGGCGCGCCAGCGGGCGTTTGCCAGGTCGAGGAGCGCGACGCCGACGAAGCCGTCGGGCGGCGGATCCGCCAACGCGTCGAGGATGTGCTGCGCGTCGTCGGACGCTTCGGCGAGCTCGCCAAACACGGCGGACCAGACGAAGCCCTCGGGGTCGAGCCGCGTGCGCACCGCCTCGCGAATTCGACGCAGCGACTCGTCTCCGCCGTAGAGCGCGAAGATCTTCAAGAAGAAGAGGATGTGTGACGCCCAAGGCGAGCTCGCATCGCGAGCCTGCGGCTCGATGCGATCATAGAGCTGCTGCAGCGCCGGCAGCACTTCGCTGCGCAGGACCGTCGCCGCGTCGGCATCGATCACCCGCTGCATGGCGTCGAGGAGATCGGTGGTGGCGTCGATGAGCGGATCGTCAGCCTGGGTGGGAGCCAGCGCGTCCTGCTGACACAGCGTCAGGACATGTGGCACGAGGGCGCGAGCGTGCGCAGCGGTCTCGATCGGGTTCGAGGTCTTCTGGCGAATGTGCTCGAAGAGCGACAGCTTCTGTCCCATGACTGCCCACCGCACTAGTACCACGGTAGAGTGCGGCGATGCTCGAGCGACTGCTTGATTCCGGCCAGCGCCACCCCACCTTCGTCGCCGCGGTGTGCGCGGGCGAGGTGGCGGGATCGGTGGGCGAGGCGTTCCTCGCTGGCTATCGCGCCGCGCTCCGCTGCCTCGTGCCGTCGCTCCCTGAGGGGCGCGCCGTGTGCCTGTGCGCGACGGAGGAGGGCGGCGCGCATCCCCGCGCCATCGCGACGCGCGTGCTCCTGGGCGATGGAGGGCCGCGCCTGACCGGCAGGAAGAAGTGGGTGACCGGGGCCCCGCTCGCCGATCTGCTGCTCGTCGTCGCCTCGCAGGGGATCGGGGACGATGGGCGCAACCGGCTCGTCGTCGCGCGCGTGGAGGCCAGGGCAGCGGGCGTGACCTTGCACCCGCAGCCACCCACGCCGTTCGTTCCCGAGATCCCGCACGCCGAGGTGACCTTCGACTCCGTACTCGTCGACGAGCTGCTACCCGGCGACGGCTACGATCGCTACCTCAAGCCGTTTCGTACCGTCGAGGACATCCATGTGTTTGGCGCGGTGCTCGGACATCTGTTCGCGCGCGCGCAGGAAGGCGGCTGGCCGGCCGGTTGGCGAGAGCGACTGATCGCGACGCTGGCCGCGTTCGAGCGCTGCGCGGCTGGGGATCCGTTGGAGCCAGCGACGCACCTCGTGCTGGCGGGCTCGATCGAGCTCGGGCGCCAGCTCGCGAGCGAGGCGATCGAGCACTTCGATCCGACAGCGCGCGCCACGTGGCAGCGCGATCTGACGCTCCTGTCGGTGGCCAGCAAGGCGCGGGCGTCGCGGGCCGAGGCCGCGTGGCGAAGGGTGACCACTGTACCGGGCGCTGTCTGAAAAGACGACAGTCAGGCGGATTGACCAATTCGTCTAACCTATTGAGATAACAGCGCGAACCGAGGCGGCCCGGAACCTGCTCACTGGGTCGACCATGCAGCTCAAGCTCAAGTTCGTGACGGTGATGATGGTGGCCTTGACGGGCTGCGCCCTCGAGCCCGAGGTCAGCCAGCAGGCGCTCGGTGGGGGCTCGGTCGTGATCAACGAGTTCACGGCCGGCTCCTCCGGCAAGGTCGAGCTCTATAACTTTGGGGCCGCGCCAGTCGATGTGTCTGGTTGGCAGATCGACGACGTCGCTGGCGGTGGCTATGCGCCCAAGACCCTCGCGGTGGGCACCACCGTCCCTGCGGGTGGCGTGCTGCTCGTCGGCTACGCCGGCATCAACACGGCCTCGGCCGACTCGGTGCGCATCGTCGACGCGACGGGCGTCGAGGTCGACAGCCACTCGAACTACTGGACCTCGAGCTCGACGACCGGGCTGTGCTTCGGGCGTGTGTACGACGGTGGCGCGTGGGGTGCGGGCGCGATCCCGTGCTCGCTTGGAACGAGCAACGGCAGCGCGCCCGATCTGGCGCCGCCCGCCGACCTGACACCTCCTGCGGATCTGACGCAGCCTGCCGATCTGGCGCCGCCGCCCGCATCGGGACCGGCGACGATCACGACCATGGCCCGCCGTGATCGCGTGCGTCTGCAGGGCGTGGTGGTGGCACCGGGCGGACCGTTCGTCGGTGAAGTGCTCGTCGAGGGCGACACCATCCGCTGCGTGGCTGCTTCGTGTGCTGGAGATCCAGCAGCGGTCGATGCGACCGTGGTCGCGACGGGCGGCGTGATCTTTCCTGGCCTCATCGATGCCCACAACCACATCCTCTTCGACATCTTCGACGAGAGCGACTGGTCGCCGACCAAGGTCTACAGCAACCACAACCAGTGGCCGAACGACGCGCGGTACTCAGCGATGGTCGACGCCAAGCAGTACCTCAACGGGGAGGGTTCGCCGATGAACCTCGGCTGCGAGATGCTCAAGTACGGCGAGCTCAAGGGTCTCATCGCCGGAACGACGTCGATCCAGGGCTCGGCCAACCCGGCCGACAAGGTCTGCTACGGCTCGCTGGCGCGCACCATCGATCAGGCGTCGAACGATCTACCCGCGGACAAGATGCAGACCGCGACGATCTTCCCGACCAAGACCAGCGCCGACGGTGTCTGCAACAACCTGGCGAGCGGCAAGACAACGGCCTACGTCGCGCATGTGGGCGAGGGCACCGACGCGACGGCGCTCGCCGAGTTCAGCAAGCTCGGCACGATCACGACGACGGCGCAGTGCCTCTACGCGCCGCAGACGACGATCATCCACGGTACGGCGTTCGGCGACGCCGAGCTCTCGGTGATGGCGGCGCACGACATGAGCCTGGTGTGGTCGCCGCGCTCGAACGTCTTCCTCTACGGCGGCGGCACCGATCTGACCAAGACCTCCAACATCCCGCTGGCGCGGCAGAAGGGCATCAACGTCGCGCTCGCGCCCGACTGGTCGATCGGCGGGAGCCAGAACCTGCTCGACGAGCTCCGCTTCGCCAACCAGGTCGATGACGGCGCGTGGGGAGACACGCTCGATGCGCGCGACCTGTTCGAGATGGTGACGATCAACGCCGCTCGCTCCCTCGGCGTCGACAGCTACGTTGGCTCGATCGCCGTCGGCAAGAAGGCCGATCTCCTGGTTGTGGGTGGTAGCGCCAACGCGCCGTACGACGCGCTGCTCGCCGCCCAGCCCAAGGACGTGCGCCTGGTTCTCGTCGGTGGCGCGGCGCTCTACGGCGACGCGCAGCTCAAGTCGCTCGGCGCACCGACGCCCGGCTGCGAGGATCTTTCGATCTGCGCGGCGTCGAAGTTCGTGTGCGTCGCCGAAGCGGGCGGCACGGCCAGCAACAAGCTCGGCCAGAGCTTCGCCGAGATCGTCGCCGCTCTGCAGTCGGGTCTGCAGGCGTACGACGATCTCAACCTGACGCAGTGGAACTTCTCGCCGGTCGCACCGCTGGTGAAGTGCCAGTAGCCTCGCTGCGTTCTACGGCGCTCGCCAGTCCGCCATCTTTGGCAGCAAGTACTCGTACCAGTCCTGGCTCGTCCCGTCGTGCGGTCCCGCCAGCTCGCGGTACTGCAGCGGGAAGCCGTGCGCGAGGATCTTGTCGCGATCACTCTGCACGCTGAGGATGTCGAAGCTCTGATCTTCGGTGCGCGCCGTGTGGGCGATGTTGAGCTTCCACGCGGCATCGGTCAGCACCTTGTCGACGTTGCTGCTGCCGACACCTTCGCTCAGGCCCGAGTTCTCGATGAGGATGCCGGCGAACAGCGCCGCATTCTTGAGCCCGACGTTGTAGGAGAGCATGCCGCCCGACGAGTAGCCGCCGATCACGATCTTCTTCTGGTGGACGTAGAAGCAGCTCCGCACATGGTCGATCGCGGCCAGCACGATTGGCCCGTCGGTCGACATGTTCCAGCACTCGCCGTCGCGGCCGCCGAGCGAGATGCCGATGTAGTCGTGCGTGTCGCGGATCTCCCAGGGCACCGCGCCCCACGTGGCGAAGTTGTAGGCGGTGTCACCGCAGCCGTGGATCGCGACGAAGAGGCGCGTCGGCGTTGGGTTGTCGACGTCGTAGCCGTTCGGGAGGCGCACCCAGTAGTCGGCCTTGCTGCTGGTCAGCGTGAAGAAGCCGTCCGTATCGGGCGTGAAGCTGCACTGCTGGCTTGGTCCGGCGCCGGGGTCGTCCATCCAGAGGTCGCCGCTCGCGCCGAGGAGATCGGGGCTCGTCGCGCCGATGAGATCGCCGCCGGCGGCGCCATCGGTAGGCCCGAGGTCGCCCTTGAGATCGGTCGCTCCGCCGCTTCCGAGCGAGTCGCTGCGCTGCAGATCGAGCGGGTTCTGACCGTTCTGATCGAGTCCGCCGTCGAGCGCGTTGTTGGACTTTGGGTCCGAGCAGCTCGATCCGAACCAGCAGCTCCCGATCAAGGCAGCGGAGACCAAGAGGCGTTGCGAAGCGCTCATACGACCTCGATGGGTTGACTATACCAGCCGGGGGCGAGGCCAGCGCGCGCCGCGAATCTCGTATGGTGCTCTACGAATCGTGGAGCAGCGCGACGATCTGGCGAAGCAGGACGCCAATCCCGACCAGCGCGATGAGGATGCCGAAGCCGCGGCGCAGCCGCTGGGCGGGGATGCGCCCGGTGAGCTGGGCGCCGCCGATGCTGCCGACCGCGGAGCAGATGCACAGCGTCAAGACCAGCCGCGGCTCGACGGACACGCTCGCCTGCTGGCCCAGGAAGCCCGCGATCGACTGAGTCATGATGATCAGCAGCGAGGTCCCGATCGACTGGGCGATGGGAAGGCCGGCGAGCAGGTTGAGGGCCGGCACCGTCAGAAAGCCACCGCCGGCGCCGAGGAGCCCAGCGATCATGCCGACGGGAAGCCCGACGCAAGCGGCGCGGCCGAGGCCGAGCGGAATGCCCGCCTCGTCGTGGCGCTTGAAGATCGGCGTCAGCATTGCGGCGGCGGCGACCAGCATCACGATCGCGAAGACCAGCATCAGGACCAGCGCCGGGATGTAGCCAGCGATGCGTCCACCGAGGTACGCGCCGACGACCGAGCAACTCGAGAAGAGGGCGCCGGTGCGCCAGACGACGTTGCCCTTGCGCGCGTGGAGGATCACGGCGACGAGGCTGGTCGCTGCGACGAGGAGCTGCGAGCTCGCGATCGCCTGTCTGGTCTCGACGTTCAGCCAGTAGACGAGGATTGGCACCGTCAGCAGCGAGCCGCCGCCGCCGAGCAGGCCCATCAGCGCACCGATGATCAGCGCGAGTAGGCCGGCGACGATCATCGCTCCACTACCGAATCATGAAATAGATGAAGAGGCCGGTGATCGCGAGGAGCACGAGCATCGCCGGCAACAGGGTGTTCGGCTGCGGCTTGGTGTCGGTCGCCTTCTCTGGCGTGATCGCGCGATAGGACCCCGACTCGAAGCCGGTGGTCGGCGCCTCCTCCTCGGGCGCGTCGGTCATCGGGTCGTACTTGGCGACGACCTGGAAGGTCTGCGTGACGCGCTCGCCCTGGACGCCGGCCTGCAGCGCCTCGCCCTCGACCTGCGCGACGATGACGGTGATGTTGTCCTCGCCGCCGCGGTCGTTGGCGATCGCGACCAGCTTGCGACAGGCATCCTCGATCGCCTTGGCGCCGAGCACCGCGAACTTGATCTCGGAGTCCTTGACCTTGCCATGCAACCCGTCGGAGCAGAGCACCAGCCAGTCGCCGCGGCGCAGCTCGAGGCGGCCGATCTCGACGGAGACGCTCTCCTTCTGGCCCATCGCCTGGAGGATCATGTTCTTCATCGGGAACCGCCCGATGTCGTCCGCGCGAAGCACTCCCGCGTCGACGAGCTGCTGCGCGTACGACTGATCGCGCGTGACCTGACGGATGGTCCGGCCGCGGATGAGGTATGCGCGCGAATCGCCAACCTCAGCGATGTGAACGACGTCGCCGCGGATCAGGGCGGCGGTGAGCGTCGCCCCCATGCCCTGCTTGGCCTCTTCGCCGTGCGCCTCCTTCCACACCTCGGCGTTGGCCTTCTCGACGGCCGCCGACATGATCTTGGTGATCTCTTCGGTTGGCTCGTTCTGGCCGAGCTCCCGTTCGAGCGAGCGGATGACGAGGGCCGAGGCGACCTCGCCGGCGCGCGCCCCACCCATCCCGTCCGAGACCGCGAGGAGGACGCCCTTGTCCCCGACCTCGATCTCCTGGGTCGTCGTAGGCTGGCTGGGTGCTTCGCCGAGCAGGTTGGAGACCAACCAGGCGTCCTCGTTGTTGGTGCGCTTGCGACCTACGTCGCTGATTCCGCAGACGCGGACAATCAACTCGGGCACGGGCGGATACTATAGCACGATCAAAGTCGGGCGCGCAGGCGATCCAGGTACTCCGCGAGTGGGAAGAGCTCGACCTCGACGGAGCCGGTCGGCCCGTCGCTGGTGAGCGGCTTGGAGCCAGCCGCGTCCCGGGGACTCGGGACCGTCGGACCGTACTCGAACGGGTCGTCGAGATCGCGGATCAGACGCACCATGTAGAGAAAGACCAGGGTGATGAAGCCCGTGAGCACCGCCTCCGTCGCGACATTGTTGAACTTGGAGAGCAACGTCATGATGAGGATCGCGGCGGTGAGCGCCTCGAGGAGCGCGTAGCCTGCCGCGACGAAGCTGGTGCGCGAGATGACGCCGACGCGGGTCAGGGTTCGCCGCAGGTTGTGCAGCTCGCGCAGGCCGCGCGTGGCGTGCGGCGACGCGCCGGCGCGCTCGAGATCGAGGATGCGATCGCCGAACTGCTCGAGGGCCACGTACAGCTCGTGGTGTCCGAGGCGTCGGTGCAGCCACTCCCAGATCGCGGCGCCAACCGTCGCCACGGCGCGCCGTCCATCCGCCACCTTGAGCTCAGCTCGGCCCAGGCTGGCTTGCACGAACAGCTCCTCGATCGCTTCGAGCATCGACGCCAGCTCACCGGGCAGGCGCTCAGCCTCCTTGTAATCGGCGAGCGTCCCCGAGAGCATGAAACCGACCAGGAACACTCCGCCGGTCAGCACCATGCCGACCTCGGAGAAGTTGAGTAGCCCAGAGAAACCGAGCGCTGGCGCGATCACGAGCTTGGCGAGCAGAGCGATCGCGACGTAGGGCAACGTCGTGAGCAGGAGGCGCCACTTGGCCATGGGGCCGTTACCGTACCACGATTGCCCGTCGCCAGACGATGAACGATAATGGCGCGTGGCCAACGCGCGCGCTTCCGTGGTGCTCCTGTCCCGGCTCGTGATCTGCGGCGCACTCGCCGGGCTCGGATCGGCCGTATGTCACGACGCTGCGACGGTGCAGCCCGATCTGGCGGGTCATGATCTGACGGGCGTCGGCAGCACCGATCTGGCCCGCAGCGACGGGAGCGGGAACCTCGTGGACCTGCGCACCGACGTCGATCTGGCGGGTGCCGACTTCGCCGGCGTCGACTTCGCGGGCGTCGATCTGATGCCGCCCGCGCCGCTCGATCCCGTCGCGCCGCTGACCATCGTGCGGGACAAGAACGAGAGCAACTTCATCGGCGACGAGTACGGCTGGATCGACGCGCTCGATCTGCCGCGCTCGGCGCTGTTCACCCACAACGATCGCAAGGATCCACAGAACCACTGGGGCGGCTTGATGCGCCGCCTCACCTACCGCTTTGGCAACACGGCGCGTGCGTGCGTCGGCACCGACAACGTTGGCCACCCTGGCTTCGGCAAGATCATCAGTCACTATGCGAGCACGTCGACTGGCTCGAACACGCAGGGCACCTTCTCGCGCGTGCTCGCCGGTCGCCACCACGCGATCCATCAGTACCAATGGAACATCTCGTTCGGCTCGCTCGTCGTCGTTGCGACCGTGCACTGGTTCATCGCCAACGGACGGAGCCATCCGACCTACGCGGTGACGTACGACGCCTCGGGAATCGCCGCCAACGCGCTCGATGCGGACACGCGCTCGCCCTACGGCGATCTGCGCTGGGACTACGGCAGCGACGCCGACGTCACCGGTGTTGGTTGGGGCGATCACTACAAGTTCACCTCACTCGGGGACCCGGTGTGCAAGAAACCCTCTGGCGGCGGGTGTGACTGCTCACAGGGAGGCGAGGGCAACGGCCCGTGCTGGACCTGGGACGGCTGGGACTACTCGGTGCCGAACACGGTGCCCTACGCCTTCGAGTGGTCGAGCGCTGCCGACGCGGAGATGGGCCTCGTACAGACGCAGACCTATGCGCAGCATGAAGGGGGCGGCTACTGGTTCTATTCGAACTGGGGCATGACCGACACCGACGGCCCGATGCCCGACGACTACAACTGGGCCTACCAGCTCAACCAGTACTCGCTGCCCTACAACGACGGCATCAAGAGCAAGCGCCTCGCCTGGGGCATGAACTTTGGCGCGGTCGGGCAGAACAGCTTCAACGCGATCGGGGACGCGGTCACGCTCGACGGCTATCCCTATCAGAGCTACACGACCTTCGTGGTGCTCAACGCGCACAGCCTCGCGCCGGTCGCGGCGCAGGTGAGCGAGGTCGAAGCCGTGCAGCAGGCAACCCTGACCGCGACGAAGGGCACGGTGCGCACCAAGGGCATCGCCGGCGTTGGGCGCAGCGACGAGATCACCTACCAACCGGCGGGTTGGAACCCGATCTACGGGACCTGGGAGCTCGATGCGAGCAGCGATGCTGCGGCGCTGACGTTCACGGCAGGCGCGCCGCTCGTCAACCCGGTGCTCGTCGTGCATGGCTATGGCGCAACGACGGTGAGCGTCAGCATCGATGGTGTGCCGCTCGAAGCCGACAAGGGCTTCTTCGCCAGCATCGACGATGCCAACAACGTCCTGTGGGTGACGCTGCGCCGGACGCTGTCGGGGGCGCATCAGATCTCGATTCAACCTTGAGACTACGATCAGGAGACTCGTCTTGAAGATGTCGGCTCGCTCGCTCTCGCTCTACGGCCGGTTGTCGGGGCTGCTGTGCTGCCTGGCTGGCGCCCTCGGCAGCGTTGGCTGTGACGGCAAGAGCACCTACGTGCTGGCGCGGTTCGAGCGCGGCCCGTTGCTCGTCGGGGACGTGGCGAGGCTCGATCTCGAGCTGCAGCTCGCGGGAGGCAGCGACACGGCGACGATCGAGAACGCTGACGGCAGCGCGCTCGTGCTGCCGCTGACGCGGGCGCTGCAGATCGTGCGCGGCCAGGGGCGCCTCGACGTGACGGCGCACGCCCGCAACCAGACCGGCACCGAGCTGGCCGTCGCGACCGCCCAGACCGATGTCACCAAGGGAGGGATCAGCGGCGTCACGCTGGTCCTCGGCGGGACGGGCGCGATTGACATGGCGGTCGGCGATGCGCCGGCGCCCGATCTGGGCGCGAGCGACGATCTGGCGATGGCGCTCGATCTGACGCCCGGGCTGTCGCCGCCGACGATCCAGGTGACGCCGCCGAGCGGGGCGATCTACGAGCTCGGCTCCGACGGGAAGAGCGCTTACGTGTGGACGATCACCGCCAGTCAGCCCGGGGCGGCGCTGCCGCCGGTGCTGATCTTCGACAACGCGACGCTCGCCACGGGCATGGTGCCCTCTTCGACGAGCCCCAGCTCGGCGACGCTGACCTGGCGGCCGAGCTTCCGCCAGGCGGGCTCGTACTCGATCAAGGTGATCGCCAAGTCGTCCGTCGCTGCGAGCAACGAGAGCTCGACGACCTTCCCGATCGACGTGCTCAACACCGTCGATCCGATCGGCAACTTCTACCTCAAGGAGGACAGCGATCGGTTCGGTCCTGCCAAGAGCCTGGGCGTGCAGGGCATCGGCGACTTCAACGGCGATGGCTTCGACGACGTCGTGCACGCGACGCGCGTGCGGCGGATCGTGTCGGGTGATCTCGGCGATGTCGTCGAGACGAGCGTGCGCTTCTACGTGCTGCTCGGCGATGCGCTGGGGCTGCCGTTGCCGTCGTCCGATTCGACCGCGACCCTGGCGCTGCCGCACCCGCGCATTCGTCGCATCGCCACGACGGTGACGCGCGCGCCGCTCGGGACCGAAGACGCCGAGTCCAAGGAGGCGGTGCCGAGCGCGTACGCGACGGTGGGGCGGCCGCTCGTCGGCGCGCGGCTGTTTCGCGAGGCGCCTTCCGACAACGGCTTCGAGATCTTCTACTCGGACTACTACTACGCGCTCAAGCCCAAGTCCGAGCAGTACTTCGCCCAGGTCTTCGCGGCCGCCAGCAACGCGAGCGACAACGCCGCGGCGACGGCGATCCTCGATCCTCGCGCGTTGATGCCGAGCGTCGGCTGCACCGCGAGCGACTGCGAGTACCCGGTGCTCGCGCCGGGCGAGCTGAACGGAGACGGCCGGGACGATCTGCTCGTCTACACCTACCAGGTGTCAGGCGGCCTCAAGACCCGCCGCGTGCAGTACGTGCTTGGCAGCGACGGCGTCCCGACGGTGCCGACGATCGAGGACCTCACCCTCGGCGGCACGTTCACGGTGTGCAAGGCGGTCGACGCCAACAAGTTCAACCTGACCCTCGGGGCGGGGCGCGTGTTGCCCG
Source organism: uncultured Polyangiaceae bacterium (assembly GCA_964585665.1). Lineage (GTDB taxonomy): Bacteria > Myxococcota_A > Polyangia > Palsa-1104 > Palsa-1104 > CAZPEY01. The sequence continues at coordinate 18,166 of CAZPEY010000017.1, read as the reverse complement.
GCGCGGGCAGCGACTTCGGCCTGTTCGGTTGCACCGAAGAGTACGGCGCCAACGCCTACTTCGTCAGCGACGGGATCAACGGCTTCGCGAACGTCGGTCGGCAGGTGTTCTTCACGCCGCCCAAGAGCACCACGGACACGACGGCGGGCTGGGGCAGCGGCCTGTGCGATCTGAACAACGACGGGTTCGACGATCTCTACCGGCTCAACACCGCGGTCGTTCCGAACGAGGTGCAGGTCTACTTCAACCAGGCGCCGTCGCTGAGCAACGCCGACATGGGAGCCGCGGGCGGCTACAGCGGCGACGCCTTCCCGGTGCTCGCCAGCGGCGAGCTCGACGCTTCCAAGATGAAGAAGGTCGTGCTCGCCGCCAACACGCCGGGCTTCGGTGGCTGGCAGTGGGATCAGTGCGTGCGCGGGGCTGGCAAGTCGATGCTCTTCGTCACGCGCGGCTACGCCTGGGAGAACGCGCGCTACGAGGTCATCCAGATCACGATGAACGGCGCTGGCGAGCTCGTCGGACAGGCGCCCTGGACCCAGGGGCAGATGACCTGGCCGGGCGACAATCAGATCCGCGACTGGTTCAATCGCGCCATGTCGGGCGGCGACTTCAACGGCGACGGCAAGCTCGACGTGATCACGACCGCGTCGGCGCCGCAGCAGCAGTTCTTCTGGAACGTCGTCTACGGACGGTAGCGACCGCACCCAGCAGCCAGACCAGGCCGACCAGCAGAAGCGTCGACGCGCCGGTCGGTCGGGCGCCGCTCGTGCTGCAGCCTGCGAGCTCGCCGTTGTCGAGCGTCACCGTGATCGCGCCGTCGCTGGCGGTCGCTCCAATCCGCAGCTCGAAGCCAAGCGCGGTGCCGCTCGCGTGCACGAGCTGTCGCGACACTCCAGGCTGCGAGAGCATGCAGGAGTTGTCGAGGTTCGCGGTGAAGTCGCAGTTCACCGGCAGGTTGACGTTGAGGTAGGGCGCGTCCTTGTTGGGCAGGTTGAGCGTCTTGTTGGCGACGTCGAGGAAGCCGAACGTGCCGCGCGGCAGCTCGTCCTCGTCGACGCTGTAGACGTTGATGCCGGCGGGCGTACCCTCCCAGGCGGAGTGCTGCGGGCCGCCGCGGTTCTCGATGAGCACGTAGCGCGGTGCTTCGCCGACGCGCAAGATCGACCCGCCGTCGAGGACGGGGCGCAGCGAGAGGGTCTGTGTCTTGGTGATCGGCACGACCTCGCCCCAGCCGATCTGCTGGCGCGAGAACGCGCTCAGCGTCGAGGTCATGTCGTTCATCAGGCAGTTGACCGGCGGGCCGCCGTAGAGATCGACGAAGCCGAGGTTGTGCCCGTACTCGTGCAGCGCGGGCGGGATCATCGCGACGATGCCCGCTCTGATCGTGGTGCCGCCGCCGCCTGGCTTGGTGTCGGACGTCGTGTCGTTGTTGAGCACGGCGAGCGGGAAGCCGATACCGGAGTAGATGTCCGAGTCGAGGATCAGCCCGTCGAAGAAGCCATCCGGCGTGCCCGTCGTCGCGCCGTTGACGTCGAACTGCGCCAGATCGATCTGCTGCTCGTCACGCACGCGGCGCAGGATGTCCTCGAGCGCGGTGCGCAAGCCGGCGCTGCCAATGAGATCGAGATCGGTGATCGCGACCTTGCAGCTGGCGACATCCTTGCCGGGCAGAGGGCAGCTCGTCGGATACAGCACCGGCGCGACGAGCGTCGGGATGGGATCGTAGCGTCCGTTCGAGGTCGTGCGCCAGAAGTCGCGGAAGGTTCCCGGTCCGCCAGCGGGGTTGAAGATGCGCTCCAGATCGGCGAGCCGCGTCGCCGGGAACTCGGTCTTGCCGGTGCGGTGCGGCACGACGAGGACGTGCGACTCACCGGTGTGCGGCACCTTGTTGAGGCCGATGTCGTCGGTGGTCGCGAAGTGATCGAGCGGCTCGGCGTGCGCAGCCTGCCCCGTCGCGCCACTGCCGAGGATCAAGAGCAAGAGGGCCGCGCGTTGACGCGATCGATTCATTTGGAAGAGGATAGAGGCTTCGTGTTCTATGGTCGAGGAGGGCGATATCCGTGAAGCGTGTGCTCAAGGGACTGGGGATCTTGCTCGGAGTATTGGTGCTGGTGGCGGTGGGGTTCGTCGTCCATCTCAACCTGACCTATGACAAGGACTACTCGTCGACGCCCGAGCCGCCGATCAAGGCGAGCTCCGATCCGGAGATCATCAAGCGCGGTGAGTATCTCGTGCACGCCGTCGCCCACTGCTCGATCTGCCACGTCGAGCACAAGCTCACCGAAGGGCGGAAGAAGGGCGAGTTCCCGGCGATGACCGGCGGCTACGTGTGGGAGCTGCCCATGTTCGGACACTTCGAGTCGCGGAACATCACGCCCGATCCGGAGACTGGCATCGGCAACATGTCGGATGGCAAGCTGGCGCGCGCGATCCGTGCCGGCGTCGACCGCAACGGCAAGCTGATCCCGTTCATGCGGCTGGCCGTCGGGCAAATGTCCGACGAAGATCTGACGGCGGTCGTCTCGTACTTGCGCGCGCAGCCAGCGGTCAAGGTGCAGCGCGGCGACGATCGACCCGCGTTCTTCGGCAAGCTGGTTGCCAAGAGCATGCGGCCGTACGCCGATGCGCCGATGACACACGTCGCGCCAGGAGCCGAGCCCTCGGTCGAGCGCGGCCGGTACCTCGCCAACGGCCCCGGGATCTGTGTCGGCTGCCACTCGCCGCGGGATCCGATGAAGGGCTTCGTCCTCGTCGGTGCGCCGTTCTCCGGCGAAGCACACCCGGAGCCCGACGAGTACGAGAGCGGTCAGGAGTTCGTCATTCCGAACCTCACCCCCGATCCAGAGACCGGGCACCTCAAGGACTGGACGGAGGATTCGTTCGTCGCGCGCTTCGACAAGGGGCGAGTGTTCAAGGGATCGAAGATGCCGTGGGAGTGCTTCCTCAACCTCACCGAGTCTGATCGGCGCAGCCTCTATCGCTATCTGCGCTCGCTGCCACCCGCCAAGAACGTCACCGGACCGACGCATCGCGCGGTGGGCTGGAAGCCGGGCACCTGATGGGCGCTCCGATCGCCGTGGTGCAGCAGATCTCCGTCGAGCGAGGGCAGAGCCCCTGGCAGGGGTACACGAGCTCGGCCGAGGAAGAGGCGCGTGGCCGCTCGATCGCCGCGGTGGCGCTCTTGCCGAAGATGGAGCGACCGGCGCACCTCGAGCGCTTCGCCGTCGGCGGCGAGGCGCTGCTGGCGATCGATCGAGAGGCGCGCCGGGTCGTGGTGAACGCGCGCTACCTCTCGAACCTCGAGCGCGTCGACGGGACGCGCCTGCGCAAGGACGAGCGACAGGTGCTCGGCAAGGTCGTCGACGCGGCGCTGCGCGCCCGGGGGCGTGACCTCGTGACCTTTCTGCTCTCGGCAGAGCTCATCCAGACCTACGCCCACATCGGGTCGAAGCTCAGCCTGACCGAGGAGAAGGATTCGCCGGGCAGCTACGTCGTACGCGTCACTGGCACGCACGTGTATTTCACCAACCGCCGCAACGAAGGGACGCTCGACTTCGAGGTGCGGGTCGACAAGCAGAACGGCGAGGTCGTCGTCGTCGGACGCTAGAGCGCTGACGGACGGGGGACGGCGGTCTAGAACGTCGCGGCGTCGATGACGAAGCGATACCGAACGTCGCTCTTGAGCATGCGCTCGTACGCGACGTTGATCTGATCAGCGGCGATTGTCTCGACGTCCGCGACGATCTTGTGGGCGGCGCAGAAGTCGAGCATCTGCTGCGTCTCGGCGATGCCGCCGATCATCGAGCCGGCGATCGAGCGACGCTTGGGGATGAGCGCGAACGCGGGGAGCGGCAGCGGCTTCTCGGGCGCGCCGACCATGACCAGAGTTCCGTCGGTGCGGAGCAGCTCGGTGAGCTGCGAGAGCGAGTGATCCGCCGAGACCGTGTCGATGAGCAGATCGAAATGGCTGGCGCGCGCGCGCATCGCGGCCTCATCGCTCGCGACCAGGAACTCGTGCGCACCGAGGCGCTTGGCGTCTTCGCGCTTTCGGTTCGACGAGCTGATCACCGTGACCTCGGCGCCGAGCGCGGCCCCGAGCTTGACGCCCATGTGCCCGAGGCCACCGAGTCCGACGATGCCAAGGCGAGTGCCCTTGCCTGCGTGCCACTTGCGGAGCGGCGAGTAGAGCGTGATGCCAGCGCAGAGCAGCGGCGCCGCACCCTCGAGCGGCAGGCGCGGATCGATCTTGAGCGCGAAGCGCTCGGCGACGGTGATGAACGTCGAGTAGCCGCCGTAGGTGCGGGTCACGCGGTCCTGCTCGAGGCTGTTGTAGGTGAACGAGATCTGGTTCTCGCAGTATTGCTCGGTGCCTGCCTCGCAGGGACGACAGGCTCGGCAGGAGTCGACCATGCAGCCGACGCCCGCCAGATCACCCACACCGAAGCTGGTGACGCGATCGCCGACGCTGACCACGCGCCCGACGATCTCGTGTCCCGGCACCATGGGATAGTTGGAGCCTCCCCATTCGTTGCGCACCTGATGGATGTCCGAGTGGCAGATGCCGCTCCACAAGATCTCGATCCCGAGGTCATGCGGCCCTGGCTCTCGACGACTGAGCGCGTAGGGTGCGAGCGGGGACGTGGCATCGAAGGCGGCGTAGGCGCGGGCGTTGGGCATGGGCATCATGATATACGATGCGTGTGAGCAAGAAATCGCGTCCGCGCACCGAACGCCGCAAGGGCGAGCGCGCGGCCAAGCAGATCGTGGCGGATCGCCGGCGCCTGGCAGCGCTGGTCGTCGGCGGCTCGCCCGACCGACCGTTCGTCGTCGACACCTCGGCGGTGATCGATGGGCGCGCACGTTCCCTGCCGTGCCCCTTGTGCGAGTCGGAGCTCCTCTGGCAGGAGCAGACGGCAGAGCGCATCAACGGCGAGATCTTGCGCTGTACGCACATGATCTGCGCGCGCTGTCATGCTCCCACCAAGTTCTGGTTCCGCATCGTCGCTCCGCAACCAAACTGATAGACTGACCGCGTGTCGACCCCAGAAGAGACCCCCGCCAGCAAAGAGAAAGAGGCTGCCAAGGACGGTGCGAGCGGCGACGAGCAATCGCGACTCGGCAAGTTCATCCAGACCTACTCCTCGTTCCTGTCGACCTTCGTCGTCGGGATGTCTGGCCTGATCGCGACGTCGATCTGGCAGTACAAGCAGTCGGACATCTCGCGTCGGCAAGCCGAGTCGCAGCAGAAGATCGCGCAGATGCAGGCCGAGAACAACTGGCGCATCGAGCGCGCCGAGATCCTGTCGAAGAACCTGCAGGTCCTCGCATCGTCGGGGGAGCCGAACATCGAGCAGCGCTATGGGGTGCTGCTCTCGCTGACGCGCGGCAACATCCTCGATGCGGAGCTCGCCGTCTCGTATGCGCTGGAGCTCGGCAAGGACAGCCCCGAGTACATGAAGTCGGTGCTCGCCAACACCGCCGACAAGAGCTACCAGCGGCTGATGGGCGCGTTCGAGCTGACCTGCCAGCAGCGCTTCGGCGTCGCGCGGGATGTGCCGATCTGCAAGCACGACAAGTTGGCCGAGCGCTCGGCGGCCATCGCCGAGCTCGTCTCGGACGAGATGGAGCAGGCGCGCACCCAGAGCAAGCCGGGACCGACGGTGCTGCTCACCGATGAGTACGCGGTGCAGTCTTCGCCGGCGCGCCTCGCCTTTCTGTTTTCGCCGTACCTGACGCAGCTCTACGAGCGGCGGCAGTGGAACGAGGTCACCAAGTTCGAGGCGCTGTCGGCGGGCGCGCACTTGATCTCGTCGCTGGTCCTCGGGCCGTCTCGGCCGCACGAGTTCGTGGCCGAGAGCGAGGCGGCCGAGGTCGAGAAGTTCCACGACGCCGAGGTCAAGTGGCTGTTCCAGTATCTGGTGGGCGGGACCTGCAACGGCGACTGCAAGAGCAAGATCGTCGACGTGATGCTGACCCTCTACACCGAGTCGAACGGCAAGTTCGACGAAGCGCTGCGTACCCTGTTGCAGCGCTCACGCGCGGATATCGCGGCGGTGCTGTCGCGGCTGCATACGCGACTGCTCGCCTGTCAGATGGACGCGGTCGACCTGGCGGCGCTTCGCGATCGCGTCTTCATCCCGGTGCTCGCCGAAGAGCTCAAGCGGCCCAAGCCGGAGCCGGCGCGCATCGACGATCTGCTGGGACTGCTCGCGCTGCTGCCGCCGCAACCACCCGCCAAGGCGGCGGACAAGGCCGCCCTCGCCAAGCCCGCGCCCCTGAAGGAGACCGACAAGGGCACCGCTGCAGACAAGGCTGTGTCCCCCGTGTCCCCCGCTGCGCCGCCGACGTTCGCGTCGCTGCAGCCGCAGCTCAAGGCGATCAATGAGCGATTCCTGACGACCTATGCGAAGCGGCGAGACTCCGCGATGCAGGCGCGCAACTCGCCGACGCCGATGCTAAAGAAGGCGCTGTTCTGTCGCGCCAACGATGTCTCGGACACCGCGCTCGACATGGGTGAAGAGTAGCTACCGCGCGCCGGTGATCTGGTACTCGACGACGTAGACCGACGTGCCGCGAGGCTGAGTGACCGTGATCGTCTGATCGGTGACGACGAGCGTGTCGCCGTTGAAGCCGGCGTCATTCTCCTGAATCTTGTAGTTGCCGGGAGCGAGCTTCTTGGGCTTGTAGCCGGGTGGGCACGAGCAACCGTAGAGGATCGTCGAGACCAAGGCGCCGACCGCGAGCCCGACGACGCCGCCGAGACCTGCACGCAGGGCGCTCATGGCGCCACCGCCAGAAACACCCCGACGTACTGACCCGACTCGGGATCGTACAGGTACGAGGGGCCTCCGCTGCTGGCGATCGTCGACTCGATCTGTGCGGGCAGCGCCTGCGCCACCCCGTCCTTTTCGACCTTGGTGAGCTTGACGAGCGTGGTGTCGAACGATCCGCACGCCACCGTCGCGTACGCTCCGCCGCAGAGTCCGAGCAGCAAGCCGATTACGAATCCTCTCTTCATCACGATCACTCCTTGCTCGACAGCCGACCACGCGGCGCGCATGTCGGCAAATTTCGGCTTCTTGAGAAAGCGCGTTAGAATTTTTCTCCAAGGAGGCGAACCATGGCCAAGGGTCAACAGAAGACGGCGAAGACGAACAAGCCCAAGCTGAGCACCAAGGAGAAGCAGGCGAAGAAGAAAGAGAAGCAGTCCAAGAAGGGCTAGGCGCCTTCTTCGTCAGGCTACGAACCGAGAGCGTACTCGGACGGATCGAACCGCCGAGTACGCAATCGATACTCCGCTGTGAGGCCCGGCCATAGCGTCGTGTTCTTGCCGCTCCTCGTCTGATACCAGCTCACGCACCCACTCGACCAGACCGTGCGCGGAAAGCGCGCCTGCAGCTCGGCGTTGAAGGCGCGCTGCGACTCGCCCTTGACCTCGACGGTGCGCAGCCCATCTCGGTCCATGAGGCGCAGCCCGTCGAGGATGTACTCGACCTGCGACTCGATCATGAACACCATCGAGCTGTGCCCGAGGCCCGTGTTGGGGCCAACGATCATGAAGTAGTTGGGGAAGCCGGCGATCGTCGTGCCGAGGTACGCCTCGGCGCCATCGCGCCAGGCTTCGTCGAGCGAGCGGCCGCCGCGACCGCGTACGTCGAACGGAGCGCACATCTCTGCCGCCGCGAAGCCGGTCGCCAGCACGATCGCGTCGGCCTCGTGCAGCACCCCATCGCCGGTGCGCACGCCACGCTCTTCGACCCGCGTGATCCCGGCTGTGTGCAGCGCGACGTTGGGCCGTTGCAGCGCGGGGTAGTAGTCGTTCGAGAGCAAGATGCGCTTGCAGCCCATCTGATAGTGGGGCGTCAGCTTGGCGCGCAGCTCCGGATCGCGGACGCTCGCCTCGAGGTACTTTAGCGCCAGCTTGGAGACGAGCCCGAGGAGCCGCGGCTCGCGAATGAAGCCCACCGCGGTCAGCTCGTGAAAGAGGTACTGCGCCGTCCGCGCGGCGAGCTGCGCGAGCGGGATGCGGCCGAACAGGCTCTGTTCGAGCGGCGCGATCGCGCGATCCCGCTTGGGCAGGATCCACGGCGGCGTGCGCTGAAAGACATCGAGCCGCCCGACCTTGGGCGCGATCGCTGGGATGATCTGGATGGCGCTCGCGCCCGTGCCGATGACCGCGACCCGCTTGCCGTCGAGGACGTAGTCGTCGTCCCAGCGGGCGGAGTGGAAGCGCGCTCCCTTGAAGTCCGCGAGCCCCGCGATCTCGGGGAGCTGCGGGCGCGACAAGCCACCGGTGCCGGTGATGACGACCCGCGCCGTCAGGGACTCGCCGCGCTTCGTCGTCACCTGCCAGCGCGCGCTCCCCTCGTCGAAGACGGCGCGAGCGATCTCGGTGTTGCAGCGCAGGTGCGGTCGCAGCTCGTACTTGTCCGCGCAGTGCTCGAGGTACTGCAGGATCTCCGGCTGCGGAGCGAAGGCGCGGGACCAGCGCGGGTTCTGCTCGAACGAGAAGGAGTAGAGGTGGGACTCGATGTCACAGGCTGCACCGGGATAGTGGTTGTCCCGCCAGGTCCCGCCGACCCCATCGGACTTCTCGAAGATGACGAAGTCGTGGACGCCGGCCTGCTTGAGCTTGATCCCCATGCCGAGTCCGGCAAACCCACCACCGACGATCACGATCGGGTCTCTCGCCATGCGGCGATGCTACCCGCTACGATGGCGCGTGCCAACGCGGGTCATCGTCTGGGGAACCGGCTTCGTCGGCAAGCTCGTGCTGCGTGAGCTGCTCGATCATCCCGAGCTCGAGCTGGCGGGCGTCATCGTCCACGATCCGCAGAAGGACGGGCGCGACCTCGGCGATCTGCTTGGCCTGCCGCCGACGGGAATCGTCGCCACCTGCGACGTCGATCGCGCGCTCGCCGTACCCGCAGACGCGGTCGCGTACTTCGGCCCGACGGCGATGTACCTGCAAGCCAACCTCGAGAACATGAGCAAGGCACTGCGGGCCGGCAAGAACGTCGTCTCGACGGCGATGACGCCGTTCGTCTATCCGGCGGCCTGCAATCCGGCGATCCTGCAGCCGCTCGTCGATGCGTGCATGGCGGGGCAGACCTCGTGCTTCACGACGGGGATCGATCCGGGCTTCGCCAATGATCTGCTGCCGCTCGTGCTGCTCTCGGCGTGCGCGCGCGTCGATCGCCTTCGCATCTCCGAGATCCTCGACTACTCGACCTACGCGGGCGACATGTCACCGATGGGCTTCGGTGCACCGCTCGATGAGCGCTGCTTGCTCGAGGAGCCCGAGCTGCTGATCTTCGCCTGGGGACACACGCTGCCGATGATCGCCCACGCCGTCGGTGTGCAGCTCGATCGCATCGACACGGTCTGGGAGAAGTGGCCCGCCGAGCAGCCGATTCGCTACGCGCAGGGGACGATCGAGCCGGGACGTTGCGCGGCGATCCGCTTCGAGATCCGCGGCTGGGTCGGGGGTGAGCCCAAGCTCGTGCTCGAGCACGTCAACCGCATCGGCAGCGACGTCGCGCCGCACTGGCCGCGGCCGACCTCGGTGACCAACGACGCCTACCGGGTGGTCATCGAAGGGAGCCCCAACATCACGCAGGAGACGACCTTCCGCGGCGCGCGCGATCGCGACGCGAACAGCGGGGGGTGCCTCGCCACCGGCATGCGCGCGCTCAACGCGATCCCCGCTGTGTGCGCGGCGCCGCCGGGACTGCTCTCGACGCTGGATGTGCCCTTCACGCCTGGACGTGGGCTGTTCCGGCGATGAACGTCGGCGTCATCGGCGGTGGCACCGCTGGCTGCGCGATCGCGATCCTGCTGCAGCGCGCGGGGCACGAGGTCACGATCTACGAGCGCGTCGCCGATCCACAACCCGTTGGCGCCGGGATCGTGTTGCAGCCGACGGGCATGGTGGCGCTCGCGGCGCTCGGTCTGTTCGATCGCGTCGCGGCCAGGGGCGCGCGGCTCGATCGGCTCCACGTCGAGAACACCCGCGGCTGGACGATCGTCGATCTGCGTTATGCCGAGATCGCCCGCGAGCTCTACGGACTCGGCATGCACCGCGGCGCGCTCCACGAGGCGCTGCTCTCGACGGTGCGCAGCCTGCCAGTCGCGTTGCGCACCGGGGTCACCGTCGAGGATCTGCGGCCCGCAGCGGCCGGTCGCACCCTGCTCGGGCCCGCAGGAGAGGTGCTCGGCACCCACGAGCTCGTCGTCGTCGCCGATGGGGCACGCTCACGACTGCGAGACGACACGCAGCTCGGCAAGCGCATCGCCGACTATCGCTACGGCGCCCTCTGGTTCGTCGCCGTCGACGCGGAGCAGCGCTATGCCCGCAAGCTGCACCAGGTCGTTGAGGGAACGCACACGATGCTCGGCCTCCTGCCGACCGGGCTTGGCCCGGGCGAAGGCCGCACGCCCTACGTCAGCCTCTATTGGAGCATCCGGGGCGATCGCGTCGAGGAGGTCCGCGGCGCTGGCTTCGAGCGCTGGCGGGCGCGCGTCCTGTCGATCGCGCCGCACGCCGAGCCGGTCGTCGCGCAGATCCCGGACGGAGAGGCGCTGATCTTCTCGGCCTACAAGCACGTCACGATGACGCGCTGGCACGAGGACAACGTCGTCTACCTCGGCGACGCCGCGCACGCGATGAGCCCCCAGCTCGGTCAGGGCGCGAACCTGGCGCTCTACGATGCCCTGGTCCTCGCCGAGTCGATCGCGTCCTCTCCGTCGCTGAGCGGGGCGCTCGAGCGCTACTCTCGGACACGCCGCGCGCACCTCAACTTCTATCAGTTCGCGACGTACTGGCTGACGCCGCTCTTTCAGAGCGATCTGCGCTGGCTCGGTCCCCTGCGCGACCTGGCGATGGCGACGATGACCCGCATCGGTCCGCTGCGGCGACAGATGGCGCTGTCGATGTGCGGACTCAAGCGCGGCATCGTGCGCACCTCGATGCCCGTTCCGTCGCTACCGCGCGCGCTGACGGCTCACAGCACCTTGACCGACGAGCGCTCCACATAGGTCAACGTCGTGCGCAGCTCCGCTTCGGAGCGGGTCTCGAGCTCGGTCTGCTCGAGGCTCCACCCGTGGCCGGCCCAGAACTCGCGCAGCGTCGTCTTGAGCTCGAAGGCGCCCGCCTCGTTGAGCCGCAAGACGTTCTTGATGGCCTCCGTTTCGGGCCACATGGTCGTCGAGAACGGCACTTCGAGCGTGCGGCCGGCGCGCAGCTCGCGGAAGAGCGCGTCGATGTCCTTGCTGTCCATGGCCTCGTTGGTATCACGAAGTGGCGGCCGCGAAATCGCGGGCGGACGGAGTAGACTGCTCGCAGAGATGCTGACTCCGGGTGCAGAGACGATCGAGCTCGGGCCGATCCTTGCCCACTTCGAGCAGCAGGGCTGGGCCCGCGTCGGTCGGGTGCTCTCGGATGGCGCGCTCCAGCAGCTCGGCCAGCGCCTCGACGATCTGATGATGGCGCGCGTGCGTCATGAAGGGATGTTCTTCCAGCTCGACTCCGCGACGGGACGCTACGGCGACCTCGAGTTCGCCAAGGGCTGGCAGGGGCCGTCGCCCAACTACCGCAAGCTCGAGAAGCTGGAGCTCGATCCGATCTTCTCCGCGTGGATCGGAAACCCCCTGTTCGAGCGGATCGCGCGTGCCCGCATCGCCGGACCTATCGCGATCTACCGCGCCGTCGTCTTCAACAAGAGCCGCAGCGGCGGCACCGAGCTTCCGTGGCATCAAGATGGCGGCGCCTTCTGGGGCATCGACCGCGACCCCGAGCTTCAGATCTGGACCGCACTCGACGACTGCACGATCGACGCTGGTTGCGTCGAGCTGCTGCCGGGTACGCACCGCGCTGGCCTGACGACGAAGGAGGGCGGCGTGATCCCGGACGCGCTGCTGCGCGAGGCCGAGGCGGAGCGGCACGCCGTCGCGATCCCGGCTCGCGCCGGTGAGGTGCTGCTCATCCACAACCACGTCTGGCATCGCTCGCGTCTCAACCGCAGCGATCACCGTCGCGCCGCCCTGACCGTCTGCTACATGAGCGCGGCGACTCGTTGTCTGCGTCGCAAGCGCGCGCCGCGCCAGTTTCCCATCGTCTTTCCTTGAGAGGAGTCGAATGTCTTCGTTGCGCTGGATCGCAGACCTGGGAGCCGTACGAGACGAGAGCGACGATCAGCGGGCCGAGCGGCGCGCGCTCGTCGTCGCGATCTCCGTGGGGACCTGCCTGGCGGCGCTCTTCACCGCCATGGCTGCGCTGAACGGCGAGGTGGTGCCAGCCAAGGTCAACGCTGCAGGGACGCTCGTCCTCCTCGCGCTCCTGGCGTGGTTTGCTTGGAGCAAGCACTTCACCGGCTTCGTGGTCGCGGTCGCGTGCTTCGTGATCCTGCTGCCCTGCTTGGCGTTGCTGCTCTTCGGCAGCCTTACCGACGACGGTAACCTCCTCATCGTGGCGGCGCTCGGTCCGACGATCGCCGCAGTGTGCCTGCCGCGGCGGACGGCGTTTGTGCTGCTCGGCCTGGCGATCCTCCTGACGTTTGCGACCGTCGCCAAGGTCGGTCGACCGGTGCCCGTCATGCCCAAGACCCCCGAGGCCTTGATCGGCTACTCGGCGGCGGTCAACAACACCGTGGTCGCCGGCTTCCTGGTGTTTCTCGTCTCGCACCTGGTCAAGAAGCGCCGCGATGCGATGGTCGCGCTCGAGGCGGAGCACCAACGCAGCGAGGCCCTGTTGCTCAACGTCCTGCCGCCCTCGATCGCCGAGCGGCTCAAGTCGAGCCCCGGCGTGATCGCCGATCAGCATGAGTCGGCGACGATTCTGTTCGCCGACGTGGTGGGCTTCACACCGCTGTCCGCCGAGCTGCCTGCGGCGCGCCTGATCAGCGTGCTCAACGATCTGTTCAGCCGCTTCGATGCGCTCACCGAGAAGCACGGCCTCGAGAAGATCAAGACGATCGGCGACGCGTACCTCGTGGTGGGCGGCCTGCCGACGGCGCGGCCTGACCATGCGGACGCGGTGGCGGCGATGGCGCTCGACATGATCGAGACGATGCGGTCGTTCCGCGAGGAGCAGGGCCTACCGATCGACGTGCGGATCGGCCTCAACAGCGGTCCCGTCATCGCGGGGGTGATCGGGCAGAAGAAGTTCATCTATGATCTGTGGGGCGACGCAGTGAACGTCGCAGCGCGAATGGAGTCTCACGGCACTGCGGGCGCGATTCACGTCGCGCCCGGTGCGCAGGCGTTGCTCGAGGCGAAGTTCGTCCTCGAGGCGCGCGGCACCATGCAGATCAAGGGAAAGGGCGAGATGGCGACCTGGATGCTCATCGGTCGACGCTCCTCGAACGCATAGGTATCGAGGTCGCTACTTCACGACGGTCGCGTAGCGCAGCTTGGCGAGCACTCGGTGAACCTGCCGATCGCCGACGCGGTGCGCGATGTAGCGATAGTAGCGCCCGAGGTTGTTCGGCGCCGGCGAACGCTCGACGATGCAAACGCTGCCCGGCAATTGCGGCAGCACGATCTTGGGCTCGCCTAGCGGGTCGACGTAGACGACCTCCGCTTCGCCGGTCATCTGAAGGGAGACGTCGATCACCACGTCGAGGTGAGGCTCGCCGAGCAGCGACAGGCGATGCAGCGCGAGCTGATCGTCGAGGACGAGGTGAAAGTCACGGTGGACCAGGCGCTGCGCGTGGGCCTCGATCAGCGTGGCTCGACGACCAATCGCGATCGACACGACGCTCTCGAGCGCGGCCACGGCCTGCAGGGCGACTGGAGTCTGGTGATAGGCACCGCGGTTCGGGATCGAGAAGGCGGTGGCGCGCTCGTCGATGAGCGCGCGCAGGGCCGCTGCGTCCTCGGCGTGGACGACCTCGGGCAACATCAGCGACGGGTGCTGGCCCTGGAAGTCCTCGCGCATCATCGCCAACAGCTCGGGCTGCTCGGCGAGCCCGGTGAACCGCAGCGAGAGGTCGAGCGCGCCGATCATCCGTAGAACCATCCGGCCAGCGAGATCCGGACGCCGCTCAGCACCTCGCGCACCTGGTGGAGCGAGCGGTCGGAGACCTCGAAGATCGCGATGCGGTTCGCCACCGGGGGAATCGACTTGGCGATCTGGGCGTCGACGATGCGGGTGCCATCGAGCTGCACCTCGTACAGATCGAGCTCGCCGCCGCCGCCCTCGCCCGGCACGGCCATGTAGAAGGCATAGGCGAGCTTGCGACCGAGGCCCGCCTGGTGATCGAGGTGCGGGAGCAGGTAGCCACCAGCAGGGTAGACATAGCTCCGCGTCTCGACGCGCGTCAGCGGCACGCCGGTGATCTCGGTGAGCGCGGCGAGACCCGGGGCGCTGCCGAAGGACTCGGCGAAGGCCTGCAGCGCCGACTGCTGGACGGGTAGACTGGAGCCGTAGAACTCGAAGATCTCCGAGCGGTTGGGCCAGTGGGGTTCGGCGTGCGCTGCGGCGACCATGCCCGGCAGCGCGCTCTCGTCGACGAGCTGGTCGATGACGAGGTGGCTGAAGGGTTTCGCGTTGCGCCACGACTCGCGCAGCGCCGCGAGATCCCAGCTGGCGAAGTCGATCATTCGCAGCGCTCGCTCATGGCGCACAGCATAACCCGCCATCCCCCGTGCTTGAATGGAATCGCGAGGAAAGGGCGCATCGAGCCCGCTGCTCCCAGTCTGCGATCGACTCAGTACGGGGCCGGCGGATCGAGCACGCCGGCGTCGACCGAGAGCTGCTGCGCGGGTGCGGTCGTGGACCCCATGGGCAGCGATACCGTGTCCCCCGCGCGCAGCGTGTGTAGCGCGATCGAAGCCCAGGACAGCGCCTCGCCCGGCGCGCAGCGCGTCGGTGCGTTCGTCGGTGAGAGGACGTGGACGGCGCCCTGTCCGAGGACGCTGCCCTGGCCCGCCTCGTCGACCACGAGGGCGGTGGCCTCGTCGATGCCGATCCCGACGGGGCGCTCGCGCCAGCCATCCTGGATGATGCGCGCCAGAAAACCGACGAGGCGCCCCATGCGGTCGCGCTCGGCGAAGTGCGTGTCGGTGATGACTCCGTCGAGCGAGGGCAGCTTCACGAAGTCTCGATCGAGCGTCGCGTAGGCGTCGTAGGGATCGGCGAGCGCCTCACTCGAGGTGATCGATCCCTTCTCGGCCGAGAAGAGGATCCGACCGAGGACCATGCAGCCAGCGCTGGTGCCGCCGAGGACGACCCGTCGCGCCGCTGCCCGCTGCAGCGCGGCGGCGAGCTCGGTGCCCTTCCAGGTCGCGAGGTAGACGGCCTGATCGCCGCCAGCCAGGAAGATCGCCTCGGCGTGATCGAGCTGCCACGCGACGTAGGCGTCGTCGGCGAGCGCGCGGCGATCGACCAGCAGCGTCTCGACGGAACCGACCCCACCGATCTCGGAGAACAAGTAGTCGTTGTAGCCGTCGCTGCCGGAGGCGCGCAGCACGACGACGTTGCCGCCGCCGATCCGATCACGCTGCCACGCGAAGGCCTGATCGACGTCCGTGCCTCCGCCCATCAACAAGAGACCGCCCTGGTTGCTCGTCGCGGGGGCGACATCGATCGAAGATCCGGTGAGCCAGCGCATCAACTCTGCGGGCGGCGTTGGCGTGCTGCCGTCGCTGGGCGCGACGCAGCCCGCTGCCAGGATGAGGATCGCGCACGCACGCATCACGACAATCTATCCGCCTCGTCGAGCGCTTGATACCATGAAGCCATGCGAGCACTCACGATCGCGTTGTCGCTGTTCGTCTGCCTCTGGTCGTTCGTCGCGGACGCCGCGCCCAAGGTCGAGAAGCTGCCTGTCGCGTTCGGTGCCTGGACCGGCAAGGGCGCCGGTTCGTGGAAGGGCGCGCTTCGCGGCAAGCTCAACAAGGAGTGCGCGTTCGTCGGACCCAAGAAGGCACGCGTGCTCATCGAGGGCACGCTCACCGAGCAGGGCAAGGGCGTCACGGTGCGGGTCGTCGTCAAGGCGACGAAGACCGGCGAGATCGTCGAGACCAAGGAGTTCTCGTTCCCGCGGCCGCAGGCGTCAGGACCCAAGGCGGTCAAGATGGCCAAGGCGGTTGTCGAGATCACCCGGCGCGCGCCCACCGAGTAGCACCGGCGCATGGAGGCGAGCATGCAACGCGGGTGGGTCATCGTGGTGCTCCTGGCGATCGGCTGTGGGCCGATTGAAGCGGCCTCGCCGGGGACGACGAAGTTCGAGCTCGTCAACGTCGGTTCGACCATGCTGTACGTGCAGGCGAGCGGCTTCTCATCGCAGGGCGTGCTCAGTTTGTCGACGGGAAGCGGGACGCTCCCCTTCTACGATACGTGCGAGATCTGCAACTGTGGTCCCTGCCCGAGCTGCGCGGTGTGCGGGCGCGGCCTCGCGCAGGTCCAGCCGCTCCAACCGGGAGGGAGCTGGACCTATTCCTGGGATCAGCGGGTGTTCGTCGTCAAGAAGGACGGCTGTCGAGCGGGCCTCGACTGCGAGAACCCGGAGCTCGTCGTGCCGCAGTCGATCACCGCGACGGCCACGTACGCGACGAGCTTTGCCGTCGACTCGACGCTCGGCGCGTCCGACGAGTACCTGGTCGATCCGAAATCCATGTCGCAGGCCTTCCGTCACCCCGCCGCAACGGTGCGCATCGAGATCCCGTGAAAAGAAAAAGGGCTCTGCTTCCGCAGAGCCCTTCGTTGGGTGGAGGTAAACGGGATCGAACCGTTGGCCTCTAGAGTGCGATTCTAGCGCTCTCCCAGCTGAGCTATACCCCCAACTGATGCCGTTCAACTAACAGATGGCATTCGGCCCTGCAAGCGAATTCAGGCGGAGCTCTTGGCGAGCTGATCGAGCTCTTGCCACCGGGCGTAGAGTCGCTCGACGGCGTGGCGCGCCTCGTCGAGCGCCGCCACCAGCGTCGGGACCTCCGCCGCGCGCTCCTTGTAGATGCTCGGATCGGAGACCTCGGCCTCGAGCTTGGCCACCCTCTCTTCGGCGGTGAGGATGGTCGCCTCCATCTGCTCGAGCTCGCGGCGCTCGTTGAAGGTCAGCTTGCGCGGCTTGCTCGCCGGCGCGCTCCGCTCCTTGGGCTTGCTGTCGGGCCTCGCGGCCTCGGCCTCGACGGGGCGGGGGCGACGTCCGAGATACGACGAGTAGTTGCCCTCGTAGAAGGTGCAGCGCCCACCCTCGAACGCCAGGATCCCCGTCGCCACCTTGTCGAGGAACCAGCGGTCGTGCGAGACGATGAGCGCGCAGCCTGGAAAGTCCACCAGCGCGTCTTCGAGCACGCCGAGCGTCATCAGGTCGAGATCGTTGGTCGGCTCGTCGAGGATGAGCAGGTTGCCGCCGTGGCGCAGCAGCCTCGCCAGCTGCACGCGGTTGCGCTCTCCGCCCGACAGCACGCCGATCGGCGTGTCGGCGAAGCGGTCGTCGAAGCGCAGCATGCGCAGGAACGTCCGCACATGGATCGGTCCGTCCTCGAGCATCACCTGGTCGTCCCCGTCGGCGACCTCCTCCATGACGGTCTTGGTGTCGTCGAGCGCCGCGCGCCCCTGATCGAGGTACGAGATGCGCGTGTTGATCCCGAGCTTGACGCTCCCCATCGCCGGCGGGAGCTCGCCGAGGATGGTGCGGATGAGCGTCGTCTTGCCGGTGCCGTTGTCGCCGACCACGCCGATGCGATCCCCGGGCTTCATCACCAGCGTCAGATCGGAGAACAGCGTGCGCTCTCCGAAGCGCTGGCCGACGCCGTCGAGCTCGAGGATCGTCTTGCCGAGCCGGCCGCCGGTCGGCAGGCGCAGCGCCATCGGATCGGCGCGGCGATCCTCGAACGTGGGCGCGGCAGCGACGGCGGCGTCGAAGCGATCGATGCGCGCCTGCTGCTTGGTCGTGCGGGCCGCGGGGCCACGGCGGATCCAGTCGAGCTCGCGGCGCACGAACATCTGGCGCGCTCGCTCGCTCTTCGCCTCGACGGCGAGTCGGTCTGCCTGCTGCTCCAGAAACCGACTGTAGCCGCCGTCGTACGAGTAGAGCGCGCCGCGGTCGAGCTCGACGATGCGATTGGCGACGCGATCGAGGAAGTAGCGATCGTGGGTGACGAGGACGAGTGCGCCAGGGTGCTGCGCGAGCCGCTGCTCCAGCCACTCGATCGTGCGGCT
>CAZPEY010000016.1:0-32408 GCA_964585665.1 uncultured Polyangiaceae bacterium | reverse complement strand
GGCGGCCTGGGGCCTGGCCGGGCGGCTTGCCGGGACGACCAGCGGGCGCGCTCGGCCGGGGCCCGGGCGGGCGCCTGCCTCGGCCAGCGCCAGGGCCACCGCCTTGGGCGGGGCCCTTGCTCGAGCGCTGCGGACCTTGCCCCGTCGGACGCGAAGGGCCATGTCCCGTCGGACGCGAAGGCCCGTGTCCCGTCGGACGCGACGGACCGTGTCCCGCCGGACGCGAAGGGCGCTGCCCGTGCGGAGACTTGGGACCTCTGTGGCCGCCGCCCGAGGGTGGTCTGCGTGGTGGCATGCGCGCACTCTGCCCGGTCGGCCGACGGTTGTCGACGGACAAGTATCGGCTGTATCATCGCGCGACACCATGTCTGCATCGACCCTCGCAGCCCTGCCACGCCTCGGGGTTGGTATCTCGGCCGAGCCCGGCTCGGCGGCGAGCGGTATCGATCCGAACGCGATGGTCGAGCTCCACCCCGACCTCGTGCACTTCGTCGAGTACGGCGCCGACACGGCGCGCGGGCTCGACGAGTCGATCCGGCGCTGGGCAGGCGCGGGCCGGCCGACGACCTATCACTTTCTCGACCTCAACCTCGAAGAGGCCGCCGACCTCGACGCCGCCTGGATCGCCCAGCTCCGCCGTGCCGCCGACGAGCTCGGCGCGGCGTGGCTGTGTGGCGACTCGGGCCTCTGGCACTTCGGTCGCCGCGACCGTGGCCACGAGCTGCTCCTGCCACCCGTCCTGACGCGCGACTCGGCCGCCGCGGTCGCCGACAACCTGCTGCGACTCGAAGCCGAGACGGGCCGCGTCGTCTTGCCGGAGAACCCGCCCGGGGCGTTCTACATCGGCGACCTGCACTTGCTCGATTACTACGCCGAGATCGCGCGTCGCACCGACAGCGGCCTCTTGCTCGACTGCGCCCACCTGGCGATCTACCAGCGGCTGCACGGCCACACGCCGACGACCGGGCTCGACGCCTTTCCGCTCGATCGCGTCGTCGAGCTGCACGTCGCCGGTGCGACGCTGCGCTCCCTCGACGGCTTCGAGGTCGTCGACGACAGCCACCTGCCCGAGCCGCTGCCCGACACCTGGCAGATCGTCGCCGCCGTGGTGCGACGCGCCCCCGCGCTCCGCGCCATCGTCTACGAGTGTGAGAAGAACCAGCTCCCGGACGTGCTCGAGAACTTCGCCCGCCTCAATCAGACGTTCCCCAAGGAGCTGGCATGAGCGCGGACCTGCGCGTCGGCGAGGGCAAGGCCGTCGTCCCCGAGCACCTTCGCGTCCAGCGCACGATCGTCAAGATGCTTTACGATCCGCAGTTCGCCGCAGCGGTGCGGACGCGGCCCGACGAGGTCCTCGCCGAGCTGTCGGCGCCGCGTCGGCGCGAGCTCGCGGCCGTCGACCCACGCGCCTACCAGCTCGATCCGCTGCGGCGCGAGCGCCTCCTGCGCTCCCTGTTCGACGAGCTCAAGGGCTCGCTCACCCTGGCGCTCGCCGAAACCCGCGCCTGGGCGTTCCTGCTCCGCTTCTTCGGCAGCCCACACTTTCACCGCGCCGTCGACGGCGAGCTGCCAGCGGCGCTGGCGATGGCCGACTACCTCGTCGCGAGCGCTCTCACCACGCCCGCCTTGCGACCGCTCGTCGCCGTCGAGCGCGGCCTCGCGGCAGCGCGCCGCGACAAGCGCGAGCCCGGACCGCCGTATCGGCGAGGCGTGGCGCTGCGGCTCGCGCCGCAGGTCACGCCGGTGCGCACGACCAAGGGCGCGCTCGCCGCCCTGACCGCCGTCGAGCAGTACCTCTTCTCGGCGTCGCTCCTGCCGGCGCTGACGCTGGTCGACGATGGCCCGGGCCTGGTGCTGCCCGAGCACGATCCGACCCCGCACGCGCTGGTCGTGGTCCCGTACGCCGGGACGCTGACCCTCGTCGAGATCGACGAGGAGACGGTGAGCGCGCTGCTGCGCATCGCGGCTGGCGAGCCCGTCGAGGACCGAGCGCTCCTCGACCACCTCGGCGAGAGCGAGCTGCTCGAGCGACGCGCATGAGCGAATCGAACGCGCCGCTCATCTTGATCATCGACGATCAGCGCGCCAGCCGCGAGCTGCTCGCCGAGATGATCCACGAGCTCGGCTACCGCGCCGCGATCGCCGAGACCGGGCTCGAGGGCCTGAGGCTGGTGCGCGACCTCCGGCCTGCCCTGGTGTTGCTCGACGTCGTGATGCCCGAGTTCGACGGCTTCAAGATCGCCGCGGCGATCAAGTCGATGCAGACGTTCGTGCCGGTCATGCTGTTGACGGGCCTGCACGACATCGAGTCCAAGCGTCGCGGCCAGGCGGCGGGCGCCGACGACTTCCTCAGCAAGCCCGTCCCGATGCTCGAGCTGCAGATCCGCATCGCCGCGATGCTGCGCATCAAGGCGCTGACCGATGCGCTCGACGTCGCCAACAAGAAGCTCGCCGAGCTCGCCGAGACCGACAGCCTGACCGGCATCGCCAACCGGCGCCGCATCGAACAGATCCTCGCCGTCGAGCACGAGCGGTCGGGGCGCTATCGACGTCCACTCACCGTGATGGTCGCCGACATCGATCACTTCAAGAAGATCAACGACTCGGCCGGCCACGCCGTCGGCGACGAGGCGCTGCGCGCAGTCGCGCGGGAGCTGCAGACGACGCTGCGCCAGTCGGACCAGGTCGGGCGGATCGGCGGCGAAGAGTTCGTCGTCGTCGCGCCCGAGGTGGGAGCCGCGGGCGCGATGGCGCTGGCCGAGCGGCTGCGTCGCCGCGTCGAAGAGCTGGTCCAGGTCAATGGCAGTCCTGTGACGATTTCGATCGGAGTGATGGCGTGGGATGGATCGGGCGATGTCCCAGTCGCGGAGCTTTTGCGAGTTGCCGACGCGGCGCTCTACGAGGCCAAGCGCAACGGGCGAAATCGTGTCCAGCTCACCGTAGTTCCCTAACCAAGGCGCAGCCCGCGCCTGGAGCCTGAAGAATGACGAGAGCGATGCGTGTAGCGATCTGTATGGCGTTGGCAACGTCGCTGGCCGCGTGCCAGCGCAGTCCGGGCGGGCTCCACGTCACGGCGCACTCCCCCGACGGCGAGATCGGCGAGTCGCCCAAGAGCATCACGGTCACCTTCGATCGCAAGGTGGTCGCGCCGAGCGCGATCATGAAGGATCAGCGCAGCGGACCGATCTCGTTCCAGCCCGCGGTGGCGGGAGTGTTCCGCTGGATGAGCGCCGAGCAGCTCTCCTTCCTGCCGGACGCACCCCTCGCCAAGTCGACCGAGTACCGCGTGACGGTCTCGACCGAGCTGCGCAGCGTCGACGGCAAGGGGCTCGACGAGCCGTTCGTCTGGAAGATCGTCCACGATCGCCTCAAGGTGAAGCGCAGCCTCTCCGAGGGCTTCGTCGCGTCGTCCAAGGCGCCGGAGCTCTCGATCGAGCTGTCGCAGCCGGTGCGCCGCGCCGACGCTGCCGCGCAGTGCTATCTCGAAGACGGCGCGGGCAAGCAGCTGCCGGTCACGGTCAAGGATCCGCAGCAGCCGCCCACCAAGTCGCTGGTGTTCTCGACGAGCGCCGCGCTGCAGTCCGACGCCGCGTACGTGCTCGTCTGCAGAAAGGAGCTGCGCCCCGCCGAAGGGACGCTCGGCCTCGCCGAGGAGCTGCGCGCCAAGTGGCGCACCTACGGCGTCTTTGCCGTCGCGTCGATCAAGCCGAGCGGCAACAACATCGATCCGGACGAGGCCAAGCTCGAGATCACCTTCTCGAACCCCGTCGATCAAGCGGCGCTGACCGCTCAGCTCACCGCCAAGCCCGAGGTGCCGGGGCTGACGTCGGGCTACTTCACGGACAGCGCCCGCCGCATCTATCGCGCGACGATGCGGCTGCAGCCGCAGACCGAGTACACGATCACGATCAAGGACGCGCTCGTCGATCTGAGCGGACAGAAGCTCAAGGAGCCCGTCGAGGTTCGCTTCCGTACGGGTGACGCGCGGCCCAAGGTCGGCTTCAAGACGGGCACCCACCTGCTCGAGACCTCGCTGCCCCGCTACCCGGTGTGGTCGCGCAACGTCACCAAGCTCGAGGTCGAGACGGCGCGCATCGCCGAGGACAAGATCGTCCCGCTGCTGCGCGGGCTCGACTACAGCAGCTGGCGCGAGCGCGACACCGAGGCCAAGAACCGCAAGGGCGTCTCGCTCGGGCTCGGCCCGGCCTTCGTCAAGAGCGGCGGGCTCAAGCCGAGAAAGCAGACGGTGCCGATCACGCACCCCAAGAACAAGTGGCAGCAGGGCGGGCTCGATCTGGCGAACCTCGCTGGTGGTGGACCGACGACCGGCCTGTTCGCCGTCGCGGTGTACTCGCCCGAAGAGGCGACCGTCGGGCGCGCGGTCGCCGCGATCACCAACCTCGGCATCATCGCCAAGATCGGCGTCGGCACTGGCCTCGTCTGGGTGGTGCACCTCGACTCCGGACAGCCGGCCGCCGGCGTGCGCGTGACGGTGCGGAACGGCAAGAACTCGCTGCGCTACACGGGCACGACCGACGCCGACGGCCTCGTCGAGCTACCCTCGGCCGCGCAGCTCACCGGTGCGTCAGCGACCCCGCGCGCGCCGAACCCCGAAGAGGAATACGGCAGCGAGCGGGAGGACGGCCCCGAGCAGCTCTTCGTGATCGCGCGCGAGGGCGAAGATCTGTCGCTGGTGCAGGGCGACTGGCGCGACGGGCTCTGGGCGTGGAACTTCAACCTCCCCGAGTCGAGCGCGCCTGAGGGAGCGGGCACGGGCAAGGTGCGCGGCTTCCTCCAGACCGACCGCGGCATCTACCGCCCGGGCGAGACCGTGCACCTAAAAGGCCTGGTGCGGAGCATCGATCCGAAAGAGGGGCTGCGCCCACCCAAGGACAAGCGCGTCGAGATCGTCGTACAGAACGCGCGCGGCGACGAGATGCTCAAGACCTCGCCGCAGCTCACCTCGTTCGGCGGCTTCTCGTTCGATGTGCCGCTCGACACCGAGGCGCCGCTCGGCGACTGGTCGGTCATCGCGCGCATCGGCAAGGGCGCGGAGCAGACGACCTTCCGCGATCACTTCAGCGTGCAGGAGTACAGGCCGACGGCGTTCGAGGTGAGGCTGCGCCCCGAGCGTCAGTCGTATCTGCTCGGGCAAGAGGTCAAGGTCGGCGTCGAGGGCAACTACCTCTACGGCGCGCCGCTCGCCGGCGCCAAGGCGTCGATCACGGTCCAGCGCCGCGATCACATCGCGACCTTCAAGGGCTACGAGGAGTACGGCTTCACCGACTACAACGCGCTCGACGACCTCGGCATGTACTGGGCGCGCGACGGCGAGCGCAGCTACACCAACGAGGTGATGAGCGAGGAGCTGACGCTCGACAAGAGCGGCAAGGCGATGGTCAAGTTCCTTGCCAAAGATCCAAAGGAGGAGATCAAGACCGCGCAGGATCTTCTCGTCGAGGCGACGGTCACCGACGCCACCAACCAGACCCGCTCGGCGCAGAGCATGATCGTCGCGCACAAGAGCTCGCTCTACCTCGGGCTCAAGAGCGAGGAGTGGGTGCCGCAGGTGGGCAAGCCGTTCGGCGTCAAGCTGGTGGCGCTCGACGAGGAGGGGCGCGCGCGCAAGGCGGACGCGACGCTGGTCATGGCGCTGCGCACGTACAAGTGCGGCTATACCCAGGCGCGCGGCTACTCGTCGTATCACTGCGACACGCAGGAGCGGGAGCTCGAGCGCAAGAAGGTCGCGATCGGCGAGCAGCCGACGCGCGTCGAGCTGACCGCCACCGAGGGCGGCACGCTCCTGGTGTCGGTGATTGGCAGCGACGGCAAGGGGCACGACGTGACCTCGTCGCAGACCGTCTGGGCGACGGGCGCCGGCGAAGCGTCGTGGCGCGACAGCGAGGACAATCACTTCCCGCTCATCGCCTCCAAGAAGCGCTATCGCGCCGGCGAGACGGCCCGACTCGTCGCGCAGTCGCCGCTCAAGAGCGCGGTGGCGCTCGTGACGCTCGAGCGCGACGGCGTGTTCCAGCACAAGGTGCAGCCGTTCCAGTCGGCGCAAGCGATCGACGTGCCGCTCGTCGATCGCTACGCCCCGAACATCTACGCCTCGGTGGTGCTGGTCAGCGGGCGCACGGCGCGCAACGGCCTCCCCAAGATGAAGATGGGCATGGTCAACCTCGAGGTCGACGCGACGCAGAAGCGGCTCAACGTCAAGGTGACGACCGATCGGCCGACGTATCGCCCCGGCGAGAAGGTGAGCGCCAAGATCGAGGTCAAGGATCTCGACGGCAAGCCGGTGGTCGGCGAGGTCGCGCTGTCCGCGGCAGACGAGGGCGTGCTGCAGCTCATCGGCTTCCAGACGCCCGACCCGATGGCGCGCTTCTACGCCGCGTACGCGCTCGGCGTGCAGACCTCGAGCAACTTCAGCAAGCTGATCGTCGGCGAGGAGAGCGAGGACAACGACGAGGATGGCGAGGGCGGCGACGGCGGCGATCAAGCGGGCCAGGTGCGAAAGAAGTTCCTGTCGACCGCCTACTGGGCGCCGGCGCTGGTGAC
Organism: uncultured Polyangiaceae bacterium; assembly: GCA_964585665.1. Lineage (GTDB taxonomy): Bacteria > Myxococcota_A > Polyangia > Palsa-1104 > Palsa-1104 > CAZPEY01. Next base: position 25,847 of record CAZPEY010000016.1, on the reverse strand, counting down.
CTCGCCCGAGGGAGTCGCCGAGGTGAGCTTCACCGCGCCCGACAACCTGACGGCGTTCCGCCTGATGGCGAGCGTCGCCGACGCGACGGATCGGTTCGGCTCTGCCGACATGCGCATCAGCACCGCCAAGCCGCTGCAAGCGCAGCCGGCGCTCCCCCGCTTCTTCACGCTCGGCGACAAGGCGCAGATCGGCGTCGTGCTGCACAACGACACCAAGGAGGCAGGCAAGGTCAAGCTGACCGCCAAGGTCGACGGCGCGACGCTGCACGGCAGCCCGGAGCGCGAGGTGTCGGTGCCGCCCGGCGAGACGCGCGCCGTCAGCTACGACGTCGAGGCCGGCGCGCTCGGCACCGCCAAGTTCCTCTTCGCTGCGACGATGGGCAGCGAGAAGGACGCGATCGAGATCAAGCTGCCGGTGATCCGGCCCGAGGCGCACGAGACGGTGCTGCTGCACGAAGGCGAGGCCAAAGGGACGACCCCGATCCCGACCAGCGCGACCGAGATGCCCCCTGACGGCAAGGGCGAGATCGAGGTCGTCCTCGACGGAAGCGGCCTGGCGTCGCTCGACGAGAGCATGCGCTACCTCATCGGCTATCCCTACGGGTGCCTCGAGCAGACGACGTCGCGCGTCGTGCCGATGGTGATGGTCGAGGACCTGGCCAAGACCCTCGACCTCGCGGCGATCACGGGGAGCAACAAGAACCTCAAGCGGTTCGTCGAGGCGGGCCTCGCGAAGATCGTGCGGCACCAGCACTCCGACGGCGCGTTCAGCCTGTGGCCGAGCTCCAACACCGAGCCGTTCCTCACCGCGTTCGGCCTGTTCGGTTTGGAGCAGGCGCGCAAGAAGGGCTACAAGATCCAGAAGCGCGTGTTCGAGGACGGCATCTCGGCGTTGCGCTCCGATCTCGAGTCGGGCCGCGACATGGGCCACTCGGACAACCTGCTCGGCGAGAGCGCGTCGCGCGCCTTTGCGCTCTACGTGCTGGCCGAGCTCGGGCAGCCCGATCTCGGGGCGGCTCAGAAGCTCTTCGAGAACCGCGCCGCGCTGCCGGCGTACGGCAAGGCGTTCCTCGCCAAGGCCATGGCCAAGACCAAGGCGTCCCAGACCAACATCGACGCGCTCGTCAACGAGGTGCTCGGCTTCGCCAAGCCGGGGCCGAAGGGCCAGGGGCTGATCGTGCTCGATCCGCAGCAGGAGAAGCTGTGGTGGCACATGTCGAGCGACGTGCGGACGACGGCGATCGCGCTCTACGCGCTGCTCGATGCTGCACCGCAACATAAATCGATCGACCCGCTCGTCGAAGGCTTGCTCGCCTCCCGCACCGCGGGGCGCTGGGACTCGACGGAGGACAACTTCTGGACCCTGGTCGCGCTCTCGGCCTACGCACAGAAGCGCGCCGGCGCGAGCGCCCTCAGCGCGACGCTGGCGCTCGGCGACAAGGTGCTCTGGCAGGGTGCCCTCGGCGCGGGCGGCCCCAAGGGCGAGCCCGCGGTGCGCCGGGTCAAGCTCGCGCTCGCCGACGTCAAGGGACAGGCCCTCCTGCTGACCCCCCAGGGTGGCGGTGTCCGCTTCTCGGCCAAGCTGCGCTTCGCGCGCTCGCTCGAGAAGGCCGAGGCCAAGGAGGCCGGCATGCGCGTCGAGCGCAAGCTCTTCGATCCGGACAAGGACGTCGAGAAGACCACGATCAAGGCCGGCGATCTGGTACGGGTGGTGCTGACCGTCTACGCCACCGAGCAGCGCAACCGCGTCGCGCTCGTCGACTACCTGCCGGCGGCGTTCGAGCCGGTCAACCCGCGCCTCAAGCGCCCCGAGCCTGACGCCTACGGCGACAGCGAAGGCGAAGGCAGCCCCGACTACGAGTGGGTCGGTCTCGAGCAGCGGGACACGCGCGTCGCGGTGTTCGCCGACTACCTCTACCCGAGCGGCCAGAACCGCTTCGAGTACCTGGTTCGCGCGACGACCGCCGGCACGTTCCTCTTCCCATCGGCGACGGTCGAGGAGATGTATCGGCCATCGCAGTACGGACGCAGCGCGGCGGGATCGCTGACCGTGGTCGCGCGGTGACGCAGTGAAGGGCACGTCGCGGCGGCGACGGATCCTGCGCTGGTGCTTGCCGCCGGCGCTGGCCGCGGCGTGCCTGCTCGGCCTGGTGCTCCGCCCCTACCCCGTCGACGCGCTCCGTCCCGCCGCTTCGCTCGAGCTCGTCGATCGTTCGGGCGCCGTGCTGCGCCGCACCGCCGCGGCGACAGGCGGCAAGCAGCTCTGGATCGGCCTCGGAGAGGTGCCGCCCGAGTTCGCCACGATGCTGATCGAGGCCGAGGATCGGCGCTTCTTCGAGCACTACGGTGTCGATCCGACGGCGCTCGTACGCTCGCTGTGGCTCAACCTCGTGCGCGGCGCGATGGACTTCGGCGGCTCGACGCTCAGCATGCAGACGGTGCGCCTCGTGCGGCCGCATCCGCGCACGCTGCTGCGCAAGCTCGTCGAGATGATCGACGCGATCCGGCTCGAGCGCGCGGTGAGCAAGCAGCAGATCCTGGAGCAGTACCTCAACCGCGCCTACTTCGGCCACGGCGCGACGGGGCTCGAGGCGGCGGCGTGGAGGTACTTCGGACACTCGGCGCGCCAGCTCACCGCCGCCGAGGCCACGCTGCTGGCGATCGTCGTGCGCGGGCCGCGCGTCTACGACTTGGTCAACCACCTTGACCGTGCGCTCACGCGACGAGATCTGCTGCTCGGGCGCCTGGTCGAGGCTGGGCGCCTCGACGCAGCGGAGCGCGACGCGATCGTGGCGAGCCTCGTTCAGGTGGCGGGCGCGGCCGCCGACTCGGAGGCGACGCGCTCGGCGCTGGCGCCGTTTCAGGCCGGCCACTTCGTCGACTGGGTGATCGAGCAGCTCCCCGACGAGATCCGCAGCCGTGGTGGAACGATCCGCACCACCCTCGACCTCGGTCTGCAGCGCCGCTGCGAGGCGCTGGTACGCGAGCATACCGACGAGCTCGCTCACCTGGCCGTCAGCCAGGCCGGCGTCGTCGTGCTCGACGCGGCGACCGGAGAGGTTCGCGCCCTGGTGGGCTCGCGCGACTACGCCGAGCCCGAGCGAGGCAACATCGACATCCTGACGACCCCGCGCAACCCGGGCTCGTCTCTCAAGCCGTTCACCTACGCGCTGGCGCTCGAGCAGGGCGACACACCCGCGTCGATCGCCGCCGATCTGCTCGACTCCAAGGCACCGGGCGACTCGCACAACGCCGATGGGCGCGAGCATGGTCCCGTGCGCTACGCGGTCGCGCTGCCGTCTTCGTACAACCTCGCGGCCCTCGACGTCGCACGTCGGGTTGGCCCGGCGCGGCTCCTCGAGCGGCTGCGGCGCGCGGGGCTGACGACGCTGACCAAGGACGCGGAGCACTACGGGCCCGAGCTGACGCTCGGCGTCGGCAAGGTCAAGTTACTTGACCTTGCCGCTGCGTATCGCTTTCTCGTCTACGGGGGTGAGGTGATCAAGGCGCGCGGCGTCGTCGAGGTCCGCGCTGCGGCCAGCCCGAGCGCGCGTCCGCCGATCGAGCGCGTTCAGCTCTTCGACGAGGAGACGAGCTACCTCGTCTCCGACATGCTGTCGGACGGCACCGCCCGGCGCGCTGCCTTCGGCGACGATCTGCCGGTGGACCTCGATCATCGCGTCGTCGCCAAGACCGGCACCTCGGGAGGCTTCTCGGACAACGTCGCGGTGCTGGCGACACGCGAGTACATCGTGCTGGCGTGGGCCGGGAACTTCGACGGACCGGGGATGCACAAGGTGCTCGGCATGTGGGGCGCGGCGCCGCTGGCGCGCCGTGCGCTGCTCGCCGCCAGCCAGGGCCGACCGCTGACGCTCCCGGAGCCGCCGGCCACCATCGTCAAGGCGCCGATCTGTGCGCTGTCGGGCGGACGCCCGGGCGCGCGCTGCCCCCACAGCAAGCAGGCGATGACGCGGAACGCAGCGCGCGATCTGGCACCCTGCACCTGGCACCGCAGCGATGGCTCGATTGGCTGGCCCGAGCGCTTCAGGCCGTGGGTCGACAAGGTGCGCAGCGCGGGGGGACGCGGCGATGCGCCGTGAGCGGGCCGGTGCTCCGCCCACCTCGCTCGAGGAGCTGCAGGCTCGCGCCGCGGAGCTCCGCGGCGTCCTCGTCGACGATCTGGCGGCCGAGGCGGGCCTCGTCCTGCACCGCGAGGCGCTGCACCAGAAGGGCAAGCTCGGCGAGCTGTGCGAGTGGTGGCTGGGCGCGACCGCGGGCTCGGCGAAGCTGCACGACTTCCCCCAGCTCGGCGTCGAGCTCAAGACGATCCCGGTCGATGAGACGCTCCGCCCCCGCGAGACCACCTTCGTATGCTCGCTGCATCTGCAGCACGCCGACCGCATGGAGTGGGCATCGTCGTGGGTGCGTCACAAGCTCGAACACGTCCTCTGGCTGCCGGTGATCTCTTCGGATGGCGCACCGCGCCGCTTCGGCACCGCGCTGCTCTGGCGCCCGACCCCCGAGCAGGAGGCAGTGCTGCGCGACGACTTCGACGAGATCGTCGGCATGATCGGCGCGGGCGGCATCGAGTCGGTGAGCGCGCACCTCGGGCGGTGGCTGCAGCTCCGCCCCAAGGCGCAGGATCGCAACGACCGCACGCTCGTCGTGGGGCCGGAGGGCGAGCTGCTCGAGACCGTGCCGAGAGGCTTTTACCTGCGCACCCGGCTCACCGGCGCGCTGCTCCGCGATCCAGAGGCGCTGCCCGACGACGAATGAGCGCCATTGTGTGCTATCTAGTGTCCTACGTGACCTCCTTTCCTCTGCTCGAGAGCCGCCAGCCGCAGCGCCTGATCTACCGCCCCGACCTTGGTGTCGAGATCGTCGAGTGGCTGCACCGTCTCGTCAGCGTCCCGACGCCGCGGTGGGCCGAGGTGCGCGTCTATGGCACCGCGCGCTCGGTCGAGCTGCGCTCCATGCTGTCGCGTGGCCAGGCGCAGCGTCTCACGGGAACGATCGAGCTGCTCGACGTGCGCGGCATGGTCGGGCCGCAAGGCACGGGCCTGCGCGGGCAGCTCGTGCTCGAGCAGAAGCAGCTCCTCTCGGGCGAGATCCTGAGACTATCGGGCGATAGCCTCGTGCTGGCGATCGATCTCCTCGGCGATCTGCAGCCACTCGCCGATGCGCCGAGCGCGCAGCCGCCCGCCCCCCCCGAGCCCACGTCCGGCGGCAACACCTGGGGCGACGTCCTCGCTGCCAGCGTCTCGCAGGACGAGGACGACGAGAGCACCGGGGGCGCCGACGTGGTCGTCAAGGTCGGCGACTTCCTCGATCACCCCAAGTTCGGCCGCTGCCGCGTCGATCGGATCGAAGGCGATCAGCGGTTCGCCACGGTGCGCACGCCCGGGCATCGCATGCTGCGGCTGTCGCTCGAGGTCCTCGACCTGCGCATCGGCGGCCGCGAGGGCGACCGGAGGATCTGGAAGGTCCTGGCGGCGGGGGCCGACAAGTGAAGCTGGCGCTGCGCATCACCTCCGACGTGCTGCTGTCGCTCGCGGTCGCGGCATGGGTCGGTGGGCGCGCGGCGCTCGGGGCCTTTGCGGCGCGCGTCGTCTTTCGCACCCTGCCGCGCGAGCTCGCGGCACCGACGATGAATCGCATCTTTCGTGACTTCGACTACGTGATCGGCGCCGCCCTCGGCGTCCTGGCGCTCGGTCTCGTCCTGCGCTTCCTGGCGGTGCGGTTCGCCACCCCGATCGTGTGGCTGTGTGGGGGCGCGCTGCTCGCGCTCGGCCTCTTCGCGGTGCTCTACGTCAACCCGCAGATCAGCGCGCTGTTCACGGCGGGGCGCTCCCTCGACCCGTCGTTCCAGACGCTGCACCGGATCTCGGAGCGCTCAGCGCACCTCGAGCTGCTGTGCAGCCTCGGGCTGTTCTACGGGCTGGCCCGCACGCGCGCGAGCAGCGCATGAAGAAGATCACGCTCCCCGTCGCGATCGTGCTGTTCCTGATCGGGGCCGCCGGCCTCGTCGCGCCGCGCGTCATGGCACCGATCCTCAAGCAGAAGATCGAAGCGACCGCGGAGAAGCGGCTCGGTCGCAAGCTCCTCGTCGGTAACGTGCGGCTCCGCCTCGGCCTCGTCGAGCTCGTCGCGGTCGCCCTCGAGGGGCTTGGCAGCGAGCCGCCTTTCGTCGCGCCGCTGGTGCGCGTGCGCTTCTCGCCGCTGTCGCTGCTCGGCAAGACCGTCGAGGTGAGCGCGGTCGAGATCGTCCAGCCGCGCATCGACCTCCGCCACTCAGGCAGTGACGACAACTTCACCTCGATGCTGCAGCGGCTCAAGACCCCGAGCGAACCGAGCGACGCAGCGCCGAGCAGCCGCCGCGTCCACCTCGGCACGCTGTCAGTCAGCGCCGCCACCGTCGAGATCGTCGACGAGGATCGCGGCACCGCCCACGTCGGCCACCTCGACGCGACGCTGCCCGAGGAGGGCACCGCGATCGTCGAGCTCCGCGACGTGACGATCAGCCTGCCCGGCGGCATCCGCGCTTCGCTGGCCGAGGCTTCGCTCGCCGCCCCCGTCAGCAAGCGCAAGCCGAGCGCCGTCCCGTCGCTGCTCATCAAGTCTGGCACGCTCACGCCGTTCCGTGGGCTCGAGCTGACGGGCATCGAAGGCACGATCGCGGCGCCCGATCGCGAAGCCAAGGAGGCCAAGATCGACGTCCGCGGCAGCTACGGCGGATCGACGACGCCGCTGTGGGAGGCGCATGGCACGATCGCCGACGATCTGTCGTCGGCCAGCGTCGAGCTCGTCGCGCAGCGCTTCAAGCTCTCGCAGCTCGACGCGCTCTACAAGCGCAAGGACGGCGGGCCGCAGATCTTGAACGCGTCAGACGGCGAAGCCGACGGTCGCTTCGCGGTCAACTACGCCAACCGGAAGATCGCGTTCGCCGGCAACTTCCACCTCGCCGGGCTCGACATCGCCCACCCGATGCTCGCACCAGTGCCGATCCCGCGGCTCGGCTTCGACGCGCGCACCCGCGGAACGGCGGATCTCGATCAGCGCCACCTCGTCCTCGAAGAGCTCAAGATCGACTACCGCAACGTGCACGCGACGCTCGCCGCGGACATCGAGCGCGTCGGCAAGAAGCCGCGGTTCAAGGGGACGCTCAAGATCGCGCCGCTCCCCTGCCAGACGGCGCTCACCGCGATCCCCGCCGAGCTCATTCCCAACCTCCAGGGGTTTCAGCTCCAGGGCACCTTCACGACCGACCTCCACGCGGCGATCGACTTCGACAACCTCGACGAGCCGGTCGACCTCGGAGGCCTCGTCGGCATCGAGGGCTGCAAGGTCGTCAAGGCCCCCGAGTTCTCCAGCATCGCCCGCCTTCAAGGCACGTTCGAGCAGACCGTCGAGACCGAGCCAGGCAAGTGGCTGACCTTCTACGCCGGCCCGGAAAACCCCGACTTCGCCCCGTACCCCGACATCTCGCAGCACCTGGTCAACTCGATCATGACGACGGAGGACTCGGGCTTCTTCAAGCACCACGGCTTCATCTTCTCGGAGTTCCGCGGCGCGCTGCGCGAGAACCTGCGGCGCGGCTACTTCCGCCTCGGTGCGTCGTCGATCTCGATGCAGATGGTCAAGAACGTGCTGCTGTCGCGCGAGAAGACCTTGTCGCGCAAGCTGCAGGAGCTGTTCCTCACCTGGTACCTCGAGCGCAACCTCAGCAAGGAGCGCATCCTCGAGATCTACTTCAACGTGATCGAGTTCGGCCCCGGCATCTACGGCATCGGCCGCGCCGCGCGCCACTACTTCGGCAAGAGCGCCAAGGAGCTGCAGCCGCAGGAGGCGGCGTTCTTCTCGTCGATCTTGCCGAGCCCGAAGCGACGCTACACGCACTTCTGCAGCGCCTCCGGCCAGCTCGAGCCGAAGTGGTCCAACTACGTGCGGCGGATCATGAAGCGTATGTACGAGCGCGGTCGCCTCACCAAGGACGAGTTCGATCGCGCCAGCGCAGCGACGGTGAAGTTCGATCGCGCCGAGGCGATGCCGGAGAAGGACTGCCTCGCCTGGGTCAAGAAGATCACCGGCCCACCGCCGCCCAAGCCGTAGGGCGGAGACGCTCGAAGGGATCTCACAACCCCGGACCGAGCGGTTCGCAGCCGGTTCGCAGCCAGACGCGAAATCCGGCCCGAAACGCGACGGGAGGCTTGTGAGCTGCGTTCTAGGGATCGACGAGGTAGTTGTCGGGATTCCCCTCGCCCGGCGCCGGCGCCGTCTGGCTGGGCTGCGTCCCGTCGAGGAAGTACTCCTCGATGCCGCCCGTGCCGCTGTGCGGCAGCAGGCCCGACTTCGGATCGATGCGCTGGACGACGACGCCCGGCGGCACGGCGAAGCTCTTCGAAGGCGCCTTGTCGAGCGCGCCGACCATCGTCTCGGTCCAGATCGGCAGCGCTGCGCGCGCGCCCTGCTCGCCGCGCCCGAGCTCGCGCATGTCGTCGTAGCCGACCCACACGCCGACGACGAGATCGGGCGTGAAGCCGACGAACCAGGCGTCCTTGTGTGAGTTGGTCGTGCCGGTCTTGCCCGCCGCTGGGCGCCCGAGCTTGCCCTTGGCCGACTGCGCCGTGCCCTCCTCGATGACCGACGTCATCACCGAGGTGATGAGGAAGGCGAGCTCCGGCCGGATCGCCTCGGTGAAGTCTGCCGCCGCGGGCTTCTGCTCCTCACCGCCGATCGCCTTGATGAACTGCGGCTTGCCCGCCTTGCCACCCGCCGCGAACGTCGCGTACGCGTTGACCAGCTCCATCAGCGCGACCTCGGAGGTGCCGAGCGCGAGGCTAGGGTTGGGGGCGAGCTGCGACTCGATGCCGAGATCGTGGGCGAGGCGGACCACCTCGTTCGGATCGACGCCGCCGCGCTCGACGTCGACGAGCTGCGACGCGATGGTGTTGAGCGACTTGGCCAGCGCGGTGCGCAGGCGCACCGGGCCGAGGTACTCTTCCTTCTCGGCGTTCTGCGGCTTCCAGGGCGCCAGGCCCGGCGCTGCATACACCTGCGGCCCGTCGACGAGCACGGTGGCTGGCGTGAAGTGCGTGGTCGCAAAGGCGGCCGTGTAGACGATCGGCTTGAAGGCAGAGCCGGGCTGCCGCTTGGCCGACAGCGCGCGGTTGAAGCTGCCGACCGTGTAGCCATAACCGCCGACCATCGCCTTGACCTCGCGCGTATGCGGATCGAGTACCACCACCGCGGCCTGCGGCCCGAGCTCGAGCCCGAGGATCGGCGGCTTGTCGGCGGGCTGCTCCAAGATCCGCACCCGGATCACGTCACCGACGGCGAAGCGCTTGTCGGGCGTGAGCGCCTTGGGGTTGTAGCGGTCCGCCGAGGCGGGGAGCGGCAGCCACCCTTCGACGACGCCCAGGCTCACCCGCGCCCCGAGCGCGCGCGCCTCGCCTTTGCTGACCAGCTCGGTGATCACCCCGTCGACGATCTTGTCCATCGACGGGACCTTCGGGTACTGCTTGACCAGCTTCTTGATGTACGCGTCGCGCTGCTCCTGCTTGGGCAGTCGCTGGAGCGGCTTGCGATAGCCCTGGCGCTCGTCGAGGTTCTGCAGACCCTTTTCGAGCGCGTCGCGCGCCAGCTTCTGGATGCGCGCGTCACAGGTCGTCTTGATCTTGATCCCCAGCGTCGGCAGCCGCGCCGCCCCGAAGCGCTCCTCGATCACCTTCTTGGCCTCGGTGACGAACTCGGGCGCGGTGCCGACGGAGGGCGCCGGGTTGCGCACGATCCGGATCGGGCTGGCCGCGAACTTCTCGGCCGCCTCCTTGCTGATGTGGTTGTACCGGGCGAGCTGCGAGAGCACGTAGCGCTGGCGATCCTTGGCCCGATCGGGGTTCTTCCACGGATCGATCTCGGTCGGCCCCTTGGGCAGGCTGGCGAGCAGCGCCGCCTCGCCCGCATCGACCTCGGTCACCGACTTGCCGAAGTAGAACTTGGCCGCCTCATCGACGCCAAACCGCCGGTGGCCGAACTCGATCAGGTTGAGATAGAGGAAGAGGATCTCGTCCTTGGTGAGCTTGTCCTCGATGCGGCGCGACAGGATGATCTCTTGCACCTTGCGACGCAGCGTGCGCGCGTTGGTCTTCAAGATCAGGTTGCGCACGAGCTGCTGGGTGATCGTCGAGGCGCCCTGCATGTGCGCGCCCGGCCGAAGGTTGTTGAGCAACGCGCGCAGCATGCCGACGTACGACAGCCCCTTGTGTTCGTAGAAGCCCGCGTCCTCGGCATCGACGAACGCCTGCTTGACGAGGTCGGGGATCTTCTCCTTCGGGATGACGGTGCGCCGCTCTTCGTAGAGCTCGCCGACGAGCTCACCGTCGACGGCGAGGATCTGCGTGACGACCTTGAACTGGTGCTCCGAGACGCGGTCGAGCTTGGGCAGCTCCGGATCGGACGCGTAGTAGTAGAAGATCCCGACCGCCCCACCGCCGCCGAACAGCAGGCCCAGCAGCGAAAGCACGAGCAGCCAGCGCAAGAGCCGCTTGCCCGCGCCGGTGTTGCGTCGGCCGGCGGGCTGCGGTCGCTTGGGGCGCGGATCGTCGAGCTGGAGTTTTGGTTGACCTTTGGACACGGCTCCCTGCGTCTATGAAAGCCTATCTGAGTTGGAACGCCCGTAAAGTTCTGAAGGTCTAATTGTTACGGCTTGGCGTCGTGGCCAGCCCTCGCCGCGTAGCGCGAGACGATGAGGTCCACGCCCCGCACGTCGAGCGAATAGTACAGCGCCCGGAGCGCCAGCTGCTCGGCCGCAGGCAGATCGCCGCGCGCCCCGAGGAAGCCGCGCCGTCGCTGCGTGAACGAGTAGAGGCTGATCGCGGTCGCCACCGACAAGTTGAAGCTCTCGGAGAAGCCCGCCATCGGGATGGTGTACTCGACGTCGCAGGCGGCGCGCGCCGTTGGCGACAGGCCGGCGTGCTCGTTGCCGAGGAGGAAGGCGGTCTTGCGCTCGACTGGCAGGGCGTCGAGCTCGACGGGAGCTCCCGGCACGGCCGCGACGAGCTGAAACCCGTCGGCGCGGAGCGCCGCGAGGCACGCGTCGATCGACGGGTGGTGGAGGACGCGCAGCCACTTGTCGCAGCCCTGCGTCACCTTGTCCGAGAAGCGCAGCGGCTCGCCGACCGTGTGGATCGTGTCGACGCCGAGCGCCTCGCACGAGCGCAGCGCCGCCGCGCCGTTGTGCGGATCGTGCAGGTTCTCGAGGACGATGGTCACCGAGCGCAGCCGCCCCGCGACGACCTCATCGAGCCGCGCGCGGCGCTCGTCGGTCATGATCTCGCTCATCGCGCCGATCACGGTCTCGGGGGGATATCGGTCGACGACTCTCGGTCGGGCAGTCACGGGCGCGCTCTCTACCACAGCTCGCCCGCGCCGTGCGCGCTCCTCGATCTCCACACCCGAAGGGAGCTCTGGGGGTAGTATCCGGTCTCGCGTGTCCCACCCCGCTCAGACCATCGTGATCCGCGACGGACGGGCGCGGCGCTTCGTCGATCGCTGGCTCGGGGCGCGCGTGCTCGACTGCCTCGTCGACGGCCCGGACGCTTGCGAGCGGCACTGCGCCGCGCTCTCCCAGCAGCGTGAGCCCCGAGCCGATCTCGAGGCCGGGTGGCTGGTCGACTTGGATCAGCGGCTGATCCTGCTCCTCGGCGATCCCTCCACCACCTACGTCGGGGAAGAGGCGAGCGAGCGGCTCGCGCCAAACCGAGAGAGCTGGCAGGCGGCGGTGCTGCCCCAGTGGCCAGGGTATCGGGTCGAGTGGGTCGCGGAGGCCAATGCCTTCGAGCAGCACCTCCTGCGACGCTCCATCACGATCGCACTCGTCGATGAGGACGTCGAGCGACTCGAGGATCGACTGGCGCGCCTGCGGGACGAGGTGCGAGCCCGGGAGCCCGCGCCGCGCGAGGCCGACGCCGTCGAGCTGCCGCGCCCGGCCCCTGCCCCGCCCCGGTCCACGTCGAAGGTTCCGATCCTGCCGTTGCTGATCTTGATCCTGCCCTTCGCGCTCCTGGTTCGGCTCGTCACCTGGCCGGTGCGCGGCTGGTTGCTCGAACGCGCGCGACGGAGACAGCGCGCCGCGCGCGCCCAACAGCTCGAGGAGGCGATCGCTGCCACCGAAGCGCACCTCGGGCGAGCACCGCAGCCGCCGAGCGTTCCGGCTCGATCGCGCGCCGCGCGGCGCACATTGCTCCTCCCGCTGTGGTGGTCCTTCCTCCTCCTGGCGGGCCTGTTTCCCGACGACTGATCGCGCCAGATCCGCACGCGGCGCGCGCTGTGGTAGCGTGCCCGCACCGTGCTTCGCGAGCCCGAGCTCCGCCAACTCATCGTCGAGATCTGCCAGCGCATGTACCGGCAGAGCTACATCGCCGCTGGCGACGGCAACGTCTCGGTGCTGCTGCACGGCGGCGAGCAGATCCTGGTGACGCCGTCGGGCATGCACAAGGGCTTCCTCAAGGAGAGCGATCTCGTCGTCGTCGACCGCAAGGGCAAGCGCCTGCGCGGCCAGGGCAAGGCCTCCTCCGAGCTGCTCATGCACCAGCTGTGCTACGACGAGCGGCCCGACGTGCAGGCGGTCGTGCACGCGCACCCGCCGATGACCGTCGCGCTGGCGCTGGCCGGCGTGTCGATGGCGCAGTGCCTGCTCTCCGAGACCTGCCTGGTGCTTGGGCCGATCCTGACGGCGCCCTACACGACGCCGACCACCGAGGAGGTGCCGCGCGTGCTGCGGCCGTTCGTGCGCCAGGCCAACGCCGTCGTGCTCGATCGCCACGGCGCGCTCACCGTCGGACGCAACCTCGATGAGGCCTACAACCGCCTCGAAGCGATGGAGCACGCCTCCAAGATCACGCAGGCGGCGCGAGCGATCGGCCCGCTGCAGCCCCTGCCCACCCACGAGGTGCAGAAGCTCGACGCCCTCGCGGTGCGGCTCGGGATCCCGCGCGCGCCGGATCCCTGCACGCTCTGCAACGCGTGCCACCACGGCGCCGCGGGCGCAGCCGGGGCGACGGGCCGCTAGGACGCGCCCTGGGCGCTACCAGCGCGCCAGGAAGTCGCGCACCGAGACGATGTGGTCAAGCAACTTGACCTCTCGTCCAGAGTGGTCGGTGTCGAGGTGGACGCAGTGGGCGTCCGTGTAGCGCTCCCGGTAGGCGTTGATGTGGAGCGGCTCGTTGTCGAACGCGCCGCCGACGGCGCCGAGCTTGTCGAGGCGCGCGAACGCCTCCTTCTTCCAGTCATCGTCGGTCTGCTCGAAGGTCGGCTTCATCAAGAGGTGGACGCGCTCGCTCGGCAGCGGGAAGGACAGCGCCGCCAGGCTGTGCACCGTGCCGGCGCGCATCGCCTCGTGGCGACCGGTGCAGAACACCACCGTGCCGCCCTGCTCGACGACGGCGCGCACGTAGTCGGCCGCGCCCGGGATCGCTTGATCGAGCGCGCAGTACTCCGAGGTGAAGAACCGCTCGCGCCAGAACTGCTTGGCATCTTCGGCGATGCTCTCGATCGTCGAGTCCGCCAGTCCGGCGCGCGCCATCGCGTCGGTCAGGCTCCAGCTCTTCCAGTGCTCGGGGCGCATCTGGTCGAGCGCCGCGATGCCGCGCGCGACACCGTACTGGCGCAGGATCGCGGACTGCCGCGGCCGGTTGTCGAGGACGGTGGAGTCGAGGTCGAAGACGATGACGGTCGACGGGGCGCGCGACGCCTCGAGGACGCGACGCAGGACGGAGGGATCGTGAAAACGCGCCGGAGATTTCATGTGCGGACGCACCGTATAGGGCTTTTTGGTACTGACGTCTACTGTGGTTGCGGCCAGTCGCTCCACGGCCGCATCGGATAGTCACCGTTGAGCTCGAGGAGGAACGCGAGCAGCGCGCCGCGCTCCGTGTCCGAGAGCGTCGCGGCGTGGAAGGCGAGCGTCGCGCCGAGGGTGTCGTAGGTGCCGGCGTGGCCATAGGGTCCGGTCTTGCTGACGTTGCGCAGCGGCGCGGTGCGGAAGGCGCCGGGCGTGCGATCGCTCGTGTCGACCGTGAATTTCTCGTCGGAGAACGGCCCGGCGAGCGTGAAGGGGTTGCTCTCGAGCACCGCGATCGCGCCGGCGCGCCCGGCGTCGTCGCCCACGCTGCCGAAGCCCGCATCGTGGAACTTCTCGTCGGTGAAGCTCGATCCGGCGTGACACTTGGCGCAGCCCGCGCGTACGAAGGTCACGAGGCCCTGCTTGGCCAGGTCGCCGATCGCGGTCAGATCCCCGTCGAGATAGCGATCGAGGGACGCATCGCCGGTGGTGTTCTTGCGCTGGTAGGCCTCGAAGGCCTTGCCGATGTTGGCGGCGAACCGGTTGACCGCGGTCTGCTGCTCGACGGAGAGCGCGTCCCAGCTCGCATCGCCCGGCTTGCCCGTCGCGGGCAGCGAGGCGGTGTCCGGCAGCGCCCCGAACACCGCCTCGTAGAGCGGCCGCAGCGTCGTATCCGCCGCGATGGTCTGCAGCAGCTCGACGCGGCTCGACGCCATCTCGACCGGATTCTCGATCGCGAACAGCGGCTGCGACCACAGCGAGTCGGCCTTGCCGTCCCAGAACATCACCGACAGGCGCGCGGCGTTGAACACCGTCGGTGCGTTGCGCGTTCCCTCGCCGTTGCCGACCGAGACCGACAGGCGATCCGTGAAGGTCAACTCGGGCTGGTGGCAGTTCGCGCAGCTCGTGCCATGCCCGAGGTTGCGACGGAAGAACAGCTTGAAGCCGAGCGTGGCCGCGTCTTCCCGATCCCCGTAGAGGTTGCCGCGCGCCCTGGGCAGCGCGCTCGGCAGCCGCATGGCGCGCACCGTCGCGCACTCGCCCCCCGATAGCCCGAGCGTCGCCTCACACGCGCCGCCGCCGTCGTCGCCGTGACACGCAGCGAGCACGAGCGCGGTCGCGAGGAGCGCGCGGCGTCTCACAAGCAGCGCCCGGCGTCGTAGTCGGCCGGCAGCTCGACGTCCTCGCGGAAGCCGACGTTGTCCCAGGCGCGCGCGTCGATGAACGGCGTGTTGTTGATGATGTGCGACGAGCCCGTCAGCGGATTGGCCCAGCTCTGGTGGTTGCGCATCTCGAGGAACTCGGCCGAAGAGTGGTAGAGCACCTGCCAGAAGCCGAGCGCTCCCTCGGCCATCGTCAGCGGCCGCGCTGCGAGGCTGGTGCACAGCCGCTGCTCGCCGTTGACGAACACGACCAGGCGATCGCGACGGATGAACACGTCGAACTTGGTGCGCCGCCACACGTCGAGCACGTCGTCGAGCCACGGCCCCGAAGGCGCCTTGCTGCTGTTGATCGCGCGCTCCCACTGCCGAGGAAACGCACTGTCCTGGTCCGGCCCAAACTGCAGTGCCAGCCCGTTGGCCGGCTCGCCGGTGTCGTACTCGTTCGTGGTGGTCGGCGCCGGGTGCGTCGGCATCACCGTCACCTTCATGCTGGTATCCGAGTGCGCGGACGCAAGGTCCCCGCCCGCGACCTCGTAGTAGCCCGGCCCGCGCGGCACGAGGTAGAGGCAGTTCCACCCAAGCGGGTTGGTGCGCGAGATGCCTTCATCGTCCATGAAGGCGGGCCGCGGGATCGGCGCCGTCAGCGGCCGACCGTTGGCGTAGGTCTGTCCCGCCGTGTCCGAGCCGCACAGCGCGAGGTTGAAGTAGCGCCGCGACGTCTCGATCGTCGGCACCTCGAACGTGACGTGCAGGTACCGATTGTCGGCGACCGGCAGCACCACGGGGCGCTTCGGGAAGAAGGAGATCGACGACATCGCGTCGAGGTAGAAGTCCGACAAGATCGTGTGGAGCACGCCGCGATCGACGAACATCTGCGCCAGCGCGCTCCACAGCCCGTCGCTGCCCGGTGGGCCGGCCATGCCGCTGGCATAGAAGACCCACTTCTTCGTCTCCCAGCGATCGAGGCGCGTCGGGGGCGTGTCGCTCTCCATGTACGACGGCAGGTTGCCGGTGTTGCCCTTGGCGACGGGCTGATCGGTGTCGTCGGCGAAGTCGTCGAAGTAGTCGCCGTCGCCGAAGCCGGCTGGCAGGGTCGCGGTGCCGAGCGCGCTGACCGTCACGACCGCGCGCGCCAGGACGACCGGATCGTTGGCGGGCGCCGGCTGCGCCATGCGGATGAGCGGGCTCTCGGGCGGTGTCGTCGAAAAGTCCGGGCGGTTCGGCCCTTGGCCGTTGAAGATCACGCTGCCGTAGGCGCTCGTCACCTCGGCGAGCGTGCGCACCGGGAAGCTCGCCTGCCAGCGCTGGATCGTATAGGCCTGATTGTTGACGTTGACGTCGACCATCGGGCCCATCTCGGCGGTGTCCATCGAGACGTCGGCGTGGGTCGGGCCGATGACGCCCGCGAACGGGCACTGGCGATCGATCGCCTCGACGACCAGCGTGTCGGTCGTGCCGACGCCGTTGATCTCGATGGCGCGGTTGACCGTCGCCGGCACCGACGGCGCGTGGCCGTTGCTCGGGCAGGTGGGCAGATCGACCTCTTCGTTGTTGAAGTGCAGCGACGCGACGGCGCCGTTGTCGCACTGGTTGCGCTGCCGCAGGCCGGCGCAGAAGATCGCCGCGCCCGCGACGTGCTCGCGCGTCGTGTCCACCGTCGAGACGACGACGCCGTCGCGCACCACGAAGGCGCGATAGTCGCGCGTGTTGTCGACCGCCGGCAGGAACACGACGACGCTCGATCGGTTGGGGACGTACTTGACCTCGCCGAGCGCCGCCGCGGTCGGCAGGGCCAGCGTCGTCGTCGTCGGAGTCGCGACCACCGCGTCGGGCGGAACGACCACCGTCGGCCCCGGGCCCGGCCCCGGGCTTGCCATGTCGCCAGCAGGCTGCCCGGCGAGATCTCCCGTCGAGAGCATCCCGTCCTTGCTCGTCGAGCCGTCGGTTTGGTTGTTGTTGGTAGAGGATTGCGGGCACGCCGCGAGCAGCAGGACTGCGGCGGCCGCCAGAGGCGACCAGGAGCGAAGGAGCATTCCTATTATGTAGGCACAGCGCGCCGACTCAAGCGCAATTGGTGGTTCAGGCGGAGAGGCGGCGGCGCAGGAGGCGGGCCAGCAAGAGCGCGCTGAAAAGCAGCATCGTCGATGAGATGGGCGCGTCACCACCGACGGTGCAGCCCTTGTTCTTGGGCTTGCCGGTGGTCATGTCGGGAATGCTACCGTCGGTCGGACTGCCGCTGTCGACCGTGCTGGTGCCGGCGTCGTCGGTCGCGCTCGTCGCCATGTCCCCGCCTGCCGGAGCGCTCAGGTCGGGTGACACCGCCATGTCGGGCGCGTCGGTCGTCGAGTAGCTGAACGTCGTCTCGAACGTCTCGTCGTCCTTGCTGACCACGATCGTGCCGCTGACCGCGGCGTCCGGCGCCGTGACCTCGATCGTCTTGTTGTCGACGACGGTGAAGTCGACCGCCACACCGCCGATCGTCACGCTCGTCGTCCCCCAGAAGTCATCGCCCGTCAGCGTAATCGTGTCGCCCGGCTGCGCGCCCACCGGCTGCGCGTCCAGCACCGCGAGCCGGGCCAGCTGCGTCCACTGAAGACCGGTCTTGATGACCCGCCCGTCGCCCATCACCAGCTCGATCTCGCCAGAGCGTAGATCGGTGGTGACCGCGGGCACCTCGAAGAGCGCCTTGGTAGCACCCGGTATCAGCCGCTTGAAGTACTGGCCACCTACTCGCATGGTGACCGTTTCCAGCTGCGTTCCACTGAGAACGACGCGCGTGCCCGGGGCGCCCGCGCTGGGCGTCGCGGCGGTCAACGTCGCCGCCGGTCCAGACTGATCGAGCGCAGTGAACTGCCCGGCCGTCACCTCGCCCGCTGCCGTCTTGATCACGATCGGTCCGGAGCTGGCATCGGTTGGTACCACGAACGTGACCTGCTCGCTGCTCTGCAGCGAGACCCCTTGTGCAGGCACGCCGCCAACGGTGACGGCGGACAGCCCCGTGAAGTTCTGGCCTCGCACTGTGACCTGATGATCGCTGACGGCGTAGACGTGAACCTGCTCGCTCACGGTCGGCAGGGCCCCGGCATTGACCGTGAACAGTGGCGTCACCTCGATCGGGTCGCGGTTGACGGCTTCGTACCAGAGCTGAAGTCGCGAAGAGGGCATGCCAGCGTCGACGAGGAAGCTGATCGAGGTGCTGCTGTTCTGGGTGACGAGGCGATTCCGGCCCGACTCCACGCCTGCGAAGATGATGTTCGTGACGCTGCCGAGGTTCGTGCCGGTGATCGTGATCGTGTCGCCGACGTTGGCGTTCGTCTTGGAGATCGACGTCACGGTCGGCCGGCCGCCGGCGAGGCTGAACGAAGTGACCGTTCGCCCCTGGGCGTTCTCGACGACGAACGGCTGATTCGAGAGCCCTGGCACGAGCTGGACCCGCACCGCGTCGTCGCCGCGCACCGTGAACGGGAGCGAGCGGCCTCCGATCGACACGCGCCGGGTGCCGAGCAGGTTGGAGCCGACCAGCGTGCGCTGCGTGAACTCATCGAACGGCTCCTCGTACACTGCATTGACGATCGGCGCGCCGCCAGTGGTGATCTGCAGCTCAGGCGTCGAACCATGGCCACAGGGTTGCAGCACTCCGGTCGCCGCATCCTGGGGCACGATCACCTCGATCGTGTTGGCGTCGAGTCGTCGCGCGTTCCAGGGTCCCCCGCCCAGATCGGCGATCTCGTCACCGAGCCCGATCCCGCTGATCGTCACCTTGTCGCCGATCGCGGCGCTCGGAGACGACAGCGTGAAGGCCGCTGCGGCGGGCAGAACCGTCACCGTGCCGATGGTCGCGGTGGGTCCGAGCTCGTTGATCGCCTTGAGCGATCCGGAGACCGCGTCGAACGGCACGGTGAAGGCGAAGTCGTATTGCCGCAGCGACCAGATCTGCCCACCGACCTCGAGCGTCAGCGAGGCGGGAGTGTTGACGCCGAAGAGCCGCAGCCACTGGCCAGGGTACACGGTCGAGGGCTCGAAGCCGACCACCTGCGGCAACGCTTGCGCCTTGGAACGGACGGGCAGTGGCAACGTGGCGTTCTTCGCCTCGAGCCAGATCCAGCGGAAGAAGCCGGTCGGCGTGATCTGGAGTTCGCCGTCGGAGACAACCTTGACCGCAACGGAGCCGCTGCCCGCGGCCCCCCCGCTCCACTTCGCACTCGTGAACTGCGCCAGCCCAGAGCCCTTCACCACGATCGTGTCTCCCGGCAGCACCTCCGCCGGGGTGACGCTGTCGATGACGACGGCGCCTGGTCCCGCTGGCGCAGGCACCATCGTGATCGTCTGAGCGCTCTCGACGCTGCCGGACACGGTCGTGAGCTTGATCTTGCCGGACGCAATCGCGCCCGAGGTCGAGCTGTCGTACTGGATCACCAGGTAGTCGTTGGCGAGCGTGTACGAGACGGGCTCACCACCAATCTGCACCGACAGCATGCCCGAGAAGTGATCGCCGAAGACCACGAGAGGAAAGCCCGACGCGAGCTGCGTGTTCGACACATAGTTGATGATCGGCGGGACACCGTCGGAGACCGTCAGCGCCTGCGCCGACTTCACGTAGCCGGCCGGGTGGTAGGCGGTCAGGAGCGCGGGGGCCTTGGACACCGGAGCCAAGAACGTAACCTGCGTCGGATTGACGAGGCAGAAGCACTTGGCGTCGCAGGTGGACGAACAGCGATTGAAGTTCCTTCCATTCACCTCGAGGTCCTCGATCTGATCGAGGGCGGTCCCCGTGACCGTCACGAGATCTCCGGGCTTGGCCACCACGGGTGAAAACGACGTCAGCACAGGCACCGCAGCGACGACGAAAGTCTGCGTGCTGATCACCGAGCCCGAGCGCGTTACCACCTCGACCTCCTGGCTACCCGAGGTCACCGCTGGCAGATAGAACGTAAGGCTACCAAAGTAGGTGCGATTGGGCGCGACCCATGTGCTGCCCACACGCACCGCCTGCGCAAACAAGAGATTGGTGCCGGTGATCGTAATCTGGTCACCGATCGCCGCGGTCAGCGGCGTGACGTCGGTAATCGTGGGCGCCGCCAGGATCGGCTCGATGAACCCGCCGTAGGCGTAGCTGTTGAGGCTGCTGACGCTGATCGGTCCCGCCGCCGTGAACAGCGGCACCACCACCGTGAGCGTCGTCGCATCGACGCGCGTCGCAGTCGCCTGGATCGTCCCGGTGCCCGACGGGAAGTAGACGGTCAACACCTCGTCAGGGAACCCCGCGCCCTTGATCGTCAGCGTGTCTCCCTCAGCCAGCCGGTAGGGGGTCGTGCTGTCGATGCGCGAGGCGGGATCGACCGTGAGTGAGAAGCTCGGGCTCAGCGTCTGCGTTCCGAAGGGGCTCACCGCCTTGAGCACGCCTGCCGTCGTCGTGGACGGCAGCGTAAAGGTGTAGGAGGTACCGTCGGTGGAGGCGGTGCCGTTGACCAGCACCCCGTCGACCTCAACCCCTGACAGGAGCCCTAGCTTCGTACCGGTCAGCGTGGGCTGCGTATCGATCGTACCGGTCGTCGGCGAATACCCCGAGACGATCGGCGCCGTCTTGGGGACGAAATCGATGTAGGCGGTCGAGAGCCCACCGGCCGGCCCCGAGAGCGACAGCCAACAGCCGAACCAGCCCGCCGGCACCACGAGGGTGATCTCCGTCGCGCTCTGCGTCGCGGGCGTGAGCTGCAGTTTGTTGTCGCAGAAGATCTGCGTGATGCTGTCGAGGCCCGTGCCGGTCAGGGTCAGCGTGTCGCCCTCGCTGGGCATGGTCGGCGAGATGTCGGTCACCACTGGCCGAGGCACACGAGTGACGCTCGCAACCGAAGTGACGTTTCCGACGGTGTTGGTGATGGTGATGGTGCCGTTGATCCCGCTTGGCGGGAAGAGCAGGAGTTGACCATCGCCCTCCAGCCGATATTTCGTGACTGCGGTCCCGCCGATCGCTACGGCGGTCGTACCGGTGAAGTTGGTGCCGTAGACCCGGATGTTGCTCACTTGGTCCTGGAACGACGTAATCGTCGGTGCACCTGGGCTCGTGACGGTGAACGTGCCCAGGTCGACGCCGAAGCCGGCCGAGCCGACATACCCCGCAATTCTCCCGGAGAGGCAGCCGAGCGGGACCTGGGCGGTCACCGTATCCTTGTCGATGCGCGCAAAGGAGCTTCCGGCGGTCAGCGAATTGTCCGAAGTAGAAACCGCAAAGCTTACCCCGGTGAACAGATCGCCAACGTTGGTGCCGGTGACCGTGATCGTGTCACCGACCGCGCCGCTCGACGGCGTGAACATCGGGGTTCCGAGCAGCGCGCCGCTCCGCACCCCAACATCAGACTTGCTCCCCCAGCAGCCTCCGAGCACCAACCCCGCTGCAACGATCGCCATTCCAATAGCTCTGCTCATGTTGGCAGACTAGCCAAGATCGAGCGGGCTGGGAACTCCTCGGCGCCTTCAGACGGGAGATCGTCGACCGCTGCCTAGTACGTCGCGCCGGGCAGCGCGTCGACGAACCGGATGTCCGGCGCGCCCTTGACGCCACCCTTCTGCATCGCGCTCTTGAGCTCGGAGGAGGCGAAGAAGGCCTCGAGCTCGGCGCGCGTCTCGGCCTGGTGATAGACGAGGACCTGGTTCGGATTGTCGAGGCCACGGTTGACGGCGCTGCCGATGATGCCGGCGCGCTGACGGGCGCCCTCGAGCGAGTCGTAGACCGCCTTCCACGCCGCGAAGTCCTCGACCTCGTGCGCGATGATCGCCGCCGCCGTGGCGCGGTCGCCGAGGTAGCGCACCTCGACCGGCTGGACCCACTTGATGCTCGGGGCCGAGGTCACGCCGGCGCGGCTCATCGTCGCCTTGAGCTCAGGATTGGCGAGGAACGCCTCGAGCTGCGCCCGATCGGTGCCGGGCAGATAGACGGCAAGTTGGTTGTGATCGTCCGCGCCACAGTTGATGTGGTGACCGAGAATGCCAGCCTGCTTGCGGTTGGTCTGATCGGAGTCGAAGACGCGCTTCCACTGATCGAAGTTGCTGACCGAGTGCGAGACGACGACGGCGAGATTTGGAATCATGGTGGCCCCCCTGCGAACGTTTGACGGTTGGTTACGTGGACCTCCTCACCCTGCGCGAAGCGCGCGCGGTCCTCTATAGACAGCTTCGCAGGGGGGGGCCTGCAAACGCGCAGAGGCGGCGGTGTTCCCGTCGCTGTCAGCCGAGAAAATGCCTCTGCGCGGTGGCGAACGCCTCGACCAGGAAGTCGATCGCCGCGCGCACTCGTGCCTGCCCTTGCAGATCGGGATGCACGACCAGCCACAGCGGCTGCACCATGATCGGCTCTGGGCCAAACCTTCGCAGCCCCGCGTCACCGTCGGCGAGGAACGATGGCAGCGGTCCAACGCCCAGCCCGGCGCGGATCGCCACCGCGGCGCCGAGGATCGCACCACAGCGGGTCGCGATCCGATCGGGCGGCACGCGCTGATTCAGCCACTGCGACGGGCCGATGTTGGCCAGCTCGCCTTCGAAGCCGACGATCGGGCAGCTCGCGAGCGCGGCCGGCTCGTCGCCAACCGGCCACGCCGCCGGTGCGTAGAGGCGCCACGCCGCATCGACCAGCTTGCGCACGACGAGATCCCCCTGCGAGGGCTTCATCGTGCGGATCGCCAGGTCGGCTTCGCGCCGCATCAAGTTGAGCGGAGAGTTGCCGGTGACGACCTCAAGCGCGATGTTCGGGAAGCGGGCGCGAAACGCGGCCAATCGCTCGACGACGAACCCGACCGCCAGGGTGTCGGAGCAGGCGATGCGCACCGAGCCATCGAGCTTGTCGTCGCTGCCCGCGACGAGTCGCTCGAGCGACAGCGCCGCCTCCTCCATCTGCGACGCGATCGTGACGATCTTCCGCCCGGCGTCGGTGACGCGTAGCCCCGTCGGCAAGCGATCGAAGAGCAGCACGCCGAGGCTCTCTTCGAGCGCGCCGAGCCGCCGCCCCACCGTCGTCTGGTTGACCTTGAGCGCCGTCGCCGCGCCCGACATCGAGCCGGCGCGCCAGATGGCGAGAAAGAAACGCAGATCATCCCACTCGGTCACACGCGCTCCTTGTTCCCGAGTGTCGAAGCAGCTGTGCACGCGTGTCAACGCGCGCCTTGCACACCCGCGATCTTCGAGGTGAGAAGCCCGCCGCTTGACCGGCGCCGAGCGGCCTGCGAGCGTGATCGTCGGGAGGAATGCCGATGAAGAACTTGGTTGCGAGGTCGCTGTTGTTGGTTGGACTGGGGCTGGCACCCAGCGTCGCGCTCGCCGATCCGAAGGCGGAGCTCAAGGCGGGCACGGGCATCGAGAACCGCGAGATCACCGGCGCGGGCGACAGCTTCAAGAAGACCGACACCGTCTACGTCTGGTCGAACGTCACCGATGCCGACGGCAAGAAGGTCGCGCATGTCTGGAAGCTCGACGGCAAAGAGGTCTTCAAGGCGAGCTTCGACATCAAGAGCAAGCGCTGGCGCCTCAACTCCAAGCGCCACACCCCCAAGCCCGGCGCGTACGTCGTTGAGGCCCAGACCGAGGACGGCACCAAGATCGGCGAGGTCAGCTTCAAGGTCGAGTAGCCCGCCCCCTCTTGCCGGCGCCCCCCGTCGGCCTCAAGCTGTGAAGCGATGTCGCTGATCCAGCCGCTGCTTCGCTTCATCGATTCGGTCCAGTTCCGCAATCAGCAGGAAGAGCGGCGCCGACAGCGCGAGGCGATCCCGCCGGATTTCGAGCCAGATCCGATCGACGAGCTGCCACCCCTCGGCGACGCGCGACCGACGCTGATGCGCTGTCGGATCTGCAGCACAGAGGGCCTCGATCGCTTCTGCCTCAAGTGCCTGGCCGAGACGATGGAGCCGGCGCCGACCGCCGACGATTGACGAGCGCACCAAACGCCGCGGCGGTGAAGAACATGATCAAGCTGTAGATGGCCGGCGGGATCGCCATCTTCGGGTTACCGAGCAGCGTCGGAGTCGACGCAATCGTGATGGCGAGCGTCGAGTTGTGGATGCCGATCTCCATGCCGATCGCGACCGCCTGCGACTTGGGGAGGCGCACCACCAACGGCACCAGGTACCCGACGGCCATGCTCGCCAGGTTGAACAGCAGCGCCGCGCCGCCCACCAGCTGCATCATCTCGACGAGCTGGTGGCGCTCCTTGGCGATCGCCGCCACGACGATTACCACCAGCAACAGCGCGGAGACCAGCCGCACGGGTCGCTCCAGCCGCTCGGCGATTGTCTGTCGATACCGTCGCACAGCCATGCCGATCGCGACCGGCACGAGCACGATGGCGAACACCTGCGCCACCTTGCCGAACTGCAGCGGGATGACCTTGCCAGATCCCTGAAACGCGACCAGCGCCAGGTTGACGATGAGCGGCAGCGTGAACAGCGAGAGCACGCTGTTGACCGCGGTCAGCGTGATGTTGAGCGCGACGTCGCCCTTGGCCAGGTGCGAGAACAGATTCGCGGTCGCCCCGCCAGGCGAGGCCGCCAGCAGCATCAGCCCGACGGCGAACTCGGCCGGCAGCCCCGAGTAGCGCGCGATGCCGTACCCCACGACCGGCAGGATCAACATCTGGCAGAGCAGCCCGACGAGCACGGCGCGGGGAAACACCACCACCCGTCGAAAATCAGCGACGGTCAGGCTGAGCCCGAGCCCGAGCATGATGACGGCGAGCGCCAGCGGCAGAAAGACGGCGGTCAACACACTCTGTTCCACGTCGCGCAGAGTCGACCAATCGCCAAGGCGGCGCAAGCAACAGCAGCTCGTGTCATGCTCGCCAGGTGAGCTGGCTCGGTCGCCTCGCCAACACGCTGACCTTCGCGCTGCTGCTCGTCGTCGCTGCTGGGACGCTGCTGCCGGTGCGCGGCGAGGCAGCGGCGATGCTGGCGCGCGTTGCGCAGATCGCGATCGCGCTGCTCTTCTTCGTCCACGGCTGCAAGATCGCGACGAGCGAGGTGCTGGCGGGGCTGCGCCACTGGCGCCTCCACTTGCTGATCTTCACCGCGACGTTCGCGATCTTCCCCGTCGTCGGCTGGGGGATCGTCAAGCTCGGCGGCGGCCTGCTCACGCCTGAGCTCGCGGCTGGCTTTCTGTTTCTTTCGATCCTACCCGCGACGGTGCAATCCGCGATCGCCTTCACCTCGCTGGCGCGCGGCAACGTCGCAGCAGCCGTCTGCAGCGCCTCGGCCTCGACGCTGATCGGCATCGCGGTCACGCCGCTGCTCGGCCTCGTCGTCCTGCCCGCCGATCGCGCGCTGCCGCTCTCCCTGCACTCCGTGGGGCGCGTCGTGCTGCAGATCTTCGTGCCGTTCGTGCTCGGCCAGATCGCGCGCCGCTGGCTCGGCGGCTTCGTCGCCCGACACGCGACCATGGTCAGGCGCATCGATCAGAGCTCGATCCTGTTCGTCGTCTACCTCGCCTTCTCCGAGGCGCGCACGGCGGGCCTGTGGAGCCGCACGCCGCTGTCGTCGCTCGTCGCGGTGCTCGGGCTGGGCGCGATCCTGCTCGTCGTCCTGCTCGTCTCGACGACGCTCCTCGCCCGCCGTCTCGGCTTCGCCAAGGAGGACGAGATCACGATCGTCTTCTGCGGCTCGAAGAAGAGCCTCGCCTCCGGGATCCCGATGGCGCAGATCCTCTTCCCCGCCGCCAGCGTCGGGTCGGTGCTGCTGCCGCTGATGCTCTTTCACCAGCTCCAGCTCATGGTCTGCGCCTGGCTCGCCGAGCGCTACGCGTCGCGCAGCCGGTAGCCCGGCCGCGCCGTCAAAAAACCATCAAGACCCACGAGATTTCCGTGGATAACG
>CAZPEY010000015.1:13846-32934 GCA_964585665.1 uncultured Polyangiaceae bacterium | reverse complement strand
CCCCGATCCCGTACGGGATCCTTTGAACTTGACCGTTCCAAGAATCGGGTTCTATCGTCGCAGTCCCATGAGACTGATCTTATCCGTCGTGACCCTCTTAGGCAGCGGGATCCTCGTCGGCAATGCACGCGCCGAGGCCCCGCGCACCGGGCTCTACCTCTTCGACGGCGGCGCCTCGCCGGCGGGCTGGCAGACCTTCGACAAGGCCCTGCAGGAGACGCTGCAAGGCGACAGTCGCATCCGCTTCACACCGCTCGTCGCGGCCAAGCCCGATCCGAAGGTGGTGGAGGCCGAGCTCGCCCAGGCCGATCGCGACATGTCGACGGTGGAGGCGGCCTTCTCCGAGATGAACCTCGGCAAGGCGCGCACCGTCACCGACCAGGTGATCGCGGTCTACGAGAAGCACATCGTCGAGCTGGCGGCGCGCCCCAACGGGACGCAGCCGCTGCGCAACGCCTGGATCAAGGCGGCGCGCGTCCGCTTCTTCGACGGTGATGAGGCGGGCGCCAAGCAGGCGGTGCAGCGGGCCCTCGCCCTCGACGGCAAGCTGGCCTTCTCGACCGAGCTCTTCCCGCTGCCGATGAAGGCGATGGTCACCGAGGCCAAGAAGGCCTTCGACCACGCCGGCGCGGGCAAGGTGACGATCGAGAGCCAGCCGCTCGGCGCCAGCGTCTACATCAACGGCAAGCCGCTGCCCCACCCGACGCCCACCGAGGCGCTCGGAATTGGCGCCGGGCCGAACTACATCCGCTTCGAGAAGCCGGGGTACACGCCGTTCGTCTCGACGGTGAACGTCACCGGCGCCACCTCGGGCAGCTACAGCTCGACCACCCTCGCCCCGGCGGGCGGGCGACTCCCTGGGCTGCTCGCGTCGAACGTCGGCAAGCTCGACACCGCGACGCAGGTCGGCGGCATCAAGGAGGCGATGCACGAGCTCGGCCTCGACCTCGTCGAGATCGTCCGGCTCGAGCGCATCGAGCGCACCGACGGTCCGCCGATCCGGGTCGCCGGCTACACCTACTCGGTGCAGCTCGATCGGATCGTCAAGAAGGTTGACCGTCGGGTCAACGAGGGCGAGCTCGATCAGCAGGGCCGCCTGCTGGCGCGCGATCTGCTCTCGGGCGGCGTGCTCGAGGGCAAGGTCGC
This sequence comes from uncultured Polyangiaceae bacterium, assembly GCA_964585665.1. Lineage (GTDB taxonomy): Bacteria > Myxococcota_A > Polyangia > Palsa-1104 > Palsa-1104 > CAZPEY01. Next base: position 31,788 of record CAZPEY010000015.1, on the reverse strand, counting down.
CGAGGAGCCGGTCGCGCCGACCAACCCGGAGAAGGGCAAGAAGGGCAAGGTGAAGGGGCCGGTCGTGGTCGCGCCGACGGGCAACGAGAAGCAGGACGACGGCAAGATCGCCGGCCTCTCCAAGCCCATCTTCTGGACGATCATCGGCGTGACCGCAGGCGTCGTGCTAATCGGCGTTGGGGTCGGCGTCGGCGTCGGGCTCACGGTGCGCAACGGCTGGTGGCAGCAGCAGCAGGGCATCCTGCGCGCTGGCATCACCTTCTGAGTAATCCGCGTCGGCACCGCGCCGGCGCGCAACGTTGTCAGGACTTAGATCAAGGGAGGACTAAAGATGAGAATTTCAAGTGTAGCACTCTGCCTGGCGCTGGCGGCCACCGCCTGCATCCCAGACGCAACCAAGACCGAGATCACCAACGTGCGCCACGACGCGCAGACCGGCTCGGTCGGCGGCCTGGTCTTCGACTTCGTCGCTGGCACGCCGATGGCGGGCGTGACGGTGACGCTGTACACCGGCAAGGGGCCGCTGACCGCGATGACGGACGCGCAGGGCTTCTACGCCTTCCCGACCGTTCCCGTCGGCGCCTTCTCGGTGATCGTCACCCAGACCGGCTATGGCCCGGCGGTGCTCACCGGCACGCTCAACTCGGTGGCCAACGGCGAGGCGGTCAACGGCCCCCAGACGACCCTCAACCCGGTCGGCCTGATCACGCTGAACGGCACCTTCGACGTTCGCGTTGTCGATGAGGCCGGTAACCCGGTCAACGGTGCGGTGCTCTCCGCCACCATCGGCGTCCAGTTCGTCGAGTGGAACGCGCCGGGCGCGGTCAACGGCACGGGTCCGCAGCCCCGCGGCAGCTACGTCGTTACCGCGACGTCGGGGACCGACGGCACGGCGAAGTTCACCGGCCTGCCGCCGTTCGCCAAGATTCGCAACATCATCGAGCCGACGATCAGCGTCAACGTCGCCCCGATCAACATCACCGGATCTACGATCGCGTACTCGTTCCTCGGCGAGATGTTCGAGATCAACGTGCTCGACCTCAGCGCTCAGCAGAACGACATCCCGACCATCACGCTGGACTCGCCGGACAACGCCCTGGCGATCGTGAAGTCGTCGGTCGAGTACCTCGAAGGCGCGGACAACGGCAAGGTCGCGCGCAACAAGGGCGCGGTCGGTGCGATCGTCACGACCGGGATCACCATCGAGTTCAACAACACCCTGGCCACGGACGCCAAGACGATCACGACGATCGTCCAAGAGGTCGAGACCAACCTCAACCTCAAGGGCAGCAAGATCAACGACCGCATCAAGCCGTCGGCCCTCACGTTTTCCCCTACGGTCAACGGCAACATCCTGACCCTGATGCCGAGCGCGACGCCCACCGCAGGCGCAACCTACTGGCTCACTTTCTCGGTGCAGGCAGCGCAAAAGGCCGGCGGCGTCGCGCGCGTCTTCTCGGCGACCTTCCCCTTCTGGGGCCCGCTCAACACCGACGTGGCGGTCAAGGACACCCAACTCGAGCGCAAGGGCTGCAATCCGACCGGCACCAATGCCGTCAACCAGACCAAGGTGCTCCAGGACGTGCTCACGGTGACATTTAACGAGCCGATCGGGCCGGGCAATGTCCCCGGCCACAATTCGGCGTTCTACTGCGTCCTTTACACTGCAGGCGCTGAATTCAACGGCAAGGTCGATCTCCTGACAACGGGAGAGATCGCCAGCGACGGCACCATCATCTGCAACACCAATGACGCAGGAGTCTCCGATGGCCGTACCGGCACCCAAATGATCCTCCAGCCGCTGCCGAATGGCATCGACAAGGCGGACACCGGCTACTCAGCCAAGTGGGCGTTCCTCCTCTCCGATCCGACCTACTACAGCGCGGCCCCAGGCGTGACCGTTGGAACCACGACCTTCGTTCGCCCGAGCAACCAGAAGTACGTCATCACCTTCCGGTTCAACGGCGGTGCTGACACGATCCGCCGCGTCGACGGTACGCCGGTCAAGGACATCACGATCACGACGCCCTCGACAACACCCGACCTCGCCCCCAACCCGGCGACGCTGTGCTCCGACAACCCGTAACGAGCTAGGCAACTGTGCCGCGCGGGCCGGTGGGCAACCACCGGCCCGTTTTTTTTTCAGGCGCGTGCGCCGCGGGAGGCCGCGAGCGTCTGCGTCGCCAGCACCGATAGCGCGATCGCCAGCGACGGCGCCGCCCACAACCACCAGCACTTCGGCTGCGCCGCGGCCTGCTGCAGGAGCTCGCCCCAGGTCGCCTGTGGCGGTGGCAGGCCGAGGCCGATCGCGCCGAGCGCGCCTTCGAAGAGCGCCGCCTGCCCGGCGGCGAGCAAGGCGAGGCCGAGCGCCGGCCGGATCGCCGTCGGCAGGACATGCACGAGGCCGAGGCGCAGCGGCGGCACGCCGACCGCGCGCGCCGCCTCGACGTAGCTCGATGCGAGCACGCGCTCGCTCTCGGCGCGACAGAGGCGCGCCGCGTGCGGCCCGTAGAGCAGGCCGAGCGCGGCGCCGAGCAGGAGCGCGTCGGGCGGGCCGAGGATGGCCCGCACCGCGAGCAGCAGGTAGACGACGGGCAACACCAACCCGAGCTCGGTCAGGCGATCGCCGACGAGGCCGAGCCCGCGCCACAGCGCGCCGCCGACGCCGAGGAGCGCCCCCACCACGACGTAGAGCAGCGCTGCGACGAGCGCGATCGCCAGCAGCGGCCGCGCGCCCGCCAGCATGCGGACCAGGACATCGCGCCCGCGGTCGTCGGTGCCGAGCCAGTGTGCGAGCGACGGCGCGGCCAGGAGCAGCGGCTGCGCCGGCTCGTAGGCGGCGCGGGCCGAGAGCCCCGGCCACAGCGCCGCGACGCCGAGCAGCCCCAGCCAGCCAAGCGCCAGCTTCGCTCTCACGCGCCCTCCCCGGGCCGCTCTCCGTCGCTGCCGAGGCGCGGATCGACGAGGCGCCGCAGGCCGTCGCCGAGCCAGCTCGCAAGGAGCGCGGTCACCGACGAGACGACGAGCAGCCCGAGCACCACCGGGTGGTCGCGGGAGAGCAGCGCCTCGTAGGCGAGCAGCCCAAGGCCGGGCACGCCGAGCAGCACCTCGACGACGAGCGCCCCCGACAGCAGCGCCGGCAGCAGCCCGAGCGCGAGCGCGATGGCGGGTCCGAGGGAGGCGACGAGCGCCCGCCGACGCACCGCCGCGTCGGGGAGGCCGCGGGCGCGCAGCGTCGTGACGAAGGGCTCGGCGAGCGTCGCGGTCAGCGTCTGCCCGAGCTGCAACGCCAGGCTCGCTCCGAGCGGCAGCGCCAGGCAGAGCGCCGCGGGCACGAGCGAGCTCGCCTTGCCGTACGGCGCGCCGAGGCCGAGCGCGATCACCGCCAGCGCGGCGGTGGGCAGCGCATAGACGACGGCGGAGACGAGCTGGGCGCGCGGCGCGGCGCCGACGAGCCGCTGGCCGAGGAGCAGCCCGCCCGCGGCGGCGAGGATCACCGTGAGCAGCGCAAGGCAGAGCGTCACCGGCAGGCGCTCGCCGATCTTGGCGGCGACGCTCCGCCCGTCGAGGAACGACACGCCGAGCTCGCCCCGCAGCACGCGTCCCGACCAGCGCAGCGCAGCGAGGCCCGCTGGCTCGTCGAGCCCGTACTGCCGTCGCAGCTCGGCCTTGCGCTCGGGCCGCGCGTCGCGCGCCGAGGCCGACAGCAGCTCGACCGGATCGCCGGGCGCGGCGCGCAAGAGGAGGTAGCCGCTCGAGCTCGCGGCAACCAGGACGAAGCAGAGCGACGCCAGCCGGTGCAGCCAGCGTCGCCCGAGCGCCCCACCGCTCACGGCCCGCTCGCCTTGCCGCCCGGCTCGACGAGGGTCACGCTGCGGAAGTCGAAGCCGTCGTTGCCGGGCACCAGGCCGCGTACCCGCGGGCCGATCAGCGTCTCGACTGGCGCGGCGACGAGGAACGAGAACGGCACCAGCTCGGCGAGCCGACGATGGAGCTGCCGATCGAGCGCGTGGCGCGCCTCGTCCGACGCGGTGGCGCGGATCTGGTCAAGCAGCTTGTCGACCTCGGCGTCGTGCAGGCCCGCGTAGTTCTGCCCCCCCTTGCCCTGCGACGAGTGGAAGAGGTTGTAGTTGTCCTGCTCGCGCGCCACCGTGAGCTGTAGCGCCGAGAGCAGGAAGTCGCCGCGGCGCAGCCGATCGAGCTGGGTGGCAAAGTCGACGCCGTCGATCTTGAGCGTGATGCCGAGCGGCGCCAGATCCTGGACCAGCCCGGTCGCGAGCTGCTCGACGGTGCGCGAGCCGGAGGTGGCCAGGAAGGTCAGGGACGAGAGGTCAAGCGGCTTGACCTTCGCCTCGGCGAGGAGCCGCTGCGCCGCCGCCAGATCGCGGGCCGGGGTCGTGACGGTCGCGTCATACGAGGCGCTGCCGCGCGCATACGGCCCGGTGTGGAGCGGCGCGCGCCCGGCAAAGGCGACGGTCGAGAAGCGCTGCCGATCGATCATCCGATCGATCGCCTGCCGCACCCGCGCGTCGGCGAGCGCCGGATGGCGCGTGTTGTAGACGACGAAGTAGTAGGCGCGCGGCGTCCACTCGTACACCGTCGATGAGCCCAGCTCGCGATCGGCGAGCACCTCGGCGCGCCGACCGGCGGGGAGGCGCCACAGCACGTCGAGCTCGCCGCGCTTGACGAGCATCAGCGCGACGCCGCGGTCGCGCACGACCCGAAACTCGAGCTCGTCGAGCCGCGCCGGCGTGCCCCAGTACTCGGGGTTGCGCTGCAGCACGATGCGCTGCCCGCTCTCCCAGCGCGCCAGGCGATAGGGACCCGTGCCGACGGGCGCTCGGGCCAGCGGCGCCTCCTTGAGCCGCGCCGGCTCGATCCCCGCGAGGCGATGCGCCGGCCACATCGTCAAGTGCGCGAGCGCCTGCAGCAAGAACGGCGCGGCCTGGGAGAGGTGCAGGCGCACCACCGTCGGCGAAACGACCTCGACGCGGGAGACGGCCGCCAGATCGCTCTTCTGATCCGCGCCGCTCTTGTCGTGCTGCACGAACGCCAGCGTCGCGCGCACGTCTTCGGCGGAGAACGGCTTGCCGTCGTGCCAGCGGACGCCGCTGCGCAGGGCGAGTTCCAGGATCCTGTGATCGGCGCTCCACGCGAAGCGCTCGGCGAGCCGCGGGCCGTAGGCGCCGCTCCGCGCGTCCTGCTCGATCAGCGTCTCGTTGATCCAGTTCTCGGCGATCCAGCGGCTCCAGACGTCGTGCTCGACGAGGTCGCACAGCACGCTCGGCTCGGCGTCGACGGCGAGCCGCAGGACGCCGCCGGTCGGCCCGACGGGCGCCGGCACCGGACAGCCGAGCTCGTCGCAGACCACGAGCTTCGGCCCCGTCGCTGGCTTCGTGCCGGGACCGAACTCGGGCAGCGTCGTCGGTGGGGTTGTTGGTCCTGGCGCCGGCCGGCACTCGCAGCCCGAAAGCGCGAGCACGGCGACGAGAGCGGCGCGACCGACCGACATGGCGCAAGCTTCCCAGAAGGGCCCGCGATTGCAATTTCCTTGGCAGTCCGATTCCCCGTGTGTTACCGAATCCCTCGACCTTGGAGAACCTGCGCATGTCATTCAACGTCGCAAGAATTTTGGTGGTTTTGTCGCTCGCTGGGGCGGGGTGCTCAGGCTCTTCGTCAGGCGCTTCGCTCGGCCAGGATCCGTCGACGGCGCTGCCGCCGATCAAGGTCGATCTGCCGCCGCAGCCTTCGTTCGCGCCGCCGGACGTCGCCAAGAAGTATCCCGACGGTGCGTACAGCATCTACGGGGCGCGCAAGGAGAAGGCGACGACCCTCGGCAAGGACGTCAAGATCCGCGGCTACCTCGTCGCGATCTATCAGTGCCCGGTGTGCCCCAAGGGACAGAACTGCAAGGCCTGCGATCAGCCGCACTTCTTCCTGGGTGACAAGCCCGACACGCCCAAGGAGAAGGCGATGCTCGTCGTCGACTACCTGGCGCCCAAGCAGAAGCCGCCGGTGCTCACCATCGGCAAGCAGTATGACGTCGACGGCACGTTCTCGATCAACTCGCCGACCGGCTTTGCGCACCACCTCGGCCTGCTCATCTTCAACAAGATGAAGGACGACAAGGGGCAGGAGTTCCTGTCTGCGGCGCTGGCGCTCCAGGCCAAGGCCGCCGCGGGCGAAGGCAAGGCGCCGCCCGCCCCCGAAGCCAAGCTCCCGCCCAAGAAGAAGTAGCCCCGCCACGTCGACGACGGGCCCGCTCGGCCGATGAACGACCTCACCGCCGCACTTCGATCAGTCTACCTCTGGGGCAGCATCGTCTCGCTCACGTCGGCGATGTACGTCGTCGGCTTTCCGCTGTTCATGCTGACGTGGCCGTTCGATCCGACCAAGCGGTTCGGCCACCTCTACGCGACGATCTGGGGCCGCACGATCTTGTGGCTCAACAACCGCTGGCGCGTCGACGTGCGCGGCAAAGAAAACGTCCCGCAGGATCGCGCCCTCGTCATCGTCTCGAACCACCAGGGCATGGGCGACATCATGCTCGCCTACCACCTGGGCACGCACTTCAAGTGGATCTCGAAGCGGTCCAACTTCTTCGTACCGTTCATGGGCTGGTTCATGTTCCACGCGGGCTACATCCCGCTCGAGCGGCGCAACAAGAAGTCGATCGCGCGCGCCCTCGATCGGTCGCGCGAGTACCTGAAGTCGGGCGTCTCGATCTTGATGTTTCCCGAGGGAACCAGGACGCGCACCGGCGAGATCCTACCTTTTAAACCAGGCGCCTTCCAGCTCGCGCTCGAGACCGGCTGCGACATCCTGCCAGTCGCGATGTCGGGGACGATGAACGCGCTGCCGAACGACACGTGGATCTACTCGAACGAGTATCACGATCTGCGGATGAACATCGGCAAGCCGATCTCGGTCGAGGGCCTCGGCGACAAGGACGTCACGACGCTGATGGAGCGCTCGCGCCAGGCGGTCCTCGAGCTCAAGCGGGAGCTCGACGAGACCCCGCGCGTCTAGTCCCGGGGGCGTAGATCGACGGGGGACAGCCAGCCCCCGTCGGGCTGGAGGAGCGGAACGAGGCGGGCGCGCGTCACCAGCGCCGTGCAGCCCCGCGCATCACAGCGCTCGACGTACTGCCCATCGATCGCCGCACCATAGACGATGACCTGCTGACGCGCCTCGGGCGCGCCGAGCTCGATCGTCGCTAGCCGACGGCGCTCGACGATCTTGGCGGGGCCGAGCACCTCGCCGAGCTCGAGCTCGGCGAGCAGCGCGTCGACCGCCGCGCCGTTGGCGAGCTCGCCGCCGTCGGTCAGCCAGTCGGTACCACGGCGCTCGAGCCGAAGCGTCCGCCCCGCTTGCTCGAGCGCGACCCGCCTCGACAGCGCCGCCCCCGGCACGAGGCCGCTGCCCGGCGCCCCGCCCCGTCCCGGCGCCCGATCCCAGAGCACCAGCGCCGCCGTCGCGAGGGCCAGCGCGACCAGGATCGGAAGCGTGCTAGACCGTCGCCGCACGTCGCGCCGCCAGCTTGGACTCGACGATCGCCATCGCGACGGGGATGAGCAGCGCGATGCCGATCGACCACCACGCCACCTCCTCGATGCGCCCGATCCGCCCCCCAGGCAGCGTCAGCAAGATCTGCGACGAGCCGAAGGCGCCGGCTGCGCCGGCCAGGTGGCCGATCGCCGATTGCAGCGACATGAAGCGCCCGCGCTCCTGTGCCTCGGGCACGCGCGAGGCCAGCGTCTGGTGCGCGACGTTGCGCAGCGCCATCACGGTCATGAAGCAGACGAAGAACACCCCGACCGACTCGACGGGCCAGACGAACATGCCGAGCACGACGAGTGAAAATCCGACGACGCCGACCGAGCCGGCGATGAGCGGTCGCGTCGCATCGACGAGCCGCCCCGCGGTGTGCATCGCCACGAAGCTCGCCACGCCGCCCATCGCATACAGCGTCTCGAGCGTGTTGCGCGAGTAGCCGAGGTTGCCCTGGATGTACGCCGAGATGTTCGGGATGATCGCGAAGCCCGACATCATCACCGCCGCGGTCATCACGTACGACCACCGGACCTCGGAGCGCGCCAGCATCGCCCCGACGCTGGTCGGCCGCCGCTGCTCGTCGGTGAGGTGATGCACCATCGGCGGCAGCAGCGCGACGCAGCCGACGGTCACCAGCGCGCCGAACAGCCCGAGCGACCAGAACGGCGTGCGCCACGAGCCGATGCGCGCGACGAAGAGGCCCATCGGCACGCCGAGGATCGAGGCGATCGAGAACGCCGCCATCACCACGCCCATCGCGCGCCCGCGACGCTCGTTCGGGACGACGTCCGCGACGATGGCGAGCGCCGACGAGGTCGCCGGCCCACCGAAGAAGCCGGCGACGATCCGCGCCGCCAGCAGCGAGGGCAGCCCAGTGGCGAGCGCGCCCGCCGCCGTCCCGGCGACGAGGCCGAGCATCGCGACGCAGAGCACCCAGCGCCGATCGAAGCGATCGAGCAGCGGCGCCAGCACCAGGCCCGCCAGGCCCGCCGCGGCGGTGTAGCTGCCCCCGAGGTAGCCGAGCTGCCCGACGTCGATCTGCAGGGCGCGCGCGAAGTCGGGGCCGAGCGGCATCACCATGACAAAGTCAAGGATGTTGACGAACTGCACCAGCGCGATGAGGAGGACGACAGTTCGTTCCGTGGCCCGTTCGGACGTTCGCAACCCGTCTGTACATACCACATTGCCGTGCTTCGCAAGGGGCGGCTTCCGTGCTAGCGTGCCCTCCCAAAACGATGCCGAAGATCATCTATCACGACTCCGACGGTGTGGATAAGACGTTCGTGCTGGGCCGCGAGGTGCTCCTCGTCGGGCGCGCGACCGAGTGCCAGATCCAGACGCTCGACGCGATGGTGTCGCGTCGCCACGCGCGGATCTTCTGGGATGGCGGTTACTGGATCGAAGATCTCGGCAGCTCGAACGGCGTCTACGTTGGCAGCCAGAAGGTCGATCGCGCGCCGTTCAACGCTGGGGACGTCGTGGTGTGCGGCAGCCTCGTGCTGCGCCTCGAAGCGGAGGTCGGCGTCGAAGCGCCGCCCGTCACAGCAGCAGCCGCGCCGGCGTTCGTCGCAGCGCCCGTCGCGGCGGCGGTCGCCGCACCGCCGCCCGTTGCTGCGCCGCCACCCGTACAGGCCTACACGCCGCCGCCGCCCGCGCAGCCTGCGCCCCAGCCGTTCGCCGATCTGCCGCGCACGCCTCCGCCCGAGCCGAGCATGGCGCGTCCCGTCGAGCCGTCGCAGGTCATCGAGGTCATCCAGCCGCCGCAGCCACCGCAGCCGCTGTCGACCAACCCCGGGCTCGGCAACCCGCCACCACCAGTGATGCCGATCGCCGCCGCAGCCGCCGCGGTCGCGCCGCTCGGCCTGTCCGCCGACGCGATGCAAGCCGAAGTCGAGCGTTCGGGGCGCATCGCCGCCGAGAACGAGCGCGAGGAGCTGCGCCGCCAGCTCGACCACGCCAAGATCAAGGCGGCCGCCGACACGCGCCGGCTCCTCGATCTCGAGAGCGAGCTCGATCGCCTGCGCAAGGCGCCGGCCGCGGGCCCCGATCCCGCCCAGGCCGCCGAGCTCGACAACCTGCAGAAGAAGGTCGCCGTCCTCGAGAACGAGCTCAAGAAGGCGGACGCCGTCGCCGACGAGCTCGACGCCACCAAGGCGCAGCTGGCGCGCGCCCAGCAAGAGATCGAAGCGGCCGCGGCGGCTGGTGGCGACCGCGCCGCCAAGGCCGAGGGGGAGCGCGATGAGCTGCGCCGCCGCGTCGCGCAGCTCGCCGAGGAGGCGTCGACCAAGCAGCGCGCCTTCGAGGACGAGCGCGATCAGCTCGAGCAGAAGCTGCAGCGCGCCGAGGAGAGCCTCCGCGGCCAGGCTGACGTCGGACAGAAGGCGAGCGAGCTCGTGGCCGAGCGCGATCGTCTCGCCGCCGAGCTCGAGCGCGCGCGCACCGCCGAGGCCGAGCGAGACGACCTCCGTCGGCGCATCGCCATCGCCATCGAAGAGTCGACGCAGCGCGTCCGCGCCGTCGAGGACGAGCGTGATCGCGCCGAGCGTCGCGCCCAGGAGCTCGAGACCTCGCTCAAGGGCGCCGGCTCGGCCGCCGAGGAGGCGGGGCAGCTCCGGACGCGCCTGGCCAGCCTCGAGGCCGACCTCCAGAAGGCAGTCGCCGAGCGCGACGAGGGCAAGAAGCGCGCGGCGCAGGTCAGCGAGGAGTCGGGCGTCAAGATCGCCGCGTTCGAGACGATGCGCGACGAGCTCGAGGTCAAGGTCGCGGGGCTCGAGAGCAAGCTCGCGGCCGCCGAGAGCGAGCGCGCGACGCTGTCGGCGCGCCTCGGTGGGCTCGAGAAGGATCTCCAGCAGGCGGGCTCGGCGGCGACGGAGAGCAGCCAGCTCCGCGGCGAGCTCCAGGCGGCGCGGGCCGCGACGCAGGCGGCGGATGCCGAGCGCCAGCAGCTCAAGGCGACGGCCGACGAGTTGCAGCGTCGGATCAAGCAGCTCGAGGGCGAGGCGCAGAGCCACAGCGGGCAGGCCGCGCAGGGGCTCGCGGCCAAGGAGACGGAGCTCGAGAACCTCAAGATCGAGCTGGCGGTCGCCAAGAGCGCCGTCGGGGAGCGCGATGCGCTGCAGCAGAAGCTGAACGTCCTCGAGCGCGAGCTGCGCCAGGCCGACGCAGTCGCCGACGAGCTCGACCGCCTCAAGACCGAGCACGCGCGCACCAAGCAAGAGCTGACGGAGGCGCGCGCCGCCGCGCCGGCCGCGGGTGCCGGGGATGCTGCCCTGCAGCAGAAGCTCGACGACGCCGCGGCCAAGGTCGCCGCTGCCGAGCGCGAGCTGGCCGATCTCCGCACTCGCCTGGCCGCGGCTGAGAAGCGCGCCAGCGACGCCGCTGCCAGCGCAGCCGCCGCCGCTGCCGCCGCTGCCGCCGCGCCCAAGGCGGCCGGCGGTGTCGATCCAGCGGCGAACGACACGCTGACCAGCCTGTCGGACGCGCTCGCGGAGCTACGCCTCGCGCTGCGGACGGCCAACGATGAGTCGACCCAGCTCACCGAGCCGAAGGAGAGCGTCACCGTCGTCACCGATGCGCTCACCCAGGCCACGGATCACCTCGAGAACGCCCGCGCCCAGGTGCGCACCCTGTCGCAACTGCTCGGCGCCGGCTAACCTACACTCGCATGCAGCTCTGGCACGATCCGAAGATCGTCCCCGATCCGGAGCGCGCTCAACCCAATGGCCTGGTGGCCATCGGCGGCAGCTTGCATCCCGACAACCTGCTCGCCGCATACCGCCATGGCCTGTTCCCGTGGTCGTCCGATCCGGTCGTCTCGTGGTGGTCCCCGAACCCGCGCTGCGTCTTCGATCTGGCGACGTGGAAGCCGCATCGCAGCCTCGTGCAGGCGATGCGTCGCGCGCCCTGGACCTATCGCGTCGATCGCGCCTTCGAGGAGGTGATGCGCGCCTGCGCCGAGCCGACCGACGATCGCCCCTCGACGTGGATCACCGAGGACTTCGTCGAGTCGTACTGCGACCTGCACCGGCGCGGCCTGGCGCACTCGGTCGAGGTCTACGAGGGCGACACGCTGATCGGTGGCCTCTACGGCGTCGCGCTCGGCGGCTTCTTTGGCGGTGAGTCGATGTTTCACCGTCGCACCAACGCGTCCAAGGCCGCGGTGGCCAACCTGATCGGTCGGCTGCGCCGCGGCGGCTTCACGCTGCTCGATGCGCAGGCGAACAACCCGCACCTCGAGCGACTCGGCGCGATCCTGATCCCGCGCCGCAAGTACCTCGAGAGCTTGAAGAGCGCGCTGCTGGTCAAGGCGGCCTTTCCGACCGAGGACGAGTGATCGTCGACGCGATCATCCCGGCGCTCGACGAGGAGGCGACGATCGCCGGCGTGATCGGCGAGTTTCGCGCGCACTGCCGCCGCGTTGTCGTCGTCGACAACGGCTGCCGCGACCGTACGGCCGAGCGGGCGCGCGACGCGGGCGCCATCGTCGTCGCCGAGGCGCGGCGCGGCTACGGCGCCGCGTGCCTCGCCGGCATCGCGACGCTCGAGGCGCTCGGCCCGCCCGACGTCGTGCTGTTCCTCGACGGCGATGGCGCGGACGATCCGGCGGATCTGCCGCGCCTGCTCGAGCCCCTCCGGGAGGCGCGCGCCGAGCTCGTGCTCGGCTCCCGCACGCTCCCCGAGTCGCGCAACGAGCCGGGCGCGCTCCTGCCCCAGCAGCGCGTCGGCAACCTCGTCGCCACGACGCTGATCCGGCTCCTCTACGGCGCGCGCCAGACCGACCTCGGTCCATATCGCGCCATCCGCTGGGCAGCGCTTCGCTCGCTCGACATGAGCGATCCTACCTACGGCTGGACGGTCGAGATGCAGTGCAAGGCGCTGCGACGCGGCGTGCGCACCGTCGAGGTCGCGAGCCGCTGGCGAAGGCGACGCGGGGGAGAGTCGAAGGTGTCGGGGACGGTGTGGGGGACGATCGGCGCGGGGTGGAAGATCTTGTGGACGGTGGCGCGCTACAGCTTGGTGACGTAGGCGACGACGCTCTGCTTCTTCTCGAGCTCTTCCTTGGCGGCGGTCGCGGACTCGCGGTTCGTGTAGTCGCCGAGGCGCACGCGGTAGAAGACGCCCTTGCCGGGGATCTCGCTGGCGACGACGAACGGCTTGTAGCCGCTGCCCTGCATCCGCTTGACGAACGCGTCGGCGTCGGCCTTGTCGGCGAACGCGGAGAGCTGCAGCGTGAAGTGGCCCGGCACCGACGGTGGCGGCGTGGCGGGCGCGGTCGGCTTGGCCGACGCGACAGCGGGCGACGGGCTGGCAGGCTTGGCGCCAGGGGACGGCGCTGGCGCCGGCTTGGCCGACGGGGATGCGGCGGGCGACGGGGCGCTGGCGGCGGGCGCGGCCGAGGGGCTCGACGCGACGCTCGCCGCGCTCGCGCTGACCGGGCTCGGTGAGGGCGCGGCGCTGGGAGACGACGTCGGTGAGCTCGCGCTGCTGTGGCTCGATGCGGCGCCTGGCTTCTGCTTGGCGCCGTGGGTGAGCGAGTGGTGGAAGGTCAGGCCTTCCTCCTCGACGTCACCCAGCTGATCGAGCGCCGCGAGCGGATCGTCAATCGACGGCGGCTGCAGCGCCAGCGAGCGCGCCTCGAGGCGCCGCCCGGTCATGACGCCGAGGAAGAACATCATCGAGGTGATGACAGCGCCGCCGAAGAAGAGGAAGAAGAGCTGGCGTCCGTCGAGCGTGATCTCGACTTTGTCTTTCCATTGATCCAGGTCGCGCATGGTGGAATTGCAGCAGCCGACGACGAAACAAGCAAATTTTTGGGGAGTTTTGCGCTGCGCGGGGTGCTTCCGCTACGATGCACGCTACGACGATGCGGTGGTCAATCACCTTGACTATGTGGCTGGGGGTGCTCGGGGCGACGGGCACCGGCTGCGTGACGGGGCGCGCCCGCGCCCGTGTCGAGCTGCCACCACCACCGCCGTGCAAGGAGCGACCGCGGGTGCGAGACTTCTGTCTCGGCGAGATCCCGACCGGCGAGGATTGCATGGTCTGCACCAACGTTCGCGGCTGCCTCGACGAGCGGCGCTCCGCCTACTGCGTCAACGCGGACTTCTGCGAGGATCCGCGCTGCGACGGAGGCACGTCCGCCACCCAGCGTGGCAGCGGCCTGCTCATCGAGTAGGCGGGCTGCCGCGCCAGCGGGGGCCCATCGCTCAGAAGATGCGCTTGAGCTTGCGCTGCAGCGTGCGGCGATCGATCCCGAGCACGGACGCCGCCTTGGCGATCTGGCCATCGCACTGCTTGAGCGCGGCCTTGATCGTCTCGCGCTCCATCTCCTCGAGGTTGAGCGGCTGCTGCGTGGCCGCGCTCGCGCCGCTGCGTGGTCGGGAGCGCAGCTCGCTGGCGATCTTGAGCAGGTTGTCCGGGTCGATCGGCTTGGTGAGCAGCGTGTCCGCACCTTCGCGCACCGCCTCGACGGCGAGGGGAATGTCGCCGTAGCCGGTGAGCATGACGAGCACCGCGTCGGGCTGCTTCTGCCGATAGCGCCGCAGCGCCTGGAGCCCGTCCTGACGCGGCATGCGGTAGTCGAGGATGACCAGATCGACGGCGCCGTCCTCGAGCGCGAACTCGCCCTCCTCCACCGTTGGGGCGGTCGTCGCCGCCACGCCGCGGCGCCGCAGCGCGCTCTGCAGCGTGCGGCGGAAGGTCTCGTCATCGTCGACGATCAGGGCACGTTCGATCTTCTTCACGGCGGCCTCGATGTTGTCCTATCGGCCGAGCTTTCGCCAGCGACGCCACGTCTGGCCGTCGCCGCCAGGCCCGCAGCTCGCCAGATCGCGCGGCGCCGCGGCGCCATCGGGCCCGCGACTCGGGCCTGCGTAGCCCTGGGGATTCTCGGTCTCGCAGACGTGATCGTCCTGGTCGATCGCGAAGACACGACGACCGTTCTGATCGAGCGCCGCTGGCCAGGCGTACGCGACGAAGCGCCGTGTCGCGGCGGTCGCATCGACGAGCGGCTCCCCTACAGCCGCAGCCCGCGCGCCGCTGCCCTGCGTCGAGGGCAAGTAGAGCGCGATGAGGTAGCCGTCGGCCTGGTAGATCCCGGCGTGGCCCGCGATCGGTCGATACATGTCGGGCTTGAGCACCGCCGCCTCGGGGCGCGCCCCGGGCCGCGCCTCGCCCGCGAGGAGCTCGGAGAGCAGCGCGAACTCCGCGACGCCGTCCCGGTTGCTGTCCACGTAGCCGAGCTCGCGGACACGCCGCTCCGCCCACAGCACCTCGCGCAGACGAGACACGGCGCGCTCCTCGGCGGCGCGCTGCCCCGCCGAGACGAGGTTGGGCATCATCCAGCCAACGACGAACCGGTACAGGCCGACCGCCAGCAGCGGCGCAGCGATCAGCGCCACGAGCAGCCGCGGGCGGCCCTCGACGAACAGCAGGGCGAACACATAGGCGATGATCGCCAGCAGCACGAGCGGCGGCAGCAGCAGCGAACCTGCCGCTAGGGCAAGCGCCGCGATCATCCAGATGCGTTTCACAAGCGCGTTCATGCAGCGGTTCGCGGTCACGCGCAAGAGCCGGTATGCTGCACGCGTGGCAGTCCCCGAATGGATCCCGACTGCGGTCGGCTTGCTGGCGCTGGTCGTCCTCGACGCGTACGCCATCTTGCGCACGCTGACGCGGCAGCACGCGATCCCGACGGCGATCGCCTGGCTGCTGGCGATCGTCGCGTTCCCCGGGGTCGGTGCCGTCACCTACCTTCTTCTGGCGCGGCCATCGATCCGGCGAACCACGCGGCGGCGACGACAGTTTGGGCGGCGGCTGCGGACGGGGATGTTCGCGGAAGGCGTGCCGGCGGGGCCCGAGGGGCCGCCGCTGCAGAGCCAGGCGCTCTCGATCATGCACCTGTCGGCGGCGATCACGGGCCATCTCCCGACGAGCGGTAACCACGCCGAGCTGCTCGCCGAGGACGAGCAGGCGTTCGGGCGGATCGAGGCGGCGCTCGCATCTGCAAAGCGCTCGATCTGGGCCGAGTACTACATCATCAACAACGATGAGACGGGGTGGCGCTTCCTCGACCTGCTCGCCGAGCGGGCGCGGGCGGGCGTCGAGGTGCGGCTGCTGTATGACGCGATCGGGTCGGGCAGCATCAACAAGCCGCGCCTCGAGGCCATCTTGAAAGCGGGCGGGCGCGCCGAGGTGTTCTTGCCGCTCAACCCGCTGCGCCGACGCTGGTCGGTGCACCTGCGCAACCACCGGAAGCTGATCGTCGTCGACGGACAGATTGGCTTCACGGGCGGCATGAACATCGGCGATGAGTATTCAGGGCGCGGCCGGCGCAAGGGGGGCAAGCGGTTTCGCGACAGCCACCTCGAGCTCATCGGCCCCGCCGTGGGCAGCTTGGGCGCGACGTTCGCCGAGGACTGGACGTTCGCGACGGGCGAGGGGCTGGCGCTGCCACCGGTGCCGGAGCCGAAGCCGGGGGCCAAGACCGTCGTCGCGGTGGTGCCGAGCGGGCCGGATCAGGAGCACAACGCCAACGCCCTGGTCTACTTCTCGGCGATCAACTCGTCGGAGCGGCGCTGCTGGTTGACGAGCCCGTACTTCATTCCCGACGAACCGACGGAGCAGGCGCTGTGCTCGGCAGCGCTGCGCGGCGTCGATGTGCGGATCATCGTGCCCGGGCGTCCGGACGTGCCGCTGGTCGGCTGGGTCGCGCGATCGTTCTATCCGAGGCTGGTGCACGCCGGGGTGCGGGTGTTCGAGTACATGCCGGAGATGCTGCACGGGAAGACCCTGGTGGTGGACTCGGAGCTCTCGATCGTCGGATCGGCGAACGTCGACATGCGGAGCTTCCGGCTGAACTTCGAGGTAGGCGCGCTGCTGTACGACCGGCAGTTCGCGGCGGGGCTCGAGGGGTGCTTCGAGCGGTACCTCAAGCAGACGCACGAGGTGACGAGGAGGGGGTTGTCGAGGAGGAAGCTGCCCGAGCAGCTGTACCTCGGGACGGCGCGGCTGTTGGCGCCGCTGCTCTAAAGCGCCTGGCTGCGACCTGCGACCGCTGCGACCCGACCGGAAGCTGGCTGCGACCCGACCGGAAGCTGTGCGACTGAGCGCGCCGACCAGACGGGAGGAGGCGCCTCGCGAGGTCGAGGACTTGTGGCTTCGTCGCGGCACGAAGCTTGGGGTTCGTCCGAAGCACCGGACGTCGAGTGCCTTGAACCAATGCGCAGCAGAGGGAGTTGCGCGACTCCCTCGAAGCGAATCGCTAGCTGTCGCTCGTCATCAACTCGGCGCTGCCTCAACGGACACGCCAAACCGCTGTGCCAAGAGATACGTCCCCACCGGGAAAACCACATCCGTCGCCTTGTCAATCCACGCGCGTAACGCCTCTCGATAACGCGCTACGAACTCCTTGCACTGTCGGATCACCCGAACCCGGTCCGCAGTGTTTCGACACGCAACCTGCGGTGAAAGCGTGTAGCGCGGCTCGACGCTCCGAGGCTTGTTCCACTCCTGCTGCGCCAGCACTCGCGCTGCCCCCAGATACCTCCGCCCAGTCGCCCGGGCCTCGACTCGCAACTCCGCCTCCTTGGCCGCTACCGCTTCCCGTAGCTGCCGTATTGCCGCGTGGGCCGGTCCCCCGAGAGGCAACGGCACAAGTCGCAACTCGACCACCTCCTGCATTCCTCCACACTCGAAGAACTTCGTCGCGGGTCGAACAACCTTGTACCGCCCGGGCTCCAGCATTCGCAGTCCAGGCCAATCCTGCCCGTGACTCACGAGCCCGTCTTTGACGGGATTGCTCAGTGCATAGACGCTCTTCTCGAGCATGTCCTCGGCGTTGATCAAGCGCACGTAGCTCGGCGCCTCCGTCGCCCACAAATTCTCGAACCGCCCGTACCGCGCGTTCAGCGCTCGCGCTGACATCGCGTTGATGTACTGCTCGAATGCAGGCAGCTGGCCCCTCGGATCCGTAAGTACGAGGTGATAGTGGTTTGACATCACCATCACCGCGTGAAGGTCGATGCCATAGCGAGCCGTCCCAATTGCGAGGATGTACTTGAGCGTGTCGTTCGTATCTCTTTCGGGACGGAGCAGAAACTGCCGCTGTGTTGTTCGCCGCGTCACCATGTAGGTCGAGTTCGCGTAGATCGCCCTTGGCTGACTCATGTTTGATCGTGAAGCAAGCCCGAGGCCCGAAGCAACCCTGCGGGACCCATCGCAACGCGTCGCAAGCCTCAGCCGGTCAACCGGACACCCGGCCGGACACTCGGACAGCTGAATCTCTGATTTTGGGACATCTCGGACCGAAGAATGCAGGGCTCTCAAGGAGGGTTATCGGGGCATTGTTCCGCCGGTTGCGGCCCATTTGCTTCCGGTCAGAAGCAGGG
>CAZPEY010000015.1:6122-13746 GCA_964585665.1 uncultured Polyangiaceae bacterium | reverse complement strand
TATCGGGGCATTGTTCCGCCGGTTGCGGCCCATTTGCTTCCGGTCAGAAGCAGGGAAGCAGAAGAGGTCAGAAGCGGCCGGCTGCTCCTACTCCGATCCCTTCCCTCCCCACCGCCACCGTCGGCACCACCTGCCTCCCCAACAAGTCCGCCACCACCACCCCCACCCCCGCCAGCACCAATCCCGCCCCGACCGTCACCGCCGCGATCCCGCTCCCCCGCTTCCGGTCGAGCGCCCTCGTCCCCCCCTCTGCGTCCGGCTCCCTCGTCGACGCCACCCGCAGCGACACCGCGCCCCCGACGATCGCCGGCGCCCCCGCCCCCAGCAACACGATGCCCAGCGTCCGCAGCGGGCGCATCCGCTTCGCGTCGAGCCGATCCGAAGCCAGCAGCGTCGTCGCCGACGCGATCGCCAGCCCCGCGCCGACCCCTGCCAGCGCCGGGCCGAGCGGCCGCGTCCGATACGTGTTCGGACACAGACTATCGCTCGATAGGCACGTCCCCACTCCGTCGAGGGCGTCGGCCACCAGCCCCGCTGCGAGCAGCGCCGCCGCCACCCCGAAGACCGCGTAGCTGCCGAGCCGCACCGCGCGCTGAGACTCGGGCGGCCTGGTCTCGTTCGGGCGCGTCGCCAGATCGACGGTCGTCTCGATCTTGCCCCCCGAGACCGGCGCAGCGACGAGCTCCTGCGCGATCGCCAGCACCGCCTGCCGATCCGCGCCGATCGGGATGGTCCGCTCGGCGACGCCATCCTCCCGCAGGCGAATGAGCAGCGACGGCTCGCGATCTCGTCGCCGCAGCACGTAGAGCTGGCGGCTCCCGAGGAGCTGCCGCAGCTCCTCCCCGAGCTCGCGATCGCTCCGCTTCTGGGTGGCGGCATCGCCGAAGCGCAGCGCCACTCCGTCGTCGGTGTCGAGCGCCAGATCGAGCTCCGTGGCCAGCACCACCTTGCGCGTCTGCCCCGCCGCGAGCTCGACGACGCGCAGCCGCCCGTCGCCGCCCGGGCCCGCCGCGAACAGCTCGTATCTCCCCTCGGGCAGCGTCACCCGCTCGGCGCCGATCGGCCGCCCGTTGAGGAACACCGTGCCCTTGCCGCGCGCGACGATCTCGATCGTGCCGTGTCGCAGCTTCACGACATACTCCCCGTAGAGCTGCGCCAGGCGCAGGCCGTCCTTCTGCGCATCGATCGGCTGATCCGGAAAGTGCGTCGCCAGCTCGGCGAACAGCGGCAGGAGGCGCGGATCGCTGGGCTGCTGGGCGTAGGCGCGCCCGAGCGCCAGCAGCGCCGAGCGGTGCATCTGCCGCGCGCTCGGGTTGTGCGCCCGCGTCG
Source organism: uncultured Polyangiaceae bacterium (assembly GCA_964585665.1). Lineage (GTDB taxonomy): Bacteria > Myxococcota_A > Polyangia > Palsa-1104 > Palsa-1104 > CAZPEY01. The sequence continues at coordinate 12,417 of CAZPEY010000015.1, read as the reverse complement.
CCACCGCCGCGCGAATGCGCTCACGGAGCTGCTCGATCTCGGGCAACGCCGCCCGCGCCGCCGCGCCGCGATAGAACAGCGCCTCCTCGGCGCGTGCGAAGCGCCCGAGCAGCTCGGCGAGCTGCGACGGATCGAGACGCAGCGGTCGCACGCCGAGCCGCTCGACGATGCGCGCCGCGAGCGCCCCACCCGCCAAGGCCCGCGGCTCGTTGAGCACGCCCGCCAGCTGGTCGACGTCGGCCGAGGTGGCGGCGCGCTCGACGAGGCTCTCGATCACCACCACCTCGGCAGACGGCGCCTGGGCGCGCACGACGGCGCTGACCACGAGCGACAGAGCGATCACACCGGAACGCATGGGCGCCCGCACTCTACCATGATAAACCCTCGGGTCAGCATGGCCCGCACCGCCGCCGATCGCTTTCCCCCTCAGATCAAGTTCATCATCGGCAACGAGGGCTGCGAGCGCTTCAGCTTCTACGGCATGAAGAACATTTTGACGTTCTTCATGATCCACTACCTCCTGCTCAAGGAGCCCACCGCCAAGGCCAACTACCACCTCTTCGTCAGCGCGGTGTACTTCTTCCCGCTCCTCGGTGGCCTGCTCGCCGATCGCCTCTTCGGCAAGTACCGCACGATCCTCTACCTCTCGCTGGTCTACTGCGCAGGTCACGCCTGCCTCGCGATCTTCGATCAGGAGCCGACCGGATTCTACGCCGGCCTCTTCCTCATCGCGCTCGGCTCGGGCGGCATCAAGCCCTGCGTCTCGGCGCTGGTTGGGGACCAGTTTTCCGACGAGAACAAGCACCTGCTCCGCAAGGTCTTCCAGCTCTTCTACTGGATCGTCAACTTCGGCTCGTTCTTCGCCTCGGCGCTCATCCCGAAGACGCTCGAGTGGTTCGGCCCCAAGGTCGCTTTCGGGATCCCGGGCGGCCTGATGCTGCTCGCCACCGTGATCCTATTCGCGGGGCGTGCGTACTACGTCGACGTCCCCCCCGTCGGCCGCGATCCGCACGCCTTCCTGCGCGTCGTCTGGAGCGGCCTGCGCGCACGGCAACGCGGCCAAGGCATCTTCGAAGCAGCCCAAGCCAGCCATCCACCGCACGCCGTCGAGGCGGCGCGCGCCGTCGCTGCCGTCCTCCTCATCTTCGCGCCGATCCCGTTCTTCTGGGCGCTCTTCGATCAGAAGGGCTCGACCTGGATCGTGCAGGCGAGCGCCATGGATCTGACGTTCGGCAGCTGGAAGCTCGCCCCTTCGCAGGTCATGGCGCTCAACCCGGCGCTGGTGATGCTCCTCATCCCGCTGACCAACTACTTTCTCTATCCGACGCTCGAGAAGCGCGGCATCCCGCTGCGCCCGCTCGGACGGATGGGCGTCGGCATGGCGCTCGCCGCGCTCGCCTTCGTCATCGTCGGCCTGATGCAGCTGGTGCTCGACGGTGGGCAGCAGCTCTCGGTGCTCTGGCAGCTCCTGCCCTACGCAGTGCTGACGCTCGGCGAGGTGCTGCTGTCGACCACCGGCCTCGAGTTCGCCTACTCGCAGGCGCCGCCGCACATGAAGAGCACCATCATGAGCTTCTGGAACCTCACCGTCACCTTCGGCAACCTCCTGACGGCGCTGGTCAGTCGCCTCGAGATCTTCTCGGGCGCCGCGCAGTTCTTCTTCTACGCCGCCCTGCTCTTCGTCTCGACCGGCGCCTTTGCCCTCCTCGCGCGCGGCTACCGCGACAAGGACTACTATCAACACGGCGAGCGCTCGAGCGCCGCATGAGCGACGGCGCCCTTCGGACCATCCTGCACCTCGACCTCGACGCCTTCTTCGCGTCGGTCGAAGAGCTCGACGATCCGTCCCTGCGCGGCAAGCCGCTCATCGTCGCTGGCAGCCTCCGCCGTGGCGTCGTCGCCGCGGCCAACTATCCGGTGCGTCGCTTCGGGGTCCGCTCCGCCATGCCGACCGCAGAGGCGGTGCGCCGCTGCCCAGATGTCCTCATCCGCCCGCCGCGGCGTGCGCGCTACGAAGAGCTGTCCGGCCGCGTCTTCGCGATCTTCCGCTCCGTCTCGCCGCTCGTCGAAGGGCTGTCGATCGACGAGGCCTTCGTCGACGTGACGCACTCCGCGGCGCTCTACGGCGACGGCGCGACGATCGCGACGCTGCTGCGCCGGCGCATCCGCGACGAGGTCGGCCTGACCGTCTCGGCCGGCGTCGCGACCAGCAAGTTCGTCGCCAAGATCGCCAGTGACCAGAACAAGCCCGATGGCCTCACCCTCGTGCCGCCTGGTGAGGAGGCGGCCTTCCTCGCCCCGCTGCCGATCGAGCGCATGTGGGGCGTCGGCCCGAAGACGGCGCCCCTCCTCCATGCCCGCGGGGTGCGTCGCTTCGCCGATCTGCTCGCCCTCGACGAGCGCACGCTGCATTCGCTCCTCGGCTCGGACGGCCAGCGCATGCGCGCGCTGGCGCAGGGTCTCGACGACCGCGCCGTCGATCCATGGCGCGCCCCGAAGTCGATCGGTGCGGAAGAGACCTACGACGAGGATCTCGTCACGGTCGACGCCGTCCGGCAGACGCTGCTCGCGCACAGCCAGCGCATCGCGGCCCGCCTGCTCGCCGAGGGCTACCGCGGCAGAACGGTGAGCCTCAAGCTCAAGTTCCATGACTTTCGCAGCCACAGCCGCGCCATCACGCTGGCGGACGCGATCGCCGATACCCAGTCGATCTACGAGGCTGCGAACCTGCTACTCGGGCGCTTCACGCTCGCCGGAACGCGGGTGCGCCTGACCGGAGTCTCGGTCGGCGGGCTCGAAGACGACAGGGCGCAGCGGTCGCTGTTTGCCGATCCGCAGCTGGCTCGGCGCGACAAGCTCGAGGACACCGTCCAGCGGATCAAGCGGCGCTTCGGCGGCGACCGCCTCGATCGGGCCGCGCTGCTCACCCCTGCATCGACGACACGTCGCCGCCCCGGTCCCGACAACCCGTAGACGCGCGGAGGTATCCTTGCAGATCCCTGAGGCCTTCTTCGTCGCAGACGGCGGTGACTTCGTCGCCACCGAGTACACGAGCGGGCCGTGGGATCCGCGCGCGCAGCATGGCGGCCCGCCCGCTGGGCTGCTCGTCGGCCAGATCGAGCGCGCCGCGCGCCTCGCCAACCCGCAGCTCCAGACGATCCGCGTGACGATCGATCTGGTGCGCCCGGTCCCGGTCGGCCGCGTGACCCTCGGGAGCCTCGAGCCGCTCCGCCAGGGCCGCCGGGTCGCCGAGTGGCGCGGTAGCTTGAGCGCCGACGGCAAGGTGTGCCTGCGCGCCCAGGTGCTGCTCCTCTCTGAGCTCGCGCTGCCAACCGGACGCGCCGCCGCCGCTCCGAGCCTGCCACCGTTCGCCAACCTGCCGACGACCGAGTTCTCCTTCTTCCGTCAGCCCATCGGCTATCACAAGGCGGTCGACCTGCGGTGGGCGGTCGGGACCTGGGGCTCCCCGCCTTGCGGTGCCTGGGGGCGGCAGCGCGTGCCGCTGATCCTTGGTCAAGATCCTTTACCGATCGAGCGCACGCTGGTCGTCGCCGACGCGGCCAACGGCGTGGGCGCAGCGCTGCCGCTTGGACGCTTCAGCTTCGTCAACGCGGACCTCACGGTTGCGCTCTTTCGGCCGCTCGCCGGCGAGTGGGTCGGGCTCCTCGTCGACACCGCGATCTCTTCGGCCGGCATCGGCCAGACGCACGCGACGATCGAGGACGAGCGCGGCCCGATCGGGTACGGCCTGCAGCACCTCGTGATCGCCACCGCGTCCTAGCGCAAGGTCCGGTGAAGACTGGCAGGGCTAGACGTGGCCTTCCCGCTCGGCCCAGCGCTTCTCGATGACGTTGCCCGGCCGCGCCAGCAAGAGGTAGATCGTCGGCACCAAGAACAACGACAGCAGGGTTGAGGAGGTCAGCCCTCCGACGACGGCCAGCGCGAGCGGCCGGTTCGCCTCGGTGCCGTGCTCGAGCCCGAGCGCAGTCGGCAGAAGGCCAATGATCGTCGCCAGCGAGGTCATCAGGATCGGCACGAAGCGCGAGCGCGCCGCCTCGAGGATCGAGGTCAGCTTGTCGGCCCCCTCCTCGAGCCGGCGCGCCGCGTCGTCGATCCCGATGACCATCAGGATGCCCATGAGCGCGGTGATCGAGAAGCCCTGCCCCGCGGCGAGCAGCGCCATCACGATGCCGACGAGCGCGACCGGGATCGTGAACAGCATGATGAACGGCAGGCGGAGCGACCGAAACTGCGATGCCATGATCATGAAGACCAGCATCACCGCGATCGACAGCGCCAGGCCCAGGCTCTGGAAGGTCGTGTTCATCAGGTGGACCTGGCCGACGAAGTCGAACGGAATGCGGGCGGTCCGTGGATCGCGGGCCAGGGCGGCGGCGACCTCGGCGGCGGCGCTGCCGAGGTCACGCCCCTCGACCTGCGCCAGGACGTGCACGGCGCGCTGCAGGTGGTTGCGCTCGACGGCGACCGGTCCGACGCTGCGCACGATCCGCGCGTAGGCACCGAGGGCCACCTGCTTGCCCTGCTCCGAGATGCGGACCGGCAGGCGCGCCAGGAGCCCGGGCTCGGCCGCCGCGCTGCGCTCGTAGTGCGTCACGACGTAGTAGGACTGCCCGTTGCCACCATCGATCCAGACGCTCGGCGCGTTGATATTGCCGAGCGTCGCCTCGAGCGTCGTCTGACCGATGGTGCGAGCCGTGACGCCGACCAGGCCCGCGCGCTGCCGATCGACCTCGACGCGCACCTCCGGGTACTGCAGATCGAGCGACAGGCGGATATCGCGCACGCCGCCGACGGTGCGCATCACCGCGGCAACGGCGCGCGCCTGCTCGTCGAGCGCCTCGAGCTTGTCGCCGCGGACCTCGATCACGAGCGGCGCTGCGTAGCCGTTCGAGAAGACGCTCGCCACGAGGCCACCAGGGGCCTGCAGCGCCTCGACGCCGGGGAACTCGTCGCCGATGATCTTGCGCGCCGCGTCCGCGATCTGCTGCTGGCTCAGGCTCCGACGCTCGGGATCGGACAGCGCGAGGCGCAGGAAGCCCATGTACGGGCCCCAGTTCGGGCTGTTCATCGCCGAGCGCGCGTTGCTCGGCGAGCCGACGTTGGCGAGCACCAGCTCGAGGTTGCCCTTCGGGATCGCGGCCGAGAGCCGCTTGCCGATGCGCTCGGTGATCGCGGTGGCCTCCGAGAGCGACGTGCCCGGGGCGAACCGCAGGTAGATCGCGTCCATCGCCTCGTCGATCTCGGGAAAGAACGTGCTCGGCAGCCGGCCCGCGATGAAGCCCGCGCCCACGACGAGCACCAGGGCGCTGCCGAGGATCACCCAGCGCAGCGGCAAGACCGCCTTGAGCGCCGCGACGTAGGCCTCGGTGATCCGCGCGATCGCCGCCGCAACCCGCTTGGCCAGCGCCCCTGGCTCGGCGTGACCGAGCAGGTACCGACACGCCACCGGCGTCACGCACATGCTCACCAGGTATGCGGCGATCATCGACACCGCGACGGTCAGTGCCAGCGGCGCGAACAGCTTCTTGGCCAGCCCGGCGAGGAGCAGCACCGGCATCAGCACCGCGAGCGTGCACAGCGTCGAGGCGAGCACCGGCAGGGCGACCGCGTTGGCCCCATGCAGCACCGCCTCTGGCAGGCGCATGCCGCGCTGCTGATGGCGATGGATCGACTCCAGCACGACGACCGCCTGATCGACCAGCGGCCCCATCGCCAGCGTCAGCCCACCGAGGGTGAACGCGTTGAGCGTCTGGCCCTCGATGTAGAGCACGAGCAGCGTGATCGCGAACGAGAGCGGGATCGCGATCGCGACGATCAGCGTCGACCGACCGCTCTGCAGGAAGACGAGGATGATGAGCGCGATCAGGCAGAGCGCCTGCACGATCTCCTTGCGCAGACCGCTGTACGCGGTGCGCACGAACGTCGACTGATCGAAGATCGCCCTGCACTCGACGCCCGGCGGCAGATCCTTGAGCTCGCGCACCGCCGCCTTGACCGCGTCGACGATCTCGATCGTGTTGCCGCCAGGAACGCGCAGCACGTTGAGGTAGACCGCGTCCTGCCCGTTGACCGAGACCGACTGGGTCTCGGGCGCGCCGCCGTCCTCGACGCGGGCCACGTCGCGGATCAAGACCGGCTTGCCATCGCGCAGCGCGATCACCGCGTCCCCGATCGTTCGGTTGTGGATCGGCACCGCGTTGGTGTAGACGTTGGCGTGAAAGCCCTTGGCGAGCAGCTCGCCCGAGGGCAGGAGCGCGTTCGACTGCGCCACCGC
>CAZPEY010000015.1:0-6022 GCA_964585665.1 uncultured Polyangiaceae bacterium | reverse complement strand
GCGAACGCGACCTGCTGCTGGACGAGCGTCTGCGCCGCGTTGAGATCGGTGCCCCACTTGAGCCAGACGAAGATGATCGACAGGCCGTTGCGCGACGTGCTCTCGACGTGCTCGACGCCCGGTGTCGCCGAGACGTACTTCTCGAGGCGCCAGGTGATCGTCTTCTCGACGTCCTTGGGTCCGAGGCCCGGCGCCTGCGTGCCGACGACCAGCACCGGGGGCGTCAGCTCGGGGAAGGTGTCGATGCTCATGCGGGGTGTGACGACGAGCGCGAAGACGCCGAGCGCGATGCACACCATCAAGACGGCGATCGGGTTGCGCAGCGACAGCGCGGTCACGGCTGCGCCTCCTTGGCCGCGACCGCGTCGCCGTCGTCGAGCAGCGCCCGCCCTTCGAGCACCACCGCCGCACGGTTGGCGAGCTTCGGCTCGAGGTACACGCTGCCGCCGTGCTCACCGAGCACGCGGAGCGACTGTCGACGGGCGTGCCCGTCCGCCACCACGAACACCACGGCGCGCTCGCCGCGGATCGTCGCGCTGCGCAGCGGCACGATCACCGCCGCCTCCGGCTCGCCGACCTCGATGGCAATGGTCGCGCTCGTCCCCACCGGCAAGGCGCGCGTTGGGTTGGGCAGGTCGATCTCGAAGTGCACCGTCCGCGTCACATCGTCCGCCGCCGGTGCACGTCGGCTGATCTTGCCGACCAGCGCCGCCTGCGCAACGTCGCTGCCCGCCGACGACACGATCTTGACCTCACGCCCCGGCTCCACGACGGCGAAGTCGCTCTCGGGCGCGTCCGCCGTCACCCGCACCGTGGTCCGATCGATCAGCGTCACCACCGGCTGTCCCGGCCGGATGTACGCACCTGGATCGACGTGCCGATCGGACACCTCGCCAGCAAAGGGGGCGCGCAGGATGCAGTCGTCGACCTCGAGGCTCTTGCTCAGCAGCGAGGCGCGCAAGCTCTCGACCTCCGCTGTCTCGGCGCTCGTCCGCGCCGTCAGCTGCTCGAGCTCGTTCTCCGACGCGAAGCCGCCCTGCCGCATCTGCTTGACGCGCTCGCTCTCGTGCTGGAGGGCGTTGCGCCGCTCCTCGAGCGCCTTGGCGCGCGCCGCGATCGCCTGCGACGCCGCCGACGAGCTGCGACAGTCGAGCGTCGCCAGCACCTCCCCACGACGGACGACCGCCCCCGGGCGGACGAGCACGGTGCCGACGTACGCGGAGACGTACTGCGGGCCGACCCGCGCCTGAGCCCAGGGCTGGACCGCCCCGACGTAGGCGCGCTGGCTGCGGTACGTGTCGAGGCGGGCCGCGACGGTCGTCACCGGCTTGGGCGCGGCGGCCAGCGGTTCGTGGTTCACCGCCGCACGCGCACGCACGAAGATCGTCAACATCGTACCGAGGAGGAGCGCGGCACCGCCGACGATCAAGCCGACGGCCTTCGCACGCGACGGGAGCGCCGAGGCAGAGGCGCCATCCTCGGCGCGCAGCGCAGCGGACGGCGGCCCCTCCTGACCACCGCCACCGCCCTGGCCTCCACGCGGGGGCGCATCGCCAGGAGGCCGGCCATCATCGGTCGGTGGAACCAGATCACTCATCGTTTGCTCCCCAAGGAATGGACCGACTGCGGGCTCTCCGCGCTGCCCTTGCCGAGGCTGCGCGCCAGTACGGCGCGGGCCCGTCGCACCGCGAACTTGCCGATCGCGAGCCCGAGCTCAGCGTTGGTCAGCAGCGCCTCCGAGTCGGCCAGCTCGAGCGTTGTGCCGAGACCTGCGGCGTAGCGCGCCTCGGCCTGCGCGTGATTGGCCCGCGCCGCTCGCAGGGCCGCCGCCAGCCCAGGCAGCGCGCGCTCTGCAGCGCTGAGCTCGAGGACAGCGCGCTGCGCGCCGAGCGCCACCTGGGTTCGCACCACCTCGAGCTCGGCGAGCGCCGCCTCCTCGCGCGCCGCCGCGGCCGTGCGACGCGCCAGGACCGTGGCGTCGAAGAGGTTCCACTGCAGCACCAGCCCGACGTCCCAGTTGCCGACGGCGGGCAGCCATCCTCGCCCGAGCGGTACCTCCCCAGCCGACGGGGCGACGCCTCCCGCTCGCCCGGACAGCGAGCCTGTCGCGAACAGGTTGGGGGCGAGCTCGTAGCCGATGGCGCGCCGCCGCTGCTGCTGCGCCGTCACCCGCGAGAGGGCGAGCGCGATCGCTGGGTTGTCGCTGGCGGCCTGGCGCAGCGCCTCGTCGAGAGTCGGCGACGAGGTCGCGAGCGCTGACGAGTCCCTGTTCGAGGGATCGTTCGCGTCGAGCGCGTCGATCCCGACCTCACGACTGCCGATCGCCGCGGCCAGCGCGGCGCGCGCCGTGTCGAGCGCTGCAGCGGCCTGGAGCCGCCGCACCTCGAGCTGCGCCACATCGGCCTGGGCACGCACGAGCTCGATCGGGGCGCGTAGGCCACTCTTCGTCGCTGCCTCGGCGTAGTCGCGGTGTGCGAGCGCGCGCCGATAGGCCTCTTCGGTCGCGCGCGCGACCTCCTTGGCACCGAGCACCGCCGCGAAGGTCTCCTCGACGGCGAGATCGAGATCGAGCAGCACCGAGGCCGCGGCGGCGCGCGCCGTCGCCACCTCGGCATCTCCGACCGCAGCCAGGGCGGCGATGCGCCCGAAGTCATAGACCTCCTGCTGCAGCGACAGCGCCGCGAGCGTCGAAGGCGCTGGGCGCCAGTCGGTGTGAGCGCTCGTCTTGGTACCGCCGATGCGCGGCAGATCGGTCTCGCGAACATTCAGAACGGAGGCGCTCGTGTTGTTGGCGGTCCCGACGAGGAGCTGCGCGGTCGCGCCGATCCGCGGGAGCCACAGCGCGCGTGGGACCTTGGCCTCCGCCAGGCGCGCGGCGATCTCGGCCCGCATCCGGCGCAGCTCGGGCTGGTGCTGGTGCGCATAGGCCAGCGCGTCGGGCAGTGTGAGGGAGGTCGGCGCGGCCTCGGCCTGGCCCGCCAGCCACAGCAGGGAGAGGCTGCAAGCGCAGCGCAGGGAGGTCCGGATCTTCGCGTGCTGCGCGTTCGAGAGAAGGGATCGCAAAGCGCCGCCCTTCAGAGCACCCAGCGTGCCAACGACCCTCGACTTGCATTCTGCAAGACCCGGAGACATGGCGCCGGCGCGTCAGCCTCGTAGAGGGCCCGCGATCCGCTGGCACGAGGGTTGCGACCCTGGGGTTGGAGCCATGCACTGGACCCAACAGCTCGACGGAGATTGCCCCGTTCCACCCGGTCGGGCGGCCGCCGGTCTTGCAAACTGCAAGACCCTGTCCTGGCGGCAGGGCAAAGAGTCTTGCAAACTGCAACACTGATGCACCCCACCCCGCTGCGGACCTGGATCTTCCGACTCGGCATGCTGCTCGCGGTCGCGTCCGTCTTCTTGCTCGCCTACGTCGACCTGCTCCGCGAGCAGCAGCGCGCGCTCGCCGACTTCGGCTCTGAGCAGCAAGCGATCGCGCAGGCCTCGGCGATCGCGATCCAGGCGCGCATCGAGACCGTCTCCCACGACCTCGATCGCTACCTCGAGGCTTCGCACGCTGCGCCGCCGCCCCCGGGCGGGCTCTACCGCGATCTTCAGCTCGTCGATGACGCCGAGCCGAGCCCTGGGGCCACGACCTTGCAGGCGGAGCGGCGCCAGCTCCTCGCCGAGCTGCGGAGCGATGGCGCGATGCAGATGTCCCCGCTGCTGTCGACGGCGGGCTCGGACGCCTCGCTGCGGCTGTTCGGGCGTCGACGAGGCGGGCGCGCAGCGTTGTTGCTGGTCGACACCGAGCGTTTCTTCGACAACCTGCCTGCGGTGGCCGCGGCGATGGCCGCGCCGCTGCGCTGGATCGTCCTCGACGATCTGCGCCACACCTTCGCGGTGGTTCGTACCGACGGAGATCGGGTCGAGCTCGACTGGCACTCACGTGACACGGCGCTCGAGCCCGAGGTCGCCACGCTCCTCGCCAGGATGGAGCGTGACAGGGCGGGCACTCTGCCCATCGGCCGGGGCGCGGCCGCCTCGCTCGGCCTCGAGAAGCGGCTCGCCGTTGCCGGCTTCGCCACGGTCAAGGTCACAGGGCAGCCGCCCTGGGCGGTCGCGGTCGTCGCGTCGGCGCAGCGCGTGCGGGACCGGGCGCGGCTGGCCGCCTGGCGTCTCGGCGCGGCCACCGGCCTCGCCGGGCTGCTGGTCGGGCTCTTCGGCCTGGTGGTGTCTCGCCAGCAGACGCGAACGCAGGCCCTCGCCGAGGCGCTCCGGCTCGCGGAAGCGACCGCCGCGCTGCGGGAGCGCGCCGACAAGCTCCTCGAGGCGATGCCGCTCGGTGTGCTGGCGCTCGACGGATCTCTGGCCGTGACGGCGATCAACCCGTTCCTCCGCGAGCGTGGCGCGACCACCGGCGCCTCCCTGGCCAGCGCGCTACCACGGGCGACCGCAGCGCAGGTCGAGCCGCTCCTCTCGCTCGTGGCCGAGGCACGGCGACAGGCGCGCCCCCTCGAGAAGCTCGGCCTGGGCCTCTCGCTCGAAGGTGGCGAGCCGCGTGACTTCGACGCAATCGCCATTCCGCTCAGCAGGCCGCTCGCCGAGACCGCGTGCTTCCTGGTCCTGCACGATCGAACCGATCTCCGAGCGCTCGAGCGCAGCTTGGCGCGCGCCGAAAAACTCGCCACCATCGGGACGCTGGCCGCAGGCGTCGCGCACGAGATCGGGACGCCGCTCGGCATCATCTCCGGTCGGGCCGAGCAGCTCCTCGCGAAGCTGCCGAACGACGATGGCGGCGAGGGCACGCGCAAGGGGCTCGCCTCGATCTTGAAGCAGGTCGACAAGGTCTCGGCCACGATCCGCCAGCTCCTCGACTTCTCGCGCGTCCGCCCGGTGGAGGGCAGCGTCGTCGTTCCCTCGATGGTCCTCGCCTCGGCAGCGGCGCTGCTCGAGCACCGCTTCCGCCAGGCCAACGTCGGGCTCGAGATCAGCGCCCCTCCGTCGCTGCCGCCGATCGCCGGGGATCCGGCGCAGCTCGAACAGGTCGTCGTCAACCTGCTGATCAACGCCGTCGACGCGTGCGCGCCCGGCGGCACCGTTGCGCTGTCCGCGAGCTTGCGCGGCGATCGCATTGTCCTCGAGGTCAAGGACGACGGCGCCGGCATCGCGCCCGAACACCTCGGCTCGGTGCTCGATCCGTTCTTCACCACCAAGAAGCGCGGCCAGGGCACCGGCCTTGGCCTGACCATCGTGAGCGACATCGTCAAGAATCACGGCGGCTCTCTCGACCTCGCCTCCGAGGTTGGGCGCGGTACCACCGTCACGATCGCGTTGCCCGTTGGCAAGGAGCCCGGATGACCTCCTCAGAGTCCCCCAAGAGCGCCCGTCTCCTCGTGGTCGATGACGACGGCGAGATGGCCGACACCATCGCCGACTACCTCAACGGAGTCGGCTACCGCGTCGACTGCGCCGTCGGCGGCAAGGCGGCGCTGCAAGCGCTCAAGCGGCGCTCGTTCGACCTCGTGATCACCGATCTGCGCATGGACCACATCGACGGCCTCGACGTGCTCGAGGCGGCGCTCGAAGGAGACGGCGAGCGCCCGGTGCTGATCATGACCGCGTACGGCACCATCGACGGCGCGGTCGAGGCTGTGCGGCGCGGTGCGTTCCACTACCTGACCAAGCCGTTCAAGCTCGACGAAGCGCGGGTCTGGATCGAGCGCGCCCTGGCCGATCGCGCGCTGCGCCGCGAGAACCAGCTCCTACGCCGCGCGGTCGACGAGCGCCTCGGCTTCCGCAACCTCGTGGGCAAGAGCGCGGTGATGCAGCAGATCTACGATCTGCTCGATCGGATCAGCCAGACCGCCGCGCCAGTCCTGGTGTCCGGCGAGTCCGGTACCGGCAAGGAGCTGGTCGCTCAGGCGCTGCACCTGGGCAGCGGGCGCCGCGGCGCGCCCTTCGTCGCCATCAACTGCGCGGCGATCTCCGAGCCCCTGCTCGAGAGTGAGCTCTTCGGCCACACCAAGGGCGCCTTCACCGG
>CAZPEY010000014.1:25038-34157 GCA_964585665.1 uncultured Polyangiaceae bacterium | reverse complement strand
CTCGCCGCCGGCATCGCCGATCGCGGCTACGACGTACTGCTCGTCGACATGGACGCGCAGGGCAACGTCGGCACCTCGCTCGGCATCCGCGGCGAGCGCTCGCTCTACCATCTGCTCGTCGACGACAAGATGAACCCCGATGACGTGGTCGTCCCCGTGCGCGGACACCTCGACGTCATCACGTCGGACGCCACGCTCGCCCAGGCCGAGGTCTACCTGGCCCGCCTCAACAGCGATCGAGATCGCGTGCTGGCGACGCGACTCGAGGCGCTGCGCGGTCGCTACCAGTACGTCGTCCTCGATTGCGGTCCGTCGCTGTCGCTGCTCAACCAGAACGCGCTGACCTTCGCCGACGAGGTGCTGATCCCGGTCTCGTGCGACTATCTGGCGCTGGTCGGCGTCAAGCAGGTGTTGCGCACGCTCAAGGACGTCGATCGTCACCTCGGCCACGCGGTGCGGATCGCCGGCGTCATCCCGACGTTCTTCGACGGGCGCACCCGCCTCGCCAAGGAGGCGGTCGAGACGCTCGCCGAGCACTTCAAGGAGCGGCTGTGCGATCCGATCCGTCGCTCGACCCGCCTGGCCGAGGCACCCAGCCATCGCCAGACGATCTTCGAGTACGCGCCCGACTCGCAGGGCGCCGAGGACTATCGCAAGCTCGTCGAGCGCCTCGTCGGTGCGGCCAAGACCACGGGCAAGGCGCCGAGCAACGGACGAAACTTCGCGGAGCTACCGCGCGCCAAGGCGGCGCCGAGCCACGCTGGGAGGGCCGAATGAAAGCCGCACGCAAGACCGCGCCGCTCCGCTCGATCGCGCACGACGAGGGGGAGCCGCCGAACGGCCGCGCCCTCGGCCAGAATCCGCTCGACAGCGATACGATCCTCGAGGAGTTCTACCGCCCGCAGCCGAATCAGCCGCGCGCCGTCCTGCCCAAGAAGGAGCGGCCGACGCACTACAAGATCGTCTGCATCTCGCTCTACAACGAGGACATCGAGCGTCTCGAGCAGCTGGTGAGCGAGCTCAAGCGCCGTGGCCACACCAAGGCCAACAAGTCGGCGATCATCCGCGCCGCGCTCGACCAGATCGATCTCGCCAAGGTGCCCAAGGGCGTTTGATCTCCGCCGCGGCGGGCCCGCGGTGGTCGTCCCCGACAGCGACCTTGAAACGTCCGATCGCGTCCCCTACTATCGGGCCGCATGAGCGACGGACTTGCTTGGTTGTCGACGCAGCAGCTGGAGATGGAGAGCCTGCTGCGGGAGCTGGTCGAGATCTCCTCCCACACCCCCAACCTGCCGGGAAACACCGCGGTCGCCGATCGCCTGGCCACCGCGACGCTGGCGCTCGCCCCGTCGCTGACCGGCGGCGTGGTCGCCAGCCCGAGCGGAAAGTACGGCGCGCATCTGCACCTCGCGTCGCGCGCCGCCGGTGCGCCGGTGCTGCTCATCGGCCACCACGACACGGTCTTTCCCGTCGAGACGTTCGCGGGCTTTCGCGAGGACGGCGCGCTCCTGCGGGGCCCCGGGGTGCTCGACATGAAGGGCGGCCTCGTCGTCATCGCCTTCGCGCTCGGCGCGCTCGAGCGGGCTGGCCTGCTCGGGCGCGTGCCGCTGCAGCTCCTCTCGGTCTCCGACGAGGAGATCGGCTCCCCCGAGGGGCGCGTCCTCATCGATGCGGTCTCGCCCGGGGCGGCGGCCTCGCTGGTGTTCGAGTCGGGGCGCTCCGAGGATCAGATCATCACCCGCCGGAAGGGCACCGGCTCGGTCGTCTGCAAGGCGCGCGGCCGCGCCGCGCACGCCGGCAACAACCACAAGGACGGGCACAACGCGATCTGGGCGCTGGCGCGGTTCATTGATGCCGCGCAGCAGCTCACCGACTACGAGCGCGGTCGCACCGTCAACGTCGGCAAGGTCGCCGGCGGCATCGGCAAGAACACGGTGCCCGAGAGCGCCGAGGCGCACCTCGACATCCGCTTCCTCTCCGCCGAGGACGGCGAGGCGTTGGTCAAGGATCTTGACCGAGCAGCCCAGGCGGCCGCCGGCTCGGTCGCCGGGACGAGCCTCCAGCTCGAGGGCGGCGTGATGCGCTGGCCGCTCGAGCGCACCGAGGCCTCGGCCGCGCTCGCGGCGCGCTACGGGCAGCACGCGGCGCAAGAGGGGCTCGGCAGCAAGGAGTCGGTGCTGCTCGGCGGTGGCTCGGACGCCAACACGACGGCGCGCCACGGGGTGCCGTCGATCGACGGGCTCGGTCCGCGCGGCAAGGGCTTTCACACGACCGACGAGTACATCGAGCGCGCCACGCTCATTCCCAAGCCGCGCGCTCTCTACCGCATGCTCGCCAGCTTCGCTGCGGAATAGTGTGAGCGGCCGACGGAGACATCGCGCGGGCGCGCCAGGGCTCGGGCTGGCGATGGTCGGCGCGCTGGTCGGCCTGCTGGAGGGTCGCGCCGCGGCGACCGAGCCACCGCCGCGCTTCGTCGTCCGGCCCGAGCTGGCACAGGGCTTCGGCGCCAGCCGCGTCGGCGGGCGGTTCGTCGCGGTGTTCCCGACGCGGCTGTCGGTCGATCTGCGGCTCTGGCGCGGCCTGTCGCTCGAGGTCCTCGGGGCGGCGATGACCAGCGGCGGGCAGAGCGCCTGCCCGCATCGCCCGACGGCAGCCTGGCATGCCGTCGGCCTGCGCTACGACTTCGGCAACCGCCGCGGCGGGCGCTGGGTGGTGCCCTTCGTCGAAGGGCACGTCGGCGTTGGCGGGCAGCGTACCGGCCCCGACTGCCACGCCGCACCGCTGTTCGCGACCGGCGGCGCGCGCCTCGGGCTCGACGTCTGGCTCGGCCACGCCGCCGTGACGCTCGCCATCGCCGCCGACTACTTGCCCGTGGCCTCGCCGGTCACCTTCACGCTCGGCGCTTCGTTCGTCGGCATGTAGGCAAGATACTTGTCCATGTGCTCGACGGCGCGAGCGTAGTTGCCGGCGCCAAACTCGGCGCGCGCCAGGTAGTAGAAGATCGCCGGCCGCGCCTTGGTGAGCTCGGGCTGGTCGACGAGCGGCAGGAGGCGCTCCTTGCTCTCGACGTACAGCTCGGCCTTCTCGAGCAGCATGCCGAGCAGCAACTGGAAGTCGCTGCCCGCCTCGTCGACGAGCTTCTCCGGCCAGGTCGCGATCGCCTTGAGCGCGGTCGCCCACGCCCCGACCCGCGCCGCGTGCTCCATGCGCAGGTACTCGGCCGAACGCTCGGTCGGAATCTGCGGCGGCGCGAGGCCCCCGAGGCCGAGCCTGTCGATCTCGCTGGTCAGCTCGGTCAGCGGCGCCTCGAACGCATAGGTGTCGCGCGGGGACAGCAGGGCGACGAGGGCGCGGGTCCGCTTGGCGCTCGCCGAAGGCGGGGTGGCGCCCGCCCGTCGCTCGCTCAGATCGAGCAGGCGCGTCGCGGCTTGCCGTCGGCCGTGGCGCAAGAGCCGTAGCGCCAGCGCCTCGTAGTGGCGCGCCGCCTCGGCCGGCGTCCCGAGCCCCGTGAGCTTGCTCTCGATGCGGCCGTACGGCCAGCCGTCCGCGTAGATGCGGATCGGCCAGACGTCGGGGACCAGCGAGCCGAGGAGATCGCGAGGCGCGGCGAACTCGATGTGGGCGTTGTCGTCGGTGATGATGGTCGCGCCGGCGGTGAAGGCGGGCAGCTCGTCGGGCGTGAGCAGCAGCGCCGCCAGGAGGTCGTGAGGCGCGTCGATGTGCGCCCGGGCGAGCTCGCGCCGCGTCACCTCGAGCTCGAAGATCTTTTGCAGCGCAGCAAGATCGAGCGAGAGCGGCTGGGGCGAGGCGACGAGGAGGACGTCGGAGGACAGATCCTCGGCGGAGAACACGTACGCGTTGGGGAAGACCTCGACGAAGCTGCGCAGCAGCGCCTTGATGTTGGGGCTCTTGAGCTCGTAGAGCTGCGCCCACTGACAGAACACGCCGTCGGGCTTGAGGCGCGCCTTGGCCAGCCGCCAGTACTCGACGGTGAACAGGTTCGAGACGCCGGTCAGCCACGGGTTCGATGGCTCGCTGACGATGACGTCGTAGAGGGCGTCGGAGACGGCCAGGAAGTTGCGGCCATCGCCGAGGTGCATGCGGGCCCGCGGATCGCTCGACGCGTGATGGTTGATGTCGCCAAAATAGCGATCGCCCGCCTCGACCACCTTGGGCTCGAGCTCGACGACGTCGAGCGACGCCAGCGGATACTGCAGCATCGCCCCCGCCGTCACGCCCGAGCCGTAGCCGACCAGCGCCGCCTTGAGCGGTTGGCTCGGCGTCGTCCCCTGCCATGGATGGGTCGTGCCGTGGATGACCAGCGGCAGCAGGCCGACCAGGATCTGCGTCGCCATATCGTCGCCGTTCGAGGCGTCGACCTTGCCGTTGTTCTTGAGCGCGATCGTCTTGCCCCACCTCTCGACGGAGACCGTGGTCGAGACGCCGTCGTGGTAGTAGAGCAGCTCGGGGAGGCGCCAGCGCTTGGCCGACAGGATGTCGCGGGCGATGGCGACGCGAAAGAGGCCGGCCGAGAGGATCTCCTTGCGCCACGCCGGGAGCACCAGGAGCAGCGAGGTCAGCGCCGTCGCCACGAGCAGCGCGGCGAGCCGGCGCGCCCCGAGGAGCAGGATGGCGACCCCAAGCGCGCCCGAGACGATCGCCGCACCACGCAGCCCCGCCTCGACGCCCACCAGCGGCAGGACGACGAAGCCGGCGAGGAAGGAGCCGAGGATCGCGCCCGCGGTGTTGAACGCGTAGGCGCGGCCAACATCGGCGGCGGCGCTCTCCGGGCGCTGCACGACCAGCGCCAGGGTCAGCGGGAAGATCCCGCCCATCGCGATCGTCGCTGGGAGGATCGACAGCACGCAGAGCGTGAACTGCGCGGTCAGGATCTTGTCGGGCACGAGCTGGCCGCCGCGCAGGATCTCGACGAAGAGCAGCGGCAAGCGGTCCATCATCGCGACCGCGCCCAGGCTGAGCAGCGCGACGGCGACGTGGTTGCCGGCCAGCCAGTCGAGCGGGCGGCGACGGCGCTCGACGAGCCGCGACAAGATCGCCGAGCCAAGCGCGAGCCCGACGAGGAAGGCGATCAGGATGAGCGCGAACGAGTAGACCGACGAGCCGAGCACGATGCCGAGCGAGCGGTTCCACAAGACCTGCGTGACCATCGCCGCCGCGCCAGAGACGAGGAAGGCGAGCTGCACGACGAGCCGCTGCCGAGCCGAGAGGCCTGATCCACGCGCGGGGGGCTGCGCCACGCCACCGGGCTCCGCGTCGGACGTGACCGCTGCGAGCTCGAGGTCGTCGAGTGCGATCCGATCGTCCGGCGCGCGCTCGGCGCGGCTCAACCCGACCAGCAGGCCGATCACCAGATCGCAGATCGCCGCCGCGTACGTCGTCGTCTTGACGCCCAGGCCAGGGAGGAGCTGGAAGCCCGCGAGGTAGGTGCCCACGACGGCGCCCACCGTGTTCATCGCGTACAGCGCGCCGATCGTCGACGCGATCTTGGCGCCCCGCCGTCGCAAGAGGTACCCCGACAGCAGCGGCAGCGTCGCGCCCATCAGCGTCGTCGGCACGAGCAGCAGCAGCACCGCTGCGACGAAGCGACCGAGCGCGAGGCCGGTCGGCGAGTCGGCGAACGCGCGGTGCAGCAGCCGCGCCAGCAGCGGATAGTGCTCGAGCAGCGCCGGCACGACGAGCGCGTACAGGCCGACGCCGATCTCACACGCCGCATAAAGCTCACGTAGTTTCGAGGTTCTGTCCCCGTAGCGCGCGACCAGCAGGCTGCCCAGGCCGAGGCCGCCCATGAACACGGCCAGGACGGTCGACATCGCGAGCGTCGTCGAGCCGAAGACCAGCCCGAGCTCGCGCACCCAGACCTGCTCGAGCACCAGGCTGGCCGCGCCCGTGATGAAGAAGGCGATGAACAGCAGCGCGTCGGAGAGCGGAAACACGAGGCTAGTTGGGCCCGGGGTCGTCGGGGTCCGCCTCGGCGGGGGCAGGCGGCTGGGTCAGGCGCTCGAAGTCCGCGATGAGATCGCCGATCCGCCCCAGGCTCTCGAAGCGGCCGGTCAGCGAGTAGAAGTAGTCTTGATCGACCGGCGCGCTCTCGGCCAGCACGCGCTCGAGCATCGTGCGCCACTTGTCGGGCGGGCGCACCGTCGCGTCCCAGCCCTCGACCTCGTCACCGAACAGCGCCGTGACGACCATCGCGACGGGCGAGAACGCGACCCCCGAGGCGTCGAGCAGCAAGCGATAGGTGCGCGGATCGTCGCCGATCATCTGCCACTGCCCACCGCCGGGGAGGTGGGTGCGACAGACCTCGCCGAAATAGACGCCGAGGGCCGACGCGAGCAGGTTGAGCACCGGCGAGGCGATCGGCGCGTCCGCCGGCGGACGCTGGCTCTGCAGGTAGTGATCGACGAAGGCCAGGGAGGTCTCCGAGCCATCGAGCTCGGCGCCCATCGCGCGACGCAGGTAGTCGCGGGCCGAGCGCAAGAAGGGCTCGAGTCGAGAGTCCACGGAGTCAGCCATGCCGGCCTTATTTCGGAAGTTCGGCGCGGAGTCAATCGAGCGCTCCACGCTTCTCAGGGCCGGCAAAGTGTGAGAAAAGAACCATAGTGCCCGCAAAATCGCCGCCTCCGTCGAGCGAGGCCAAGCAAACGCTCTCGGTCCGCTGCCGCTGCGGGACGCAGATCTCCATCGCCCTACCCCTCGTCCTCGCTGAAGGCTCGCCCGAGCTCGAGCGCGTCGTCGAGGAGGAGGCGCTCGGGGAGGTCACCTGTCGCGAGTGCGGACGCCCGACGCGGATCGACGCACCGTTTGGTGTGACCGGCGGTCCCGACGGGGAGGCGGCCCTGCTCCTGCCCGAGTCGTCGCGCTGGCGCGAGCTCCCGGAGCTCATCGAGTTCCTGCAGCGGCTCGCGGTGGCGCAGGTCGGCTACCCGACGGCGCTGCTGCGCCCGCGTCTGTGTTTTGGCTGGAGCGAGCTGGCGGAGTTTCGCGCCGCCTCGGGAGAGCTCGGCGCTGCCGCGGCGGCCGCTCCGCCCGAGAGCACCGCGAGCGAGGCGAGCAAGGAGCCGCTGCCCCCGCTGTCCCCGACGAGCGCGCCGCTGCCCCAGCCGCCGCGCTCCCCGAGCTCGCCGGCCCTCGGCGCCATCCCCTCGCCGAGTCTGCTGCCGCAGCCGGGGCCACGCCCGCCGAGCTCGCCCGGCATGGCAGCGGTCCCCGCGCCGAGCCTGCTGCCCAAGCCGCCCCCGTCGTCGAGCGCGCCGCAGCTGGCGGGCGAGGACGAGGACGAGCCGCGCACCGCCATCCATCGCAGCGCGCCGGTGCCGCCGGCCAACGCCGAGACCCGCTTTGCCCAGACCACCCAGACCGCGGCGCTCTACCTCGACGGCAGCGAGGTCGTCGCCTGTGGCCTCGCGGCGATGCCGACGGCCGATCCGCTGGAGGCGCGCCTCGAGCTCTGCAACCTGCCCACCTACTCGATCGTGCTGGTGACCCTCGGCTACGCGCCGCTGCGCCCCGGCACCCTCGGGCTGTTCCGCGTGCCGCTCGATCCAGACGACGGGCGCACGCGACCGCTCGTCGAGGCGCTCGAGGCCTTCGGCAGCGTGCGCTGTAGCTTCTTCGACGATCGCCGCCGCCTCACCTACAGCGCCGCCGCGACGGTGCGGCCGGGCTCGCGCCCCACCGAGCTCCTGGTGCGGGCGATCGAGGCCAACCAGCGCCTGCCGCACGGCGGTCGCAGCTTCGAGCGTGCCGTCGAGGTCCTGGCGCTCGCGGTCGGTCAGAAGGGAGCGGCGGTCGGCGCTCTGGCCGCCGCGGTGACGACGCCGCCCTCGTCCCGCGTCACGGCTCAGCTCGGCGCGGTGCCAGCGCCCAAGTCGCAGAGCTTCCGGCGGCTGTCGCGCGAAGAGCTGCCGTCGGCGAGCTCCGAGCACCTGGTCAAGATGCTTGACGATTCGGAGCTACGCGTCGACGCGGCGCTGCTGCTCTGCGAGCGGCGCGAGGTCGGGACGCTGCCCGGGCTCTGTCAGGCGCTCGGGCGCATGCCGCGCCTCGAGGCGAGCCGGGTCCTGCCCGCGATGACCGGCTTCGGCCCGTCGAGCGAGCCCTACCTCGTCGAGATCCTCGGCGCCAAGAAGGCGTTTCTGCGCCAGGGCGCCGCGCTGGCGCTCGGCCAGCTCCGGACCGCGCGCGGCACCGAGGCGCTCTGCCAGGCCCTGCTCGACGAGCCCACCGAGATCTGGAGCGAGCTGGCCCGCGCGCTCGGTGACGCAGGCGCCCAGGCCGTGATGCCGCTCGGCAACCGGCTGCGCTCGGCGAGCACCGAGCAGCGCGATCGCATCGTGCGCGCGCTCGCCCACATCGCCGCGGGCGGCGTGCGCGGTCCGGTCGAGATGCTGGGCACGTCGCGCGACCCGGCGATCGCCGATGCGGCGCGGCGCGCCCTGTCGCTCGTTCCCGAGGTGCAGCGCCTCGACAAGGAGGTGCGCGGCGGGACCAGCGAGCACACGGTGGTGCGCGGCTTCTCGCATCGCTTCTATGAGGGGCTCGACGGCGAGGTCGAGCTCTCCCCGGACGAGGTCGAGATCGCCGAGGACTCGGGCGCTCGACGAGCGCCACGTCCCGACGCGGGGGGCGCCGCGGCCGCTGGCAAGCGCCCGACGACCGCGCGGAGCTTGGGGGCGATCGACGATCTCTTCGATCGGGCCGAGCGCGCCGAGCGGCCCGTGACTCCGGGGTTCGAGGAGCGCCGCACCGATCCCTCTCGCCCCGTCGTCCATCCCGACGCAGACGGCGATCCGCCGCCCGAACCGCCGCGGTCGCGCCGCGGAACCTTGCCGCGCGGGGTGAGCTGATGGTAGCCTGCCGGAGGCCGAGCCGCCTTCCATGCGCATAGGGATCTTCTCCGACACACACGCCAACCTCGAGGCACTCACCGCAGTGCTCGACGCACTCGATCAGGAGAGCTGCGACAAGCTGGTGTGCCTCGGCGACACGGTCGGCTACGGCGCGAGCGCCAACGAGTGCTGCGATCTCGTCCAGGCGCGCGCTGCCTTCACCATCCTCGGCAACCATGCTGTCACGCAGGATGGCATCAACGATACGGT
>CAZPEY010000014.1:22993-25028 GCA_964585665.1 uncultured Polyangiaceae bacterium | reverse complement strand
GACGCCGCCGTCGCCGGGCGCATGGACTACAGCTTCTACTACGACGCAGCTCGCCAGGCGCTCGACTACCACGCGTCGATCCTGTCGCCCAACAACATGAAGTGGCTGCGCGCCCTGCCCTACGAGGTGCGCGAGGGCAACATCTCCTTCTGCCACGGCTCGCCGATCAACATCGAGGAGTTCGAGTACATCTTCGCGCCCGAGCAGGCGGCCCGCTGCCTGCCCGAGTTCGACCGGCTCGCCGACGTCACCTTCATCGGCCACTCGCACCTCTGCAAGAGCTTCGCGCTCGAGGCGGACGACGTGCACGAGGTCGTGGCCCAGCGGTTCGAGCTGCGCGAGGGCTACAAGTACATCATCTCGGTTGGATCGGTCGGCCAGCCGCGCGACTACGACAACCGCGCCAGCTACACCATCTACGACACGGACAGCCGGATCTTCGAGTTCCGCCGCGTCCCCTACGACATCGAGACCGCGGCCGAGAAGATCTTCACCGCCAAGCTCGAGCGCAACTTCGGCAATCGCCTCTTCATCGGGGTCTAGACGCAGTTCTCTTGACAATGCCCCCGGGTAGCGGTAGAGCCTTGCCCTTCCGAAGGGACCAACCCTTTTTCGTACCTATTTCGAGGCAAGTCACATCATGGCGTTCCGCACTGGAATTTTGGGCAAGAAGCTGGGCATGACCCAGGTGTTCCTTCCGAACGGCGACATCTCGCCGGTCACGGCCGTCGAGGTCGCGGGCTGCGTCGTCGTCGACAAGCTCGTTCCCGAGAAGAACGGCTACTCGGCCGTCAAGCTCGGCTTCGACGAGAAGCCGCTGCGCGTCGTCAACAAGCCGGAGCTCGGCGTCTACAAGAAGACGGGCCTCCAGCCGCAGCGCTTCGTCAAGGAGCTGCGCCTCGAGAACGGCGATCTGGCCAAGTACGAGGTCGGCAAGCCCGTCGCGGTCGCCGAGCACTTCAAGGCGCTCACCCACGTCGACGTCAGCGGCGTCTCGAAGGGCAAGGGCTACCAGGGCGTCATGAAGCGGCACAACATGCCGGGCTTCAAGAACACCCACGGTACGCACGAGTTCTTCCGCCACGGCGGATCGATCGGCTGCCGCCTCACCCCGGGTCGCGTCCACAAGGGCAAGCGCATGAGCGGCCACATGGGCGATGACAACGTGACGGTGCAGAACCTCGTCCTGCTCGAGGTCGACACCGAGAACAACGTGCTGCTCATCCAGGGCGCGCTCCCCGGTGCCAAGGGCGCCTACGTCGTCATCCGCAACGCCAAGAAGCGGTTCGGCCAGAACGTCAAGCTCCGCGGCGCCGTCGAGGTCCAGGAGAAGTCGAAGAACCCGATGAAGGCCTCGAAGGCCGGCGCGGGCTCTGCCAAGCCGAAGGCGGCTGCGGCCAAGCCGAAGAAGTAAGCCCCTCCCCTCCTCATGTCGCAGCGTCTCCGCGACAAGTCTGCCCGACACGATCACTTTCACCAGCGAGCCCGCAAGGCGGGCTTCGCTGCGCGCTCGGTCTACAAGCTCGAAGAGCTCGATCAGAAGTTCCGCCTGTTCAAGCCGGGGGCGCGGGTCCTCGATCTCGGCTGCCGCCCCGGCTCGTGGCTGCAGTACGCGCGGACGCGCATCGGCGACTCGGCGCCCATGGTCGGCCTCGATCGCACGCCGCTCGACATCGTCATCCCCGGCGCGCGCAACGTCTCGGGCGACGTGATGGAGGTGTCGGCCGAGGAGCTGCGCGGGGAGCTGCCCGGCTTCGACGTCGTGCTCTCCGACATGGCACCCGACACGACGGGCGTGCGCGCGCTCGATCAGGCGCGCAGCGAGGGGCTCTTCGAGCGCGCCCTCGAGCTCGCCGAGGCGACCCTGCTCCCCGGCGGCAACTTCGTCGGCACGCTGTTCCAGGGGCCGGACTGGAAGCGCCTCTGCGAGCGGGTGCGGGCGCGCTTCTCGGTGCAGAAGACCTTCAAGCCCGACAGCTCCCGCAAGGACTCCATCGAGCAGTACGTCGTCGGGCTCGGCTTCCGCGGCCGCTAA
>CAZPEY010000014.1:0-22893 GCA_964585665.1 uncultured Polyangiaceae bacterium | reverse complement strand
GCGAACGTCGTCTGCTTGACGAGGCGCGCGTCGAGCTCGGCCATCGCCCACGCGATGCGATCCTCCTCGGCGAGGAACGGGATCAGCGTCCGCCACGCCGCCTGCAGATAGGGGAAGCGCCGCGCCTCCTGCGCGAACAGGCGGCATGCGTCCTCCATCCAGGGCGCGCCCTCGGGGGCGACGAGCAGCGCCTCGTAGCTGGTGCGCGCGTCGTGGCCGAAGCGATCGATGTAGTCGAGGAGCAGCGGCACGACGCGGCGCGCCTCCGACTCGGCCTGCGCGTGGAGGAGCAAGCGCACGCCGGCGGCGTAGCGCCAGCGACGATCGCTGTCGCACAGTCCGTCGAGCTCGCTCGGATCGAGCGGCCGCGTCCCGTCGAGCACCCTGAGGTGGGTGGAGAGGACGCGGTGGCGCTTGGACAGCGGCCCATCGGGGCGCAGCCGCTGCACGACGCTGGCCGCGACGTCGAGCTGACGCTGGCCGAGCGCGCCGCGCCCGAGCAGGTAGTCGCCGATCCCCTGCCGCTCCTCGGGGAGGAGGTCGGCGTGCTCGAAGAGATCCGCCGGCTGCAACGCCGGGCGACCGAGATCGAGCAACAGCTCGCACAGATCCAGCGCTGCGTCGACGAGCTGCCACTGCCGCGCCAGGAGGTCGAGGTACACCATCGCCAGCGTCGGCAGCTGGGCGCGCCCGAGGCGGACGGCGAACTGCCGGGTGCGATGCAGCAGATCGATCTCCTCGGCCGACTGCATCGGGTGGCCCTCGGCGTGGAGCTGATGCAGCGCCTCGAGCGGCGGGATGCCGCCGGTGTCGGTGACCGCGAGGCGCACGAGCGGATCGCCCGCCAGGCGCTCCGCGTGTTCGCGCACCAGCGCGAGCGCAGAGCGCTGGTTGAGATCGATCCCCGGCTGTCCAGCGACGACCGCCTCTCCCGCCAGGGGCCGCGCGAAGCGGCGCAGCTCGGGCACCAGCCGGCCGTCGTCGTACAGGATGCTGCTCGACAGCACGTCCCAGGCGATCAGCGCTTGCTCGAGGGGGCGATCGGAGAGCTGCTCGAGGAGGGCCTCGAGGAGCTGCGGGTGGTGGCCGCGCCGCACCATCTGGTTGAGGATGTCCCCAGGCAGCATCGCCGGCTGCGCGAGCAGCGACGGATCGGGCGGCGACAGCGGCTGCAGCGACGACGGCGAGCCGAACTGCCGCAGCAGCTCGGCGACGCGCGGCAGCTCGTAGCTCTCGGCGACGGCGACCAGATCCTCTCGGGCTTGGCTCATGATCGGAGTTCTGGGCTACTTGAGCGCGGCGAGCGCCTTCTTGACGGTCTTGACCTGCGGCGCGTTGGGCTGGAGCTGCAGGAACTTCTCGTAGGCGCGCTTGGCCTTGTCCTTGTCGCTCTTGTCGCCCTTCTGGGCCAGCTCTCCGACGAGGAGGAAGGCGTCGGCGAACTGCTCGTCGAGCGAGCAGGCGCGCTCGGCCTTGGCCAGCGCCGCCTTGGGATCGCCCTGCTCGACGAGGACCTTGGCCAGGTAGTAGGCGGCCTCGCTCGCCTCGGCGTCCTCGGCGAGGGCCTGCTCGAGGAGCTTGCTCGCCTCGGCGAGCGAGTGCTTGCCGAGGAGCGCGCGGCCGAGGCCGACACGCGCCTCGGTGCGGACGTCGTTGCCGAAGGGCCGCTTCTCCCACGCGTCGAGGGCAGCTCGGTAGTGGGTCTCGGCGCCCGCCACGTCGCCGCTGAGCAGCGCCAGCTTGCCGAGGCCGAGGTGCGCGCGCAGCGGCTCGGCGGCGACGGCCCCCCCGAACGCCGTCTCAGCCGCCTTGGGGTTGCCGGCACGGCGATAGATCTCTCCAGCCGACAGCGCCAGCTTGGCGTCGCTCGCCCCCGGGCCCTTGCGCAGGCGCTCGATCGTCTTGGTCGCCAGCAGCGCGTCCTTCTGCCCCTTCCAGCTCTGCGCGAGGGCGCGCAGTCGCTCGAGCCGCGGCGACGGCGGCCCCTTCTGGGCGTTGAGCTGCGCCTCGCCGTCCTCGAGGAAGCCGAGCGCGATCGACGCCTCGGCGAAGTTGAGCGCGTCGTCGGTGGAGGCCTTGCCGGACTCGATCGTCGGGCGCAGCGTCTTGCGGACCTCGGACAGTCGCCCGAGCTCGAGGTAGATGCGGCCCAGCTCGCTGACCGCGCCCTGCAGGCTCGGCGCCATCGCGACGACGGTCTCGAGCTCGGTCAGCGCCTCCTTGTACTTGCCCTGGGCGTGATAGAGCGAGCCGAGCAACGCCCGCGCCCGCAGCGCCTCGGTCGAGCGATCGCGCGCGCGCAGCAGCGAGGCCTCGGCCCGCTTCCAGTCCTTGCGCTCGTAGGCGATCACCCCCTGCGCATAGAGCAGGCTGCCCGTCGGCTCGGTGATCTTGGACAGCTCGCGATCCGCAGCCACGAGCTCGCCGGACTTGGCCCGCGCCAGCGCCCGATAGGCCATCGTCGTCGGATCCCCGGGGCGACGGGCGAGGCTGCCATCGAGCGCCGCGATCGCCTCCTTGGGCTTGCCGAGGAGCACGAGGGCGCGCCCCAGCACAGACTGCGCGCGCGGCTGCAGATCGGTCGACTGCTTGAGCGCCTCGGCGACCTTCTCTTCGAACCCCTTGGCGAGCGCGACCTCAGCGTCCAGCACCGCGACCTCGGGATCGTTGGGCGAGATGCGCTCGGCCATGCGCATGGCGCGCTCCGCCTCGACGAGCTTGCCCTGGCGGAGGCGCGCCCGCGCGTAGAGCAGCAGGCCGCGCGGCTCGGCGCGCAGCCCGTTGCGCGCCTTGTCGAGCGCCGCATTGATCTGCTCGTCCGTGGCGCTCTTGTCGTTGAGGAGCTGCTGCGCCATCAACAGGTAGTAGTAGCTGGTGCCGAGCGGGCCCAGCTGCGGCGTCTCGGGCGGCATCGGCTGCCGGCTCTCGATCATCGCCACCAGCGAGGTCACCGAGTCCGGCAGCTTGGTCTTCTCGCCGCGCTCCGCGGCGACCAGCCCCTGCAGGAGCTGCGCACCGAGGTGGTTCGGCGCCTTGGCCAGCACCTTGGCGATCGCGCCCTTGGCCGCCTCGGTGTCGCCGGCGCCCATCTCGAGCGCCGCGAGCGCGAGCAGCGCCCGCTGCGCGTCGGGCCCCGCCGCGAGCGCGCCGAGCGTCTTGCGCGCCGCCGCCAGCTCGCCGCGCTGCACCGCGCAGCGCGCCTGCAGATCGCCGTCGCTGTCCTTGATCTCGGTGCAGGTCTCCCCGCGCGACAGCGCGAGCAGCGCCCGCGCCTGCCGCATCGCCTCGACGGTGGACGGATCCGGCGCGTTGGGCGCCATGCGCTTCTCGGCGCGCCGCAGATACGACCAGGCAGCGGCGTCCGAGTCCTCGCCATGATCCGTGAGCAGGCGCGCCTCGGCGCGCGCCGCCAGGGCATAGAAGAGAGCGGACTTCTGCCCCGAGCGGATGATGCTGGTGTACGCGTCGCGCGCGGCGCGATCGCCATCGTAGGTGGCGTCGCGGGTCCGCTCGGCGGCGCGATCGAGCGTGAGCTGGAGCAGCTTGAGCTTCTGCTGCGCCCGATAGAAATAGCCACCCGCGCCGCCGATCGAGGCGACGAGCAGCGTTCCCCAGAGCCAGCGAAACGCGACGCGCCGACGGTGATCGAAGCCGCGGCCGATGAGGATCTGCTCGGCCGACTGCGGGATCTCACCGGTCTTGAGGGCGCGCTGGTTCGACGTCATGAGCTGGCGCGCGACCCGCTCGAGATCGATGGGTCCCTCGGGATCGGTGTCTGGCCCGACGGGGGGGTGGCTGTGCGCGGGCGACGGCAGCGGGCGACCGATCGGCGGCGGCGGCGTGTCGATCGGGAACGACGCCGCGATGTCGGAGGCATCGACCTCGTCGGTGGGCGTGCCATGCTCGTTGCTGCGACTGCTGGTCGGCGCCGAGGTCGGGCGGCGCACCGCGCGACGCGTCGGCTCCTCGCCGTCGAACTCGGGCGCCTGCACCGGCGGAGCGCTCGTCGCGCCTGGCATCGGGTTGATCACCGCGGGCACGACGTTCGGGACCGGAGCCCCGGTCGGGGTCAGATCGGGGATGATCGTGACCGGCTGGGCCGGCGAGGCGACGGGGCGCGGTGGACGCATCACCGCCGCGGCGGAGGTGATCGGCGCTGCCGCGGGCTTGGCGGGCTCGGTCGGCGCGGGGGCGGGGGCGGGCTTGCTGGCTTGTCGCTTCTGGCGCGCCATCGCGTCCATCATCGCGGCCTGGGCCTCCTCGAGGTTGCCCATCGCTGACAGAGCGCGCCCGAGCGCCAGCCGGAGCGGGACGTCATCGGCGCGGCGAGCCAACCAGCGACGGCAAACGGCCACGGCCTCGTCGGCCTTCCCTGCCGCCACCAGCGAATCTGCGAGTCGTACCAGCAGTGCGGGGTCGCGTTCAGCGGCCTGCCGCAGCTGTTCGAGATCGGTCATTAGCGTGTCGAGAATAGACCAAGAGAGCCCTGGTCGTCGAGTAGACAGGTCGCGGGAAAAGCGCGCGAACCCGCCCCGTCAGGGGAGGCTTGGGGAAGGCTAGGCGGCGTCGTCGGTCTCTGGCTGTTTGGCCAGCCCCATCCCGTCATGCAGCGTACGGACCGCGAGCTCGGCGTACTTGGCGTCGACCACCACGGAGATCTTGATCTCCGAGGTCGAGATCATCTGGATGTTGATCCCCTCCTTGGCGAGGATCTCGAACATGCGCAGGGCGACGCCGGCGTGCGAGCGCATGCCGACGCCGACGACGCTGACCTTGGCGATGCTGTCGTCGGTCTTGATGCCGCTCTCGGTCATCTCGGGCAGCGTGCGGCGCATCAGCTCGACCGTGCGCTTCAGATCGCCGCGCGGCACGGTGAAGGTGAGATCGGTGCGCCCGCCATCGGACACGTTCTGCACGATCATGTCGACGACGATGTTGGCGTCGGAGAGCGGCTTGAAGATCTGCGCCGCGATGCCCGGACGATCGGGCACGCCGACCAGCGTCACCTTGGCCTCTTCACGCGCCGCCGTCACACCGGCGACCAGGACGTCTTCCATCTGTTTCTCCTCGGGAACGACCCAGGTGCCTGGGCGATCGTTGAAGCTCGAACGCACGTGGATCGGCACGCCGTACTTCATGCCGAACTCGACCGATCGGATCTGCAGCACCTTGGCACCGAGCGACGCGAGCTCCAGCATCTCTTCGTACGAGATGCGATCGATCTTGCGCGCCGTCGGGCAGATGTTCGGATCGGTGGTGTAGACGCCGTCGACGTCGGTGTAGATCTCGCAGACGTCGGCGTGCAGCGCCGCCGCGATCGCGACGCCAGAGGTGTCCGAGCCGCCGCGCCCGAGCGTCGTGATGTTGCCCTGCTCGTCGGTGCCCTGAAAGCCGGCGACGACGGCGATACCGCCCTTGTCGAGGAGCTGGTGGATCTTGGCGCCGTCGATCGACTTGATGCGGGCGCGGGTGAACGCCGAGTCGGTGATGATGCGGACCTGCGAGCCCAGAAACGACTGCGCCTTGCCGCCCTGCTTCTGGATCGCCAGGCTGACCAGCCCCACCGACACCTGCTCGCCGGTCGCGGCGATGACGTCGAGCTCGCGGTCGTCGGGATCGTCGTTGACCTGCTTGGCGAGCGCCAGCAGGCGGTTCGTCTCGCCCGCCATCGCCGAGACGATGACGACGACGCGGTGGCCTTCGGACTGCGTCTTGATCGCGCGCTTGGCGACCTCGCGGATGCGCTCGACCGAGCCGACCGAGGTGCCGCCGTACTTCTGAACGATGAGCATGGCGCCCGCAAGGTAGCGGGGGACGCACGGCCGTTCAAGGGGCACCGTGCAGCGGCGGCCCGCGTGGTATAAGTCGCGCATGTCGCCCTCCGTCGTCGTTGCGCTGTGCACCTGCCCCGATCGTGGGACGGCCGAGCGGCTGGCCGAGGCGCTCGTCGGCGAGCAGCTCTGCGCCTGCGTCAACCTCGTCGGCCCGATCCAGTCCATCTACCGCTGGCAGGGCAAGGTCGAGCGCAGCGACGAGGTGCTCTGCATCCTCAAGACCGCCGCGGATCGGGTGGCCGAGCTCCGCCGCCGCTTGCCGGCGCTGCACCCCTACGAAGTGCCCGAGCTCGTGGTGCTGCCGATCGAGGACGGGCTGCCGAGCTACCTCGACTGGGTGGTCGCCTCGACGCGGTCGACGACGCCGAGCTGAGCGCGAATCGCCGGCTCGCGCTCGCTGGCCGCGAGGGCCGCCAGGGCCTGCGCGGCTGCGCTGGCCGACGCTCCGCTCGCAGGACGAGCCGCCCGCTGGTGCCGCTGCAGGAGGCGCACCATGGCCAGCCGCACGTCGGCGTACGGCTCGTGGGGCGCCCAGCGCGCCAGGTACACGATCGCGCGGACCGTCGACGGTGCGGTGGGGCGCTTGTCGAGGAGCTCGTCGAGCGACTGCACGGCGAGCAGGCGCAGCCGCACGTCGGCCATCGCCACCAGCAACACGTCGACGGCCCGCTCGTCTCCGCTCTGGCCGAGCCACGTGGCAATGCGGCGGCGCAGCGCCAGATCGGCGCGACGACGCAGCAGCACGCTCTCGAGGCGCTCGACGTCGCCGATCGCCAGCGCCGCCTCTCCGCACAACAGAAAGTTGCGCGCTCCGCACTCGCCATCGAGCCAGGCCGGCGCCGGATCACCCCGACCGAGGCGCAGGACGCGCAGCCAGTGGGCCGGCTCGCGATCGGGCAGGCGCGCGATCACCGCGTCGATGTCCCCCGGCGGCAGCGCGGCGTGTTGAATCACCAGCAGCCGCGCCGCGCGCGTCGCCTGCGCCTCGTCGAAGCCGGGCAGCGCCGCGAGGAGCTCGCCCGCCGCGGTGAGGTCACCCACCGCAACCCGTCCGAGGAGCGCCTCGGTCTGCCGCGCCTCAGGCGCGCCGAGGCCGCGATCGACGTACGCCGCCGCGGCGGCGAGCAACCGCTGGCGCTCGCGCCGCTCGATGCCGACGACGTTGCGCTGCTCCCTGGGATCGGCGACGAGATCGTAGAGCTCCTCCCCGCCGCTCCGCTGCGAGACGATGAGCTTCCAGCGCGACTCCATGACTGCGTGCTGATCGCCGAGCGAGGCGAAGGCGGGTCCGCGCTCGGCCTCGTGCGCGAGGTCGAGCGGCAGCCCATCGCCGTCGAGCGCGTTGCTCTGACCGAGGCGCGTCACCAGCGTCGGGAAGACGTCGACGTGGCTGGTGACGTTGTGCAGCCAGCGCGGCGCGTCCTGCGGCGTGCCGTCGAGGCGCGCCAGGCACAGCGGCACGCGGAGCTGCTCATCGTACAGCGACGTGCCGTGGTAGCGCCCACCGTGCTCGCCAAACTCCTCGCCGTGATCGCCGGTGAGGATCACCAGCGTCGGTGAGCCATCCTGCCGCAGCCACTCGAGCAGGCGCCCCGCCTGCCGATCGACGTAGCGGACCGAGCGTCGATAGCGCTGCTCGGCCGATAGCCCTGCCGTGTCCTCGTGCGCGACATAAGGCTCGTGCGGCTCGAAGTAGTGGACCCAGACCAAGGCGCGCGTCGGACGATCGGTAGCGAAGAACTTCTGCACCTCGACGAGCCGCTGCTCCGCCGAGGCGAACTGCTCCTTGATGTACTCGAAGCCGAACTGACGACGCTTGACCGTCAGGCTGCGCGCCGGCTCGATGGTGAAGACGGCGGGCGGATAGAACGCCGCGGTCTTCCAGCCCGCCTGACGAAAGCGCTCGGCGAGCAGCGGCGTCGAGTCCGGGAGGGCAGCGTCGATGGTCAGGCGCCCGACGTCCTTGCCGGTGTGCAGCGACGCCAGCGCGAACGAGGTGTGGGGCGTCGTCGTGTAGGCGCGGGAGAAGCAGGTCCCCCGGCGCGCGAGCGCCCAGAGGTTCGGAGTGTCCGTCGGGGACAGCGCATCGGCGCGCCAGGCATCGATCGTGAGCAGCACGACCCGCGCTGGCAGCGGCTCGGGATCGGGGACCGCGAGCCGCTGCGCGACGTCCCGTCGAGGGAGCGCGACCTCGTCGTGCGCGACGCTGCTGCGCGGCAGGAGCGGCAAGAACAGGGCGAGCGCGCGGCTGTGCTGCCCGAGCGCGGCGCGCAGGACCGGGCGCGGAGCGATCTGCCAGAGCGTCCCCACGAGCAGCGGCGTCAGCGCGGCGAGCAACCACGCGTCGAGGGAGCGACGTCGCGGTAGCACGAGCGCGCCAGCGAGCAGTCCGCCCACGAAGAGCGCGGCATGGAGCCAGCCGTAGCGCCGCACCAGCACGCCACGCTCGAGGAGGAGCGCGGCGACCGAGACGAGCAGGCCAAGGCCGACGAGCAGGCGAGGTCGGTCGAGCTGCAGGCGGGCGACGAGCCTCGCGCCCAGCCACAGCGCGGCGAGCGCGAACAGGGCAGCGCCGAACATCCACACCGGCGCCGGCGCGAGTCGGCGCAGCAGCCCGCCTTGGGCGGCGAACCAGCCGAGCCCCGCACCGACGACGACCGCGCCGCCAAGCCCGAGCAGCCAGCGACGGCGCGGCTGCGGCACGAGTCGCTCGAGCCCCAGCCAGGCGAGGCGCGCCCCGAGCACGAGCACCATCGCCGCGAGCAGCGGCGCGACCAAGAGCAGCCAGCGATCGAGCTCGGGCAGCGCGGTCAGATCACCGGCGCGCCGCAGCGCTCGCCAGTCGAGCACCCCGACGAAGAGACCGAGGAGCAGCGCGAGCCAAGGCCCCAAAGCGTCAGGGTCCCGTGAGGCGATCGGGGAAGAAGGCGCGCTGCTCGTCGCTCGGGTGGCCCTCGAGCAGGTTGGCCATGAGGCGGGCCAGCTCGAAGGCGAGCAGGATGCCGTTGCGGAAGGCGCCGCCGAGCACGAAGCGGCGCGCCCGCGCGGCGGTCGCCTCGAGCGGGCTCGGCAGCGGGCCAACGAGCGGCAGCCCATCGGCGGAGCCGGGCCGCAGGCCCGCGGTGTGGCGGATCAGTCGCGCCTCGGCGAGCGCCGGCCAGAGCCGGACGGCGCGCCCGAGCAGCTGCTGGCGCGCCTCCTCGGTCGTCGATGCGTCGAAGCCGACCTCCTCGCTGGTCGAGCCGATGACGAAGCGCCCGTCGCCGCGCGCCACCAGATAGCCGCCCTCGCCGTACACGACCGCGGGGCGGGTCGGGGTCGACAGGGCGAGCTCGAGGAGCTGTCCGCGCACCGGACGCACCGGGCCTTGCGCGGTGGCGGCCTCGCCCCCGACCCGACGGTGCCAGGCGCCCTCGGCCAGGACGACGCGCTCCGCCCGACGGTAGCCGTCGAGCCACACGCCATCTTCTCGTACTTCGATTCGTGGCTCTTTTTCGTATATCTCTAAAAGCCCCTTTTCTTGGTATATTTCCGTCAGCCGCGCGTGCAGCCGCGCCGGCTCGACCTGACCCGATGCGGGCAGCCAGACCCCGCCCAGCCGCGGTCCCAGCTCTGGCACTCGCTGTCGCACGCCCTCGCCATCGAGCAGCTCGATCGGCAGGCCAGCCCCGAGCTGCCACGCGAAGCGGCGCAGCAGCGCCTCCTGCTCGCTCGGCGTCGACGCCGGCAGCAGCGCTCCGCAGGCGCGAAAGCCGAACGCGGCCTCGGGCGACGGATCGAGCCGGCGGAGATCGTCGGCGTAGTGCTGTCCGGCGCGGCGCCACAGCTCGAACTGCGCGCCCGGGGCCTGCGCCTCGATCTGGGGCACGAGCATGCCGGCGGCCACCGTCGAGGCGCGACCCGGCTGCGGCCAGTCGACGCAGCGCACGGCGACGCCACGCCGCTCGAGCTCGCCGACGAGCGCCAGCCCGAGCAGCCCACCGCCTTGCACCAGGACGTCGGTGGTCATGGCCCCACCTCGACGCCGAGGAGCCGCTGGGCCTCCGGATCGGGCGGGCGCAGAACGAGGCGCGTCGTCAGGCCCATCTTGGCGTAGAGCACGTCAGCCACCGAGGCCCAGCCGGCGCGCTCGAAGGCGCGTGTCGAGGCGCTGTTGCTGCGCTCGATGAGCGCCCAGGCGCGATACACGTCGAGCTCGCGCAGCCGCGCGGCGATGAAGCGCAGCATCGCCGGCGCGACGCCCCGGCCGCGCTCCTCGGGGCAGACGAACAGATCGAAGATGTATGCCTCGCCCGCCGCGGGCCGGATGGGGCGCTCGATGGCGGGCACCAGCACCGCGCTGCGCGTGAACCAGCCGATGCCGGCCGGGCGCCCGTCCACCGACGCCAGGACAGCGGTGTCACCGCGCTGCCACTTGCCGCGCATCGCCGGGAGATCGAGCTCGAGGCGACCGAGCAGCGTGTCCTGCTCGATCGGGCGCAGGCGCTCGAAGTCGGCCGCGCCGAGCAGCGCCAGCGTCGGACCGTCGGCCGGAGCTTCGTCGGTGACGAAGAGCTCGCCGCGGTACAGGTGCATGGTCGTCACGTTGACGACGCGCTGCACCGCCTTGCGCACCAGGCCGGCCTCGGGCGCCGAGATGCTGTCGAGCGCCCGCCAGCCGGGCGAGAGCCGGAGCCACTGCGCGCGCCCCGGCGAGAGCAGATCAGCGGGGCGATCGGCGCGGCTGCGCCCGAGCGACTCGACCGAGCGACGCAGGCGCCCGACGGTCGAGCCGCTCCACAGCCGGACGCGCTGGATGCGCGTGCGCGCCGACTTGTGCGGCGCCTCGTCATCACACAGCTCGAAGCGACGACACCCGGCCTCGAACATCTCGCGCAGGGACTCGTGGATGAGGGCGTCGGCCGCCGCGGCCGCATCGCTCTCCCCGAGGTGCGGCGCGACGGCGCGCAGCAGCTCGACGTGACGGTCATGCTCGGCCACCACCCACGACGCGCCGACGACTCGCTGGTCAAGATCCTTGACGACCCGGATCCACCCCGTCCCCTCCCGCTCGAGCGTCGGCTGGACCCGCCCGAGGAAGCGCTCGAGCTCGGTCACCAGCACCGTCGCCCCCTCGCTCCCTTTCTGCCGCACCAGCTCGACGAGCGCCCGCTGGGCCTCTGCCCCTTCGACGCGGCTGACCGAGAGGCCCGCGCGCCCGGGCGGCCAGTTCGCGTCGAGATAGTCGGGGCGGCTCTGCCGCGGCAGCTCGACGTACGGTCGGCCGTACAGCTCGGCGCGCTCGACCAGGCCGCCGTGGCGCGTCGCGGCCCGCTCGAGCGCCTCGACCATGCGGCGCGACATGATCGGCGCCTCGACGAGGTGCCAGCCGCTGTGCTTGCCGAGACACTCGACCAGGGACTCGGCGGCGCGCTCTTCGTCGCCGGGCATGACCAGCAGCGACCGCTGCACGCCGCCCACGTCGCCAATGAGCCGAAGCTCGCCGAGTCCGAGGCGCAGCGAGCCGCGGAGGTGGGGTGTCGCCAGGTAGAGCGGCCAGCCGAGGTGCAGCTCGCCCTCACGTCGGTCGACGACGATCTGGAGCTTCTCGTGCGCGGAGAACGCCTGGTGGTACGCGTCGAGCCACAGCCAGCGCAGCGAGAGCGGCGCCTGGGTTCGCGCCCAGAGCGCGTCCCAGCTCGGCTGCAGCGCCTGCCAGTCCGCCTGGTTCTCGAGGATGGTCGCGGCCACGGTGCCCTACAGACTCGGCAAGAGGGAGCGCAGCGTCTCTCGATAGGCCACGGAGAGGCCGCGCCGCTCAGCGCCCGCCAGCAGGGTGCGGACGAATCGCTCCGAGGGTGCGGCAGGCGCTGGCAGTCGCCGCGCGGGGGACGACACATAGGCGAGCGCCGGCTCCTCCTGCCCCGTCCCGTCGAGGCGCGTCACCTTGACCGGGAGAGGCTCGTACAGCCCCGAGATGACGCCCTCCTTGTGCTCGACGAGGCCCTTGGCTTCCTTGGGCAGCCGGAGCAGCACGCCCTCGACGGCCGCGCCAGGCTCGGGGCGCAGCGACGCCACGGCGCCGCCCCAGAAGCGGCTCAGCACATCGAAGGACAGCGCGTAGTCGCGCAGCCGCACCGGGACCGCGGCGGCCAGATCGGGACAGACGTAGCCGTGCTCCTTGCACCACCCAGCGAAGGCGTCGCCGTCGAGCGACGACCCATAGATGAACCACCCGAACCCCGTCTCCGCCGCCCCCGCCTCGTGAGCTTTGCCGACAACCGGAAGACGCATGAGCATACCCAACACCGCCCCTTGGACCTCGTCAAGCAATCGTGTGCTGCCTTTGGGGATGGACCAATCGCGAGAGGGGCTCTAGGGTTGCGTTCGTGCGTCGCTCGGCTCTTCGGGGGCTCGTCGTTCGTGGTTCACTCGCCGCGCTCGGACTGAACGGTCTGGCCTGCACGAGCGGCTGCCACTCGATCCACACACCGCTTGGGGTCGCCGAGCGCTTCTTGCAGCGGGCGCACGGCAAGGGACAGGGCACGCTCCGCTACCTCCTGCTGAGCTATTCGACCCTGCCGCCCGCGAAGTTGACCGAGGCGCTGCGGGCCGCCGCGCTCGGATCGGCGATCGCCTCGGGCCCCGAGCGTCGAACGGCGCGCCGGGCAGTCGGCCCCGACGAGCCGATCGAGCTCGAGCGGATCGGCGATCGCTTCCTGCTCACCCGCGATCCGCTCGACGCCTATCCGCGCACGACGGCAGAGATGTGCCTGCGATCGTTCGTGCGCGCCATCGACTCGCACCGGGTCGAGCTGCTCACCGAGTTCGTGCCGCGTCGCTTTCGCACTGGCCTCGACGCCGAGGCGCTCGGCCGGGCCACCGAGGGACCGCTGCGCGATCTGGCGGATCTCATCCGGCGTCGGCTCGATCAGCCGCTCGACTACCTCGGTCCCGACGAGGCTCGCCTGTCGCTCGACGAGCGCCGCGCCGTGCGGCTGCGACGGAGCGAGACCGGCTGGGTCGTCGAGAGCTTCGATGGCTGAGCCCGCGCCGACCACCGTCCGCACCCGCGGCGCCGAGCTCGCGCTGTGGATCGACGGAGAGGATCGACGCGGCACCATCCTCCTGCTGCACGGCTTCCCCGACTGCGCGCGCTCGTTTCGGCACCAGGTCCCGCCGCTGGTCGCCGCCGGCTACCGCGTCGTTCGGCCGGCGCTGCGCGGCTACTTCCCGTCGAGCCTGGCGCGCGACGGGCGGTACGACGTCAGCGCGCTCGCGGACGACGTGTGCGATCTTGCAGACGCGCTGGCTCCCGGAAGGACCTTCGATCTGGTGGGGCACGACTGGGGCGCGGTGATCGCCTACGCCGTCGCGGCGCAGCAGCCCGAGCGCGTGCGCACGCTGACCACGCTGGCGGTGCCGCCGCTCGGGCCGTCCCTTTGGCGGTGGAGCCACCCAGCGCAGCTCTGGGCCAGTCGCTACATGCTGGCCTTTCAGCGACGGGAGGCGGGGCCCGAGTTGCTCGCCCAGCGGCTCGCGCCGATCGATCGACTCTGGGAGCGCTGGTCGCCGGGCTGGCGGCTGTCCGACGACGAGCGGAGCGCCGTCCACGATGCGCTCGGCCGTCCCGAGCATCTCGAGGCGGCCCTCGGCTACTACCGCGCCCTGCCACGCAGCCTCGGCGACGCACGGCTGCGGCGCTGGCTCCTCGGCCCGGTCGAGCCCCGCAGCCTCTACCTGCACGGCCGCGCCGATGGGTGCGTCCTGGTCGCGACGGTCCGTGGCGCCGAGCGCGCCCTGCGCAACGGCACAGTCAAGCTTCTTGACCAGGCGGGCCACTTCCTTCATCAGGAGCGTCCCCAAGAAGTCAACCGTCTGCTGCTTGAGCACCTCGGCGTAGCGAATCCGGAGACTTAACCGGTGAGGTGGAAAGACACACTCCCTGTGAAAAACTTGCATATCCCCCGTTGGGCCAACTAACGGGACGGAACCATGGAGAGAACCGCGATTTGCTGCGCCGGAATTCCGCGCGACAGGTGACAAATTTGGTGGGGTCGCCCCTCCCCCATTTCACACCTTCGCCGACCTTTGGGGAGACGCGCTCGCCTGATCCCAGATAGTTAGAGCGACGAAGTTCTCAACGAGAGGGAACTTGACAGACTGGCTTTCCCTTTGCACTTTGGTTGTAAGGAGTCGCCAATTCAACCAGGCGATCTGAGGGGAGCCATGCTCGACCCGTGGATCATCGAACAGATCCGGCGTGAGGAGAGAGAGCGGTCCACCCAACAGCCGGTCCTCGAGCTCCCGCTCGAGCGCCCGGCCTACCCGACCGAGATCGGGCGGACGGATCAACCGGCCGAGGAGCGCGGGGTCGTCATCATCGACCTGTAGCGCCGCACCGCCTCGTCGGTGCCCAAGATGTCGGCTCGCCGTTGTGCGACCGCTGCGATCCTGCAGACGTCCCCCTTTTCACTTCGCGATCTCCCCCCAGCGCTCCTTCATCTCCTCGGGAGTCCAGAGCTCACCGCTCCGCGGCGTCGTTCCGGCCGTCTCGATCATGCGGTAGACGGAGAGCTTCTTGCCCATCACGCCGACGATGGTGCCATTGACGTCGGACGCCAGCTCGGAGGCCAGGAAGACCGCGACGGGAGCGATGTGCTCGGGCGACAGCTCCTCCTTGGCGTTCGGGATCGCCGCCAGCATCTGGATGTCCTCGGTCATGCGCGTGAACGCGACGGGAGCGATGGCGTTGACCGTCACCTTGTACTTGGCCATCTCCATGGAGAGCGTGCGGGTGAAGCCGTAGATTCCCGCCTTGGCCGCCGAGTAGTTGGCCTGGCCGAAGTTGCCCTGGAGGCCACTGACCGACGTGGTGTTGATGATGCGACCGCCCTGCCCGGCGACGCGAAGGTGGCGGGCCATCGCCTGCGAGCAGTAGTAGGTGCCCTTCATGTGGACGTCGAAGACGAGGTCCCAATCGGCGTCGCTCATGTTGACGAACGCGCGATCGCGGAGGATGCCGGCGTTGTTGATGAGGATGTCGGCGCGCCCGAACTTGGACAGCGCGGTCCACAGCATGCCGTCGGCGCCCTCGCG
Organism: uncultured Polyangiaceae bacterium; assembly: GCA_964585665.1. Classification (GTDB taxonomy): domain Bacteria; phylum Myxococcota_A; class Polyangia; order Palsa-1104; family Palsa-1104; genus CAZPEY01. The sequence goes on along the minus strand of CAZPEY010000014.1, from coordinate 7,981 downwards.
AGAGGCGACCGAGTCGTAGTTGGCCGCTGCCTCACCGCCCTGCCCCTTGATCTCGGCGACCACGCTAACGGCCATCTCGGCGCCCTTGCCACCGCCCTGCCGATCGCCGCCCAGATCGTTGACCACGACCTTGGCCCCCGCCTTGGCGAGCGCCAGCGCGTGCGCACGCCCGATCCCACCGCCTGCGCCTGTGACGATCGCGACCTTGCCCGTCAGCAATCCCATCGAAGCCTCCTGGTTCACGGCAAAAAGTGCCACACGATACCGCGGGCCACGGCAGCGACGCGTGAAATCTTCTTGACGCATCGCATCGTGCAGGTCATTTTGCTGCGGTTCCTTGCCTTTCTGTCGCACCGCCATTGGTTTCTCGCGACGGAGAGTTAGCTTTAGGGGGGAGGTTCCGTTGATCCGCCGTCGCCGCCAGGGCTTGTTCCGCCTGCTCGTAGCCAGCGCCGGCTGGGGCCTCTCGATCGTCGCCGCCGTCGCGGCGCCGAGCGAGGCGATCGCGCTCTCCCCCTCCTTGGTCGTCCTGATCGCCACCGTGCTGGTGACACGCGCCCTCGCCTACCAGGTCACCGAGCTCGGCGGCACGGGCCGCGTCTCGGTCGACATGGCGATCTACGTCGCCGCGACCGCAGTGCTCGGCATCGGCCCCACCGCCGTTGGCGTGGCGACGCTGCTCGGGCTCGACTCGCTGCTGCGCGCCCGCCACCGCGGCCAGCTCGTCGGCCAGGCGCTCGCCCAGGGGCTCTACTACGGCGGCCTGACCGGCGGCGTGCTCACCGTCGGGGGGCGGGCGTTCGGGTATGTCGGCCCGGGGGCCATCGAGAGCGCCCCCGAGCTGCTGTCGCTGGCCGCCTTTGGCCTGCTCGCCCTCTCGCTGCACTACGTCCTGCAGGGCGTCGACCACTGGCTCTCGACGGGACGCATGGCCTCGACGGTGCAGCGGGTCGCGCGCGGACTGCTGCCCGAGCTCCTCCTCGTACCGCTCGGCTGCGGCATCGCGCTCGTCTGGGCGCCGGACGCCCCGCTCGGCGTGGCCCTGCTCGGCGTCACCTACGCCCTCATCAACTACGGCGTCGGCCGGATCGCCGCGCAGCAGGCGCTGCTCCGCCGTCGACTCCAGCAGCTCGAGGCGCTCAACCACGCCGCGCACGAGCTGTCCGCGACCCTCGAGCGCGACACCATCATCCGCACGCTGTTCAGCGAGGGGTTTGCGCTGCTGCCCGACGCCAAGCGGATCGAGCTGCAGACCGTCTACGATGGGCGGGGCGAGAGCATCGCGCAGCAGGGGGCCAGCGCGCCGTCGACGACCCGGGTGCTCGATGGCCTCGAGCTCGAGGCCCTGCTCGCCAGCTCGGCGGTGCCGTCGGTGGACGGCGGGCGAATCGTCGTCCCAATGGTGGTGCACGACGAGCTGCGCGGGCAGCTCATCGTCGACCTCGATCCAGCCGTCGCGGCGCGGAGCGGGCACGAGCTGCTCCGCCTCGTCGACGCGCTCTCGGTGCAGGCGATCGGCGCGCTCGAGAACGCGCGGCTCTACGAGCTGGCCAACTTCGACGGGCTGACCGGGCTCTACGTGCGACGGTACTTCGACCGGCGCATCAGCGAAGAGACCGAGCGGGCGCGCCGCTTTCAGGCGCCCTTCGCGGTCGTTATGCTCGACATCGACAACTTCAAGCAGCTCAACGACAGCCGCGGTCACCTCGCTGGCGACCGCGTGCTACGCGCCGTGGCGCTCGCCGCTACGACCCACCTGCGTGGCGTCGACCTGGCCGCGCGCTACGGGGGCGAGGAGCTCGCGTTCCTGCTGCCGCGCACGTCGCTCGCCGACGCGCATGCCGTCGCTGAGCGGATCCGCGCCCGCATCGAGTCGCTGCAGATCCCCGACGGCGACCGCACCTTGCGCGTCACCGCGTCCCTGGGCGTCGCCGCCTGGAGCGACGCTGGGCGCGACGACCCGGCGCACCTCGTCGGCCGCGCCGACGAGGCGCTGTACCGGGCCAAGCGCGGCGGCAAGAACCGCGTCGAGGTGGACCTCGGCGGCTTCGAGCTGACGCCGAGCCTCGCGCCGGTCCGCCGCCGCGCCGTCCCGTAGGCGGCCGCCCGCGCGCACCTTTCCTGGTTGCTTTCCGTCGGTGCGTGTACTAGGCAGCGGGCCTATGTCGTCGCCGTCTTCGCTTCGCCTCGCCTTCCTCTGTGCGGTCCTCTGCCTGTCGCGCTGCTCTTGCAAGAACGACGAGCAGGCGCTCGACGGTTTCGTCGATGCCGCGCCCGCTGATCTTGACGCACCCGATCTGGCCAAGCAGCCCGATCTCGCGCCGAGCTGCGCGACGATCCTCTGCGGCGATCCGGTCAAGTGCTGCAAGTCGAACGAGGAGTGCGTCGCCGAGACCTGCGCCAAGGTGTGCAGCTCGGGCATCCGCTGCGGCGACGGCGTCGGCATCTGCTGCGACGACGGTCAGGTCTGCCTGTCGTCGGCGTGCATCACGCCGGGCATGGCTTGCTCGGACAGCTTCGACTGCCCCGAAGGCGAGTTCTGCGAGCCCACCCTCGGCAAGTGCCTGCCGCAGCCGATGGGCCCGATCTGCGAGTACAAGCCGAGCTTCAGCACCTTCGACACCGCCGTCGAGTGGGAGTGGAAGGGCCACCAGGACGGCAGCGGCGACACCCTCAACTACGCCAACGTCTGCGTCACGCCCGTCGTCGGCGATCTCGATCACGACGGCTCGCCCGACGTCGTCTTCGGCGCCTACCCGGACATCAAGGGCGTCAAGGGCTCGGGCAACACCTGGACGAACGACAACGAGGGCAAGGTCCGCCTGGTGATCCTCGACGGCAAGAGCGGCGCCGAGAAGCTGGTGCTGCCGCTCGCGACCCTGCAGCTCGAGGAGTTCTCGGCCGTCGCGATCGGCAACCTCGACGCGGATCCCGAGCTCGAGATCGTCGGCATCGCCACCGGTGGTCTCGACAAGAACGGCAAGGCGGTCAAGGGCGTCTTCGTCGCCGACCTGACGGTCACCCCGGCGGGCCTCACCGCCGAGGTGCGCTGCTCTCAGGCCGGCGGCTCGCTCGCGGTGCTCGGGCGCTCGGGCGCGCCGACGCTCGCCAACCTCGACGACGAGCCGCTGCCCGAGATCGTCGTCGGCGGCGTCATCTTGAAGCCCGACTGCTCGATCGTGTTCGACGCCAACGCGGCCAACGCCGCGCTGCCCAAGCTGATGGGCTGCAACCTGGGGTCGGAGGCGACCGCGACCAACTTCGTCCGCTGCATCCCGGTGGTCGCCAACGTCGACGGCAACGGCCGCCCCGAGATCCTCGGCGGCAACATCGCGTACACCTACGACGTCGGCACCTCGCAGTGGAAGGTGCTCTGGGAGGATCGCGCCGACGCCTCGACCAAGCGCGACGGCTTCGTCGCCGTCGCCGAGCTCTTGCCCGACAGCGTCTCCATCGGCCCTGAGCTCGTCGTCGTCAGCAACAACCCAGCCACCGGATCGGGGGAGGTCTACCTGCGCAACGCCACGACGGGCGCCGTCGTCTGGGGGCCCAAGGCGATCTCGGGCAACGGCGGCCCGCCGACGGTGGCCGACTTCGACGGTGATGGCCACCCGGAGTTCGCGGCGGCGACGCTCGAGGCGTACATCGTCTTCGACACGGACTGCGCCAGCGACGGCCCGCTGCCGGCGTCGAAGTTCTGTCCCGCCGCGACCACCGACGGCATCCTGTGGAAGAAGGTGACCCAGGACAAGTCGTCGAGCGTGACCGGCTCGTCGGTCTTCGACTTCCAGGGCGATGGCGCGGCCGAGGTCGTCTACAACGACGAGTGCTTCCTGCGGGTCTACGACGGCAAGAGCGGCAACGTCCTGTTCGAGCAGCCCAACTCGTCGCGAACCGCCACCGAATACCCGATCGTCGTCGACGTCGACGGCGACAACCGCTCCGAGTTCGTCGTGCCGTCGAACAACGACATGATCGGTCGCGACAAGTGTCCCTACTGCCCCGCCGACGATCCGAACACGACGGAGAACGAGTCGCTCAACTGCGGCCGCGCCGGCCTGCGCGCCTTCGGCGACCCGAAGAAGCAGTGGGTGCGGACGCGGCGCATCTGGAACGAGCACGCGTACCACATCACCAACGTCGATGGCGACGGCACGATCCCGATGACCGAGAGCGACAACTGGAAGAACGCCAGCCTCAACAACTACCGCCAGAACCAGCAGGGCGCGGGCATCTTCAACGCCCCGAACCTGTCGGTGTCGCTCGCCGCGGATCTGAACCTCTGCCCGACGATTCGCTTGAAGGCACGCGTCACCAACCAGGGCTCGCTCGGCGTCGCAGCGGGCGTCCCGGTGTCATTCTTCCTCGGCATCGGCGCGAGCAAGACCTTCCTCGGGCTGGTCAAGACGACGACCGCGCTCTTGCCCGGCGCGTCCGAGACGGTCGTCTATGACTACGATCCGCCGCTCGGGGACGGTGGCCCGTTCGAGTTCTCCGTCACGGTCGATCTCGACGGTGCGGGGATGAGCACAGTGCCGGAGTGCAACGAGGACGACAATGACGCGACGCTCGCTGACATCGCATGCATGAGCATCGGCTAAGACGGCGCCGGCCGAGCCTCTTCGTCACCACGGCCGCGGCGGTGGCGTTGGCGTTGGTCGCCTGCGCGCCGGAGCGCGATCGGCGCGGGCGGGATCTGTCCGTCGAGGAGGGCGACCTCGCGATCAGCCAAGAGGGAGACCTTCGCCGCAGCGACCTCGCCGGCCCCGGCAACAAGGACGGCGCCCTGCCCACGGATCTGGCCTCCTCGGACGCCGGCGGCGCTGCCGAGGATCTCGCCGCCGCGGGGGATCTGGCCTTCCCGCAGACCGATCTACGCGAGAGCCTCGTGCCCGGCGACACCTGCCTCGACGCACCGCTGCTGCCGGTCGGCGTGGTCGTCGAGGGGACCAGCGACAACGCCAGCTTCGCGGATGACTACCACGACTGGGGCAAGAGCGATCTCGGCGCGACGCCGTGCAACAGCGTCACGGCGTTCCAGTACGACGCTGTCGACGTCGTCTACAAGGTCGAGGTGCCCGCGGGCAAGACGCTGCGCGTCCGCGCGCAATCGCAGCTCGGCTGGGATCTCGCGGTCGCGCTGTTCGCGAGCTGCAGCGCACCGGCCGCGAGCTGCCTGGCGGACGCCGACGACGCGCTGCCCATCGGCAACCCCGAGAGCGTCGAGCACACGAACAGCAGCGGCGCGACCGAGACGATCTTCGTGCTCATCGACGGGTGGGATACGACGGAGAAGGGCGCGTTCACCGTGCAGGCCGAGCTGCAGTAGCTCACTCCTCGTCGCGCTTGCGCGCGTGCAAGACCAGGATCTGGAGCAAGACGGGCAGGACCAGCAGCGAGAGGATCGTCGACGAGCCGATGCCGCCGATGACGACCGTCGCCAGCGGCCGCTGCATCTCGGCGCCAGCGCGCGTCGAGATCGCCATCGGCAGGAAGCCGATCGCCGCGACGAGCGCGGTGGTCAACACCGGACGCAGCACCGCGACCGCAGCCTCGACGAGCGAGCCGACCGCGTCGCCGCCCTCGGCGAGTCGGCGCCGCACTTCGCTGGCCATGACGACGCCGTTGAGCACAGCCACGCCAGCGACGGCGATGAATCCGACCGCCGCCGGGATCGAGAACGGCAGGCCGCGCGTCACCAGCGACAAGATGCCGCCGATCAGGGCGAACGGCGCCCCCGCGAACACCGCCACCGCGTAGCGCATGTCGCCGAACATCAGGAACAGCATGCCGAGGATCACGAACAGCGCCATCGGCACGACGAGCGCCAGCCGCTGCGACGCGCGCTCGAAGTTCTCGAACTGCCCGCCCCACTCGAGGTGCACGCCAGGCGGAAGCTTGAGCGTCGCGACGCGCGCCTGGGCGTCCTTGACGAACGAGACGAGGTCGCGGCCGCGCACGTTGATCTCGACGAGGACGCGGCGCTCGAGCGACTCACGGTTGATGACCGCCGGCCCCTCGGTCTCACGGATGTCGGCGACCTGCGCGAGCGGCAGGAGCTGGCCTGTCGGGGTGCCCACCGGCAGATCGCCGAACGCCTCGGGCGTGAGCTGCTGCGGCGGCAGGAGCAGCATGAGATCGAAGCGGCGGGCGCCCTCGAAGATCTTCCCCGCCTGTCGCCCGACCCGCGAGGCCTCGACGATCTCGAGCACCTCCTCGGCGGCGATGCCATAGCGCGCGAGCTTCTGGCGGTTGGGCTTGACCTCGAGCAGCGGCAGGCCAAGCACGCGCTGGACGCGCAGATCGCCGCGCCCCGGCAGATCGCGCAGGAGGCCCGCGATCTGATCGCCGGTCGCCTTGAGCGTGTCGAGATCGTTGCCGAACACCTTGATGACCACGTCGGCGCGCGAGCCGGCGAGGAGCTGGTTGACGCGATCTTCGATCGGCTGCGACACCGAGACGAAGGTCGCCGGCACCTCGCTCTCGACGGCCTCCTTGATCTTCTCGCCGAGCGCGTCGAGATCCTGGGCGGTCTTCCACTCCTCTTTCGGGCGGAGCTTCACCATCACCTCGGTCTCGTCGGGGCCAACCGGCTCGGTCGCGACCTCGGCGCGCCCGGTGCGGGTCACGACGGAGAGCACCTCGGGGAAGCGCGCCAGGACCTTCTCGACCTGCACGCCGAGCCGCTGCGCCTCGGCGATCGAGATCGAGGGCAGGCGCTTGACGTCGAGCGACAGCTCGCCCTCATCGAGGCGAGGCACGAACTCGGCGCCGAGCGTCATGCCGAGGGCGGCCGTGAGGACGAGGGCGCCCAGCGACACGCCGAGGGTCGCGCGGTGGTGATGCAGGACGCGGCGCAGGACGCGGCGATAGAGCTTGCCGAGTCGTCCGAACACGCCAGCCTCGGGATCGTGCGCGTGCTTGGGCGCCTGGAGCACGAAGGCGGCGAGGGCCGGGAAGGCGGTGAGCGAGAAGGCCAGCGCTCCGGCGAGCGCGAGCGCGACCGTCACCGCCATCGGCTTGAACATGCGCCCCTCGACGCCCTCGAGGGACATCAGCGGCAGGTAGACGAGCAGGATGATGCCGAGCGAGAAGGTCACCGGACGCGCGGCGCGCTGCATCGCCTCCGAGATCTGCGCCGCGATCTCGCTGCGTGTGCGGACGTGCGAGACGGCCAGCGCGGCCAGCGCCATCTCGAGCATGACGATGCAACCATCGACGAGCAGGCCGAAGTCGATGGCGCCGAGCGACATCAGGTTGCCCGTCACCTTGAGCCGCACCATGCCAATGACGGCGATGCCCATCGCGAGCGGGATCGCCAGCGCCGCGATGAGCGAGCCGCGGAAGCTGCCGAGCGTCAGGAAGAGCACGACGACGACGAGCCCCGCCCCTTCGGCGAGGTTGACCGCCACGGTCTTGAGCATGCGCTCGATGAACTCGGCGCGATCGTAGTAGCTCCGGATCTCGACGCCGCGCGGCAGCTCGGTCTGGAGCTCGGCGAGCTTGTGCTTGACGTTCTCGACGACCTCGCGCGAGTTGGCGCCGATCAGCATCATCACCGTGCCGGCGACGATCTCGCCCTCGCCATGCTTGGTCACGGTGCCATACCGCAGCGCCGCGCCGAGCTGGACCTTGGCGACCTGCCGCAGCAGGATCGGCGTGCCGTCCGCGTCGCTGGCGACGACCGTCCGCTCGATGTCCTCGATCGTCTTGTAGAGCGCGTCGCCGCGGATGACGAACGCCTCGCGGTTCTTCTCGATGTAGCCGCCGCCGATCGACGCGTTGTTCTTCGTCAGCACGTCGTGGACGTGGCTGAGCGAGGTCTTGTAGGCGGCGAGCTTCTTCGGGTCGAGGACGACCTGATACTGCTTGGCCTCACCGCCCATGCCGTTGACCTCGATGACGCCGGGCACCGAGCGCAGCCGGTAGCCGACCGTCCAGTCGAGCATCGTGCGCAGCTCCATCGGCGAGTAGCGCTTCG
>CAZPEY010000013.1:21524-34233 GCA_964585665.1 uncultured Polyangiaceae bacterium | reverse complement strand
TGGCGTCCTCCATGGCCAGGCGCGTCTCATTGGTGAACTTGCAGAAGTTCACTTTGAAGGGGTGGGTCGATTGGGCGAGCATGTAGATGTTGGCGCCGGAGCAGAAGACCCGCTCGCGGTCCGAGGTGACCACCACCACCTTGACCTCGGGGTGCTCGAAGCGCAGCCGCTCGATCGCGTCGGCGAGCTCGATGTCGACGGAGAGATCGTACGAGTTGAGCTTGAGCTGATAGCCGGGACGGAGCGCGGCGGCCTCGTCCACCTGCATGAGGAGGCGAGCGACCTTGTCGTCTCCGGTCGGGAGCTCGAGTCGCCAATGACGGTACCGGGAGGGATGCGTCTGGAAATCAATCGGCTCCATGGGCGAGGGTTATACGAAGCGCCGACGCCCGCAGCAATAGCGGCGACGGTGGTCGGGCCATGAAGTGACCGATCAGGGTTTGACGAGGAGCGTCAAGTCGTAGCGGCTGTCGTCGCGCAGATCGGGATCGTAGGCGTCGAGCGGCAGCGCGGTAAGAACGAGCGTTCGGCGTCCGTCGCCACCGAAGGTGATAGTGGCGCTGCCACTCGACAGGTCGAGCGTCTCGCCGTCGGAGCTCCCGTCGACGCCCGGCACCGCCTGCACGACCCAGCGACAGTCGGTCGCGGCGCCGGCGAGCGAGACCTTGACGCTCGCTGCATCGCCGGGCTGGCGATAGAGCTCGACGTAGCTCGTGCCGAGCAGCATGGGCGCTGGCGTGAGCGCGATGCTTCGCGACTTGTCGACGCGGTAGCTGCCCATCTGCTTGACCGACGGCAAGGCGGCTCCCTCTGCGAGGTGGGCGCCGTCCGCGTGCGCACCGGTGAACCAGCGCCAGCGCGCGAACTCGGGGACCGTCTCGACGAACTTCGTGCCGAACGGCTGAAGCAGGCCGTCGATCGCATCGGCGAAGTCGGGCTCGTTGTCGCCGGCCGGGTTGCGCATCGCCAACCACATTTGCGCGGCGAACGTGTAGCCGCCGTCGAAGAAGCGATCTCGAAGGTACATGAGGTACAGCGCCGCCCCGTACATGAACCAGGTCTTGTACTGATCGTCCCGATCGATTGACCAGTCGGGCCGATCCTGGAAGTCCTGGGAAAGCTGCTGGTAGCCGTTGTCGTCGCCGTAGACCGCCTCCTCCATCAGGACCGAGGTCATCTCGTAGATCGCGGGCGCATCCTCCCAGTCGTCGGCGGACTGGCAGGCGTGGTTGAGCTCGTGCGCCACCGTCGCGGCCAGCAGGTCGCCGCCGTACGGGCCGTACGGATCGACGACGAGGAACGCCAGGCGATCGTCGTACGGCGTGCTCGGATCGTCGGCGATGACGTCGACGAAGCACTCCTCCTTGTCGCGCCAGACGAACACATCGAAGCGATCGTCGGGGCCGCAGGCTCCCTCGTCGGGGCGAGGCGGCCGGAAGCCGATCACGTCGACCTCGAGCTGCCAGGCGTGCTCGACGTACGCGAGGACCCGCTCGGCCTCGTGCTGCTCGGCGGGCTCGCGATAGTGGACGAGCACCGGGTAGGTCGCGGACGCGAGCTGGAGAGGCCAGTACTCGGGGTGCTCGCAGGCGACGGTATCGACGGGAATCGGGTCGAGGGAGGAGGCGGGCGCGGCGAGATCGCCTGTGCTGGCGTCGGCGTCGAGGACCGCGACTGGCGAGCCGTCGGCGGGGGGCTCGGCATCGGGCGCCGTCGAGGCGTCGTGGTCGATGAGCCGCGCGTCGACGCCGTCAGCGGCTCCGCCGACCCGGCAACCGCTGACGAGCAGCCAGGCGGCGAAGAGAGCGACGACGGAGGGGCGCATCGCCCGAAGGACACCGCGTTGCCCCGATCGTTGCACGAACAATTTTGGCTCGCGGTGCGCTACGAGCGTTCGAGCAGGCGACCCAGCCGCGGGTTGCTGCGCTTCCAGAGGAAGGCGTCGAGGGTGTAGTGGACCAGCTGCGGCGTGACGAGCAGCGGCGCGATCCACCAGGCGTGCTCGGCGAGCAGGCCGCCGCTCTCGCTACCCCCGAAGAGGTAGGTGCGCTCGTGCCAGAGGGTCCGATCCCAGAGCAGCTCCTCGACGTAGGCGATCACCCACAAGGTCGCTAGGAACGCGATCGCGCCGTGGCGCAGGATCGCTGCCCCCGGTCCTCGGCTCGACTCGGGCAGCGTCGCTGCGCGGCGCCCGTAGACGAACACCAGCACCAGGTACGGCACGCCGTGGATGAAGACGTTGGTGACCGTGAAGGCGTAGTCGCTGTTGGTGCCGACGATGCCGACGTACCAGCAGAGCGCGGTGGTGACCACCAGCAGGTGCTTGCCCCAGGTGATCGGCCCACGGCGCGCTGCCGCGACGGCGCGGAGCGCGTAGATCACCGCGAGCACCGCGTAGATCGCCGCGGCGACCGGCACGACGCTCTTCGGCAGGCCAGTGATGAAGTCGTGCTCCTTCATCCACCAGAAGCGCCGCGGCAGATGCGCGTGCCAGTGGAGGAGCGGGTAGAGCATCGTCGCGTAGATCAGCGCACCGTCGAGGAAGCGGCCCAGGCGCTCGTGTTCGCCGGCGCGCGCCCGGTAGAGCATGAGCCACCCATACTGCTGGCGAACGAAATGGAACGCGGCCAGATAGGCCACCACGCGCCAGAAGATCAGCGCCCCCTGTTGGTGGAGGACGAAGGCGAGCGCGTAGCACGCGATCGGTGTCGCGGCGTAGAGCAGCGGGCGGCGGCGGCGCTCGAAGCGATCCCAGTAGGTGACGAAGATCGTCGACCAGACGTGTGCCACGTCGACGAAGAGCACCCCCAGGATCCAGCTCCACTCGGGCGCGTCCTTGCCCGCGCTCCCCTCGCTGCCGACGGATCCCAAGGTGAGCAAGAGGAGCGACGCGAGCGCGGTGCCGCTAAAGGCGAGCAGATCGAGCGCGCGTGAGAAGATCCATGCCTGCGGACGGGCAACGGTGGCGCTGCTCATCGAGACGCTGCGCCGAGCTGCACGGCAACCTCGCGGGCCGCGCGGTTGCCGTGGGAGAACGCCTCCTCGAAGAGCGCCACTCCCGACAGGTCGGTGTTCGCGAAGTGCACTCGATCGAGCGGCTGCGCGCGTCGACGGCGACCGACGCTCCACAGCGCGCCGACGCGCGGCCGGATCATGCCGTGCCCCCAGAAGGCGACGTCGATCCGCTCGACCAGGGCACGGAGATCGGGGTGCGCCCGCTCGAGATCAGCGAGCGCGACCTCGGCCCACTCGGCCTGCCCGGCGTCGACGATCGCCTTGCGGGCCGCCTTGCTATCGAGCTCGCAGAACGGGTAGTACCAGGTCCACACCGACGGACCGGTGTCGCGCCCCGCCTGGTGGGTGGCGACGACGTAGCCGAGGCTCTTCGAGTCGTAGAGGACGTTGTCCCAGGCGGGCGGCGCGTCGCCGGCGCGCTTCTCGGGGCGAGCGCGGAGGTGCAGGTTGGCCACCGCCCAGGCTCCGTAGTCGAGCGGATCGTCGGCGCCGCGCGCTGCCAGCCCTGCGATCAAGTGGCGGGCGACGAACTGGGGCAGCGCGCAGATCACGCGCTCGGCGTGCAGGGACATGACGCCCTTGGGGCCGATCGTCTGGACGACGACGCCGTCGGTACGGGGCTCGATCGCGATCGCCGTCGTCTGCAGGCGCACGTCGACCTGCTTGGCGAGGTACGCGACGAGCGCCCCGTTCCCGTCGGGCCAGGTGACGACGGACTGCGCGAGGTGGCCACCCAGCTTCTGACGAGCCGCAAAATAGAAGATGCCGGCCCAGGCCGAGGTGTCCTTGGCGAACAGACAGAAGTCGTCCCGGCAGGCGTAGTCGGCGAGCCAGCGCAGGCGGGGCGACCGCAGCTGCTGCTGGTCGAGCCACGTCGCGAACGAGATGCGATCGAGCGCCAGCAGCTCCTCGCTCGTGCTGCTCTGGTCGACGGGGATCGAAAAGGCGCGCCGCCCGGCGGCGTCGCGCATCGCCGCGAACTGATCGATGCGCGTGCGGAAGGCGTTGAACTGGCGGCGCTCCTCGGCGTCGGCGCCGGCGTAGAGATACAGGCCGTCGTACCAGCGCCCGCGGTAGTAGACGCGCTCCTCCGGCTCGCGGCAGCGCAGCGCCTCGTCGACGATCGGCGTACCGTCGGCGGCCGTGCCCTCGATCGCCTTCATCTCGGCGAGGAGCGCGACCAGCTCGGTCTGCTCGCGCATCGGCGCGACGATGTAGTGCGCGCCCCACGGGTGCGGCAGCGCGGTCGTCGCGTCGCCCCGCGCAGTGCCGCCGACCGTATCGCAGTGCTCGACGACGACGACGTCTTGAATGCCGGCGCGGCGCAGCGCCCACGCGGCAGACAGGCCCGCGGCGCCTGCGCCGATCACGACGACCCGGTGGCGCTCGCTCGGTCCGCCGCTCGGGAGCGTCTTGCGATCGCGCAGCGCCTCGTGGCCCCGTCGCATGCCAGTGTCGACGAGGACGCCGGGTGGCAGCGGGGGGCGAGCCCGGCGGGCGCAGGCGGCGGCGACCGGTGCGCCGAGCAACAACGTCACGAACTCTCGACGGGACAGCGCCAGAGCTCCCTGCTCTGTGCGGAAGGGGCGCTCTAGTCCCACTTGCGCCATTCGCGCTCGTAGTAGCGCACCAGCGCCTGGTTATCGAGGCGGTTGATCTCGACGGGCAGCTCGGCCATGTCGGTCGGGAAGGTGAACATCGCCGCCATCGCCGCATCGCTGAGGAAGCGCAACGGCAGCGCCGGCACCTTGGTCGGAGTCGCGATCGGCGTCGCCTTGGCGAGCACGAAGCCCCACTCGCCGAACGACGGCACCGCGACGTGATAGGGCGCCGTCGAGAACCCCGCGGCGCGCATCGTGGCGACGACGCACCAGTACGACTTGCGCGCGAAGAGGGGAGAGGTTGCCTGCACCGCGACCGCGCCGCCAGGAGCGAGGTGCGCGGCGAGCCGTCGATAGAAGAGCTTGGTGTAGAGCTTGCCGAGCGCGAACGTGTTGGGGTCGGGGAAGTCGACGAGGATGACGTCAAACTGGCCGGGCTTCTCGGCGAGCCACACCATCGCGTCGTCGTTGACGACGGTGACGCGCGGATCGGTGAGGGAGTGCTTCCCGAGCTCGGCGAGGGCCGAGAACGACTGGGCCAGCCTGGTCATGGCCGGATCGAGATCGACGAGGGTGACGTTCGTGACGCTCGGGTGAGCGAGCACCTCGCGCAGCGCCAGACCGTCGCCACCGCCCAGGATGAGCACGCGGCTGGGCGGTTTCTCCGTCGAGACCATCGCCGGGTGGACGAGCGACTCGTGGTAGCGATACTCGTCGGCCGAGGCGAACTGCAGGTTGCCGTTGAGGAAGAGCTGGAAGCCCGAGCGGCCGCGCGTGACGATGATGCGCTGGTAGCTCGAGGTCTTGGCGTAGACGACCGGGTCGGCGTACTTCTCGTCCTCGGCGCGCGTGGTCAGCGCGTCCGCGAACACGATCCCGGCGGCGAGCCCGACCATCAGCAGCGCGGCGCGGACGCGGATGCTCCACACCCGCCGCCCGATCTCCTCGCGCAGGATGAACGTCCCCCACATCGCCACGGCGGCGTTGGCCACCCCGACGAGGAACGAGCTGCGCACCAGGCCGAGCTTGGGCATCAAGAGCAGCGGAAACACCAGCGAGGCGACGAGCGCGCCGATGTAGTCGAAGGTCAAGACGCGCGAGACGAGATCGCGGAAGCGGATGCGCCCCTCGAGCAGGTTCATCAACAGCGGGATCTCGAGCCCGACGAGCGTGCCGATCGCGAACACCATCGCGAGCAGCAAGATCTGGAAGTTGGTGACCTGCGCGAAGGCGAGGAAGAGCACCGGCGCCGAGCAGCCACCGACGAGCGCGACCGCGAGCTCGACCTCGAGGAAGCGCTCCGCGAGCCGCGTCTCGATGCGGCGCGACAGCCACGCGCCGAAGCCCATCGCCGACAGATACAGGCCGATGACGAGCGAGAACTGCGTCACCGAATCGCCGAGCAGATAGCTGCCGAGCGTGCCGGCGATCAGCTCGTAGACGAGCCCGCAGATCGCGACGATGAAGACGTTGAGATAGAGCGCCGTCGCCGAGAGGGGCAGGCGCTCCGGCGCGGTGGACACGACGTCAGCCGTGGATGGCGGCCGAGATGATCAGCGCGATGCCGATGATCACGCTGCCGATGATGATGCCGAGCGAGGTGTTCTGATCTTCCTCGATCTCCTTGCGGATCGAGAACGGCGTCACCTTGGTGATCAGCCAGAAAGCGGCGAGGAAGACCACGATGCCGATGACCGAGAACACCAGCGTCGAGACCGCTGCCTGCGAAAGCGCTTCGAGCTTCATTACTTTCCTCCGTGAAAGCCGCTGTGCCAGAAGTGATAAGAACGATAACCACCGGGCGAGCTGCGAACGCTCGCCGGGAGCTCATCCCGCTGCGGGCTGATCGGCTCCCACTTGGTGACGAGCTGCAAGGCGTAGCCAGCGACGATCGCGATGCCGAATCCGGCGACGATGCGCGTGTCGCGGCCGCGCACCGGGAGCGGGACGAGCGGATTCATCGGCCCGGCCTTTGGATCAGCCATGGCTGGCTCCCTTCTTGGGTTTCTCGTCGGCAGGTGGGCCGTAGTGGCCGCTGTTCGACATGCGCTTCTCCTCGTACTTGCCGCGCACCACCAGGGCGGTGATCAGCAGCACCCCGAGCAGCGAGAGGACGGTGGCGAACCAGGTGCCGCGGAACACGTCCTGCCGGATCGTCAGGCGTGCATCCATCGCGGTGGGGGCGCCGTGCGTAGCCTCGACGCGGGCGACGTAGCGTCCTCCCTTGATCGGCGCGATCGTCGTCGAGCCGCTGCGGCTGCCCTCCGACCAGCTCTCGCCGCCCGACACGCCGTGGTAGTACTCGATCTCCTTGTCGATCGTGACGAAGGCGCCGGTGCTCTCGTCGAACAGGTCGACGGCGATGTACATCCAGTTGTTGTCGACGGGGGCGCTGAACGAGAAGTCGATGTTCTTGCCGCCCTGGATGTCGAAAGGTTCGCTGAAGAAGACATTGCCGGGCACGTCGTCGGGCGTCGCCCCGGCTGGCATCTCCGTCGGGGCTGGCGGCTTGCCTGGCGGTACGTTGAGCAGGAACGTCTGC
Source organism: uncultured Polyangiaceae bacterium (assembly GCA_964585665.1). GTDB lineage: Bacteria > Myxococcota_A > Polyangia > Palsa-1104 > Palsa-1104 > CAZPEY01. Next base: position 27,075 of record CAZPEY010000013.1, on the reverse strand, counting down.
ACCGTGCGCTCGCCCGCCGTCAGGCACGATCCGATGCCAAGCACGAAGACTGCGAGCAGCAGCTGCCAGACCAGCTTGCCAAGTCCGACGAAGCGCGGCGGCTGGTTCGGGCCGACGCCGACCCTTGCGTCGATGATCGGCTGGCCGGTGGCCTTGCGGACCTCGTCGATCGTCAGGTAGCTGCAGAGGCTGACGTTGATCTCGCGCGCCTCGGTCTCCCGCGACAGCATCGCGGGCGGTGCGATCGAGTCCTGCGTGCGCGAGCGATCCCCGGTCTTGACCCGCCAGTAGAGCTCGCCCCACACCTCGTCGACGCGCAGCGTGCACGACTGAAACGACTTGAACATCACGCCGCGATAGCGCTCCCCGGTCGGCAGGATCTCGACGGCGCCGGGGTCGACGGGCTCGACGTAGCTCCAGTGACCGTCGGAGCAGACCAGCCAGCGGAAGCCCAGGGTCGCGCTGTGCAGCAGATACTCCTCGAAGGGATACCAGGTCGAGTCGATGAACGCCGAGCGCTTGAGGTAGCCGACGACGATGAACTCTCCCTGGGACAGCGTCACCTTGGTGCCGAGAGGGATCTCGAGCTGCGGCTTGGTCTTGAGCTTGCCGAGCAGCTCGAAGACGCCGTTCTCCGTCGAGATGAGCTGTGTGCAGAACGGGCAGGCGACGCGCAGCGTCTGATCGGGTACGCGCAGCGGCACGTTGCCGCCACACTCCGGACAGGCGAGCGTCTTGGCCTTCGTCGACGGAGACGCCCCGGTCGGCTCCTCGCCGCCGCGCAGGCCGAGCTCGCCGATCGTCGTCCACGTCCCGACGTACACGGACGGCTCGACAGCGAGTCGATTTGGATCGCCGTAGTCGAGGGTCGCGAAGCCGCCGAGGCCATCGGACAGATCGGCGAACGCGAACTGCGCCCCGGGGTCGAGCCGGTAGGGCAGCTCGCCCTCCGCGGCGACGTACTTGGCGACGCCGATCTCGCCGACGGTGAACTCGCTCTTGCCGAGGGTCAGCTTGCCGCCGACCTTGAGGCGGTCGTGGGGCGCGCCCTTGGCGTCGGGCTGCTCGAAGGCGACGGAGACACGACCCTGGTGCTCGGCGATCCAGCCCCAGGAGCCGTTGCCGAAGCGGGCGTACCATTCCTGCCACAGGCCGCCGGCAGAGTGCTGGATCTGCGCCTTGCCGACGATGGTGAAGGACAGCGTCCCGTACTTGCCGTCGGCGAACAGCTTGAACGCCGACTCCATGGGCACCAGGTCGGCGAGCTTGCCGAGCGACTCGACCCCGCGGTCGGTGCGCGCGACGGCGGCACGGCAGTACTTGCAGACGCGCACCATCGAGTCGTCGAAACGAAACTCGACGTCGGCGCCGCACTCCGGGCACTGGACCTTCATCAGGCGACCTTGCTGCTCGCGAGCTCGGCGCCGCGCGCCGCGCGCCGAACCGTCACGTCAGCGGCGCCCAGCGCCCGCCGGCAGAGCGCCGACCAGTCGAGCTCGGGCCGTGGCCGGCAGCAGTAGAGGTTGATCGTCGCCAGACCCGCCTCGGGGAAGGTGTGGATCGTGAGGTGGGACTCGGACAGGAGATACATCGCGGTGACCCCGCCCGGCGACGGAAAGGCGTGCGCCGCGCGCGACACGACGTTGAGGCCGGCCTGCTCGACGACGAGCTGCAGCAGCGCCTCGATCTCGTCGAGGCTCGCCAACCGCGACGGCGCGCACCCGTACGCATCGATCATCCACTCGGTACCGCCGGTCATCTTGGGTCAGCAGAGTAACGGCAACGGAGAAGCAACTTCAACCCCCGATGATCCCTGGGGCTGGGCGGGCGTCAATGTGGAGGGAGAGGGAGGACCGGGGGATGGCGAGGCGGCCGAGAGCGTGGCGCTAGAGATCGCAGTCGAAGCCGTTGTTGCGCAGCGTTCCGCGCAGCTGGATGCGATCGACGCTTGGCTGATCGACGTAGTAGGTGACCAGATCGCAGACGTCGAAGCCGTGGTTCTTCACGCTCGATTCCCCGAGGTCATAGAAGGCGCCGCTCATCATCTCGTAGATGTCGAGCGCCGAAAGGTTGAGCTGATCACCCGCGCCCACGCGGTCGTCGTCGTCGTCCTGGCGCGCATCGAACATGTCACACAGAGCGCGCGCGACGTTGGTGGGATAGCTCTTGCCGTCGACGCATCCGGCACCGAGCTCGCCGCAGCCCAGCACCAGGTTGCGGCCGAAGCCCGAGATCGTGTCGCTCGGCACCGACTCCGGCTCGGCGTTGTCGTCGAAGGCGGCCTCCCCGCAGCCCAACCGATACTGCACTTCGGCCTCGTCCGCCGTCAGCCCCTCGAGCGTCACGTGCGCCACGAAGTCGGCGAAACCCTCGTCGAAGGCCGAGGTCGACCACTCGAGCTGGCCATCGCGACTCCAGCTGTCGCACTCTTCGACCGTGTCGAGGACAAAGCCGGTCAGGTACGCCTCATCGCTCGGAGAGAGGGCGAAGTTGACGCCGCAAGGGATGCGATTGTAGCCCTCATTGAGTCTGGCGCTCGCGAAGCTGGCGACGCGCGCGTTCAGCACATGTCCATACTCGTGCAGGGGAACCCACCCCTTCTTGAGCTGTCCTTGGATGATCCGGATCAGGTTCGTGCCATACGTCGCGCTGTTGTCGACCGTCGACGGGAACCGAACGAACACTTCGCCATACTCCGGCTTCTGAAACGGCCACGCGTACTGAACGTGAAACTTGCGCGTCACGTCGACGAGGCCCGAGAAGATCATCGCCGCCTCGTGACGGATGTCCGTCTCGATCGAGTCTTGGCACGTTCCCTTGATCGACTTCGTGCAGGCGAGGTCGCGAACGGTTGCGGTGTCCTCGAAGAGGATCTTCGCCATGTTCAGCGTCGTACCCGAACCAATCGTCTTGGGATTGGTCAGCCCGGCGTTCTGGTGATAGAGGTACCAAGGGGTCATCGCCAGATCCGAGACTCCCGACGAAGGATCGCGCACCGAGAAGCAGCGGTTGGAATCGCAGTAGCGCAGCGAGACCTTGACGGCGAGCAACACCTTGCCGCTGCCATCGTCGTCCGAGCCGCACGGATCGATCACGCTCGGCAACGAGACGCTCCAGCTGCCGTCCTCTCCGACCGTCGTCGTGGCGACGACCTGTTCGGGAGAGCAGTCCGCCTCGTCGATGTTGAAGTTGCGGTCGATCTCGAGAATCTCGACGGTGGCTTCGCGCAGGCCGAGCAGGTTGGCGGCCGAGGGGTTGGCCGTGAGGTTGCGGTGAGTCCCCGACACGCCCGCCTCCGTCTTGCGAAGACCAAACCGTCCGTAGTCGCGTGCGTCGTCGAAGAGCACCTTGCCCGAGAGGTTGATCGAGGTCACCGTGGTGCTCGGGGCATCGTAGTGCTCGACATGTGAGTCGTCGATCGGGACGTACTGCGCCTGGCTTGCCGCCTCGGCCGTCGGGGCGCTCGCATCGCCGCACCCACCAATTGCCAGCGCCGCGGCGCCAAGTGCTGCCAGAATTCCAAATCCGTTCTTTCGCATCTGTTCTGTCTCTCTTCCTTGCGCCATCCTCTTGGGCGCGGTTGCGCCGAGGAAGAGCAGCCGCCGTGCCGAGACGCAGGGGTGCGAAATCCGTGACCACGCGCCGCCGCGTGTGGTGAGACGGGCAACCAGAGAGCGCTCTTCGTAGCCTGCCGGGCAACAGAGCTGGAGGGTCAGGTTCTCGTACGAGGGCGCCGCGGGCCGGCCAGAGGGCTGCTGCGCAAGCGGGTCGGCAGCGCCGTGATCGGCGGGTGCAGCTCCCCACGGGCGCTCTCGACCAGCGCGGCGACGGCGGGGTGGGTCAGGCGGCGATCCGTCGTGATGGCGTAGTAGCGCTCACGAACGCCGCTGCACCGGCCGACGAGCTGGAGGTTGCGCAGATCTTCGACCTCGGTTCGCAGCGCGGCGCGCACCGGGATCACGCCGCGACCGGCGCCACCGAACGCGCGCAAGAGGCCGGCGTCCTCGATCTCGGCCCGCACCGCGACCTCGACATGCCGCTCCGCGAACCACTCGTCGAGGCGTCGACGCAGGGGCGACTCGAGCGGCGGCAACACCAGCGGCGCGCCGTGCAAGCTCGCCGGGAAGCGCCGCTTGAGCGCGCGTGCCAGGTCGGGGCGCGCATAGAGCATGATCGCCGCCTCACCGAGCAGGTGGGCGTGGAGGCGGCGGGCCATCGAGGTCGCTGCAAGATCGTTCGTGAGCACGACGTGGAGCTGCCCCGCGTCGAGCGCCTCGATCAGCCTGGCGGACGCGTCCTGTCGCACGTAGGTCGTCCCCTCCTCCTCGGCATCGATCGCGGGCGCGAGCAGGTGCTGCGCCATCGTCTTCGGAATCGACGCGACGACGCCGATCCGCAGCACCTCGCGCCCCGCGTGGCGGCGCCCCTGCGCGACGTCGAGGAGCTCCCGTCCGAGGCGGAAGATGTCAGCAGCATACCCCGCCGTCTCGACGCCGAGCGCCGTCAACACGAGGCGCTTGCCCTGGCGCTCGAACAGCGGCGCCCCGAGGTGCGACTCGAGCGTCCGGAGCTGGGTGCTCAGAGTCGAGTGGCTGATCCGCAGCTGCCGCGCTGCGGGCGTGACGCCGCCCTCCTGGGCGATGATCGAGAAGTAGTAGAGGTGGTGGTAGTTGAGCCAGTCCATCGGTTCGTCTGTTTTCCCAACAGATATTGTCAAACTTTCGTTCTAGCGAACATATCGATTGGCGCAAAAACTGATGGTTGGGGGTGTGACCATGAGCAATCAAGAGATTGAGCTCGCGGCCGACGGGGATCTGGTGGCAGCCGCGAAGCGTCGGCGGATCCTGTTCGCTCTTCCTGGGGAAGCGCGCCCGACCGAGAGCTTGCGGCGCGCCTACGCGATCGCGCTTCTCCTCGATGCCGATCTGTTCATCGAGAGGGTGCTCCCGGAGCCCAAGCAGCTCGGACCGTTCTTCGCCCGCATGAGCGGGCTCGACACCTATCGAGTCCCCGACATGGCGCAGAGCCCCGAGATCGCCACGCAGGCGTGGATTCACGAGGCGCTGGGCGACATGCTGCCCGAACAGCAGGTCGATGTGCAGGTGGGTCCATTCCTCGACACGGTGGCGCGCCAGGCCGTCGATCTTCGCCCCGATCTCATCGTCATCCCGCCGCAGCCCGGCGCCTTCGGCAACCTGGTGATCAAGCTCGCCCACATCGCGGATGTGCCGGTGCTCGTGGCGCGCGCGGCGACCTCGCATGAGGAGATCGTCGTGGCGACCGATCTGGCCGAGACCGACACCCCGGTGCTGCGGACGGCGGCCGAGTTCGCCAGCTTCTTGCACGCGCACGTCGTGGCGCTGCACAGCATGGCGCCGATCCCGCCGGGGCCGATGCTCGACCCGAACTGGTCACTGCCGTTCACGCTGGAGAGCGAGCAGTACGCCATGCGCGGGCTCCGCCTCGAGCGGGCCGCTGCAAAGCTGGCGATCGATGTCGAGACCGTCGTCGCCTGCGAGGCCAACCCGGTCGATGCGATCCTCGGCGAAGC